>CAUJJO010000223.1 GCA_963205125.1 Pseudomonadota bacterium | reverse complement strand
CTCAGCGACCAGGTGCGCGGGGCCAGCGGGTAGAGGTAGGCGTGGTCGTACTGGTAGGGCGACTCCTTCCAGGCGCGCGCATCGGCGAGGTTGTCGACGCCAAAGCGCCAGACGAGATCGTGCCCGCCGATCCGCTGGGCGTAGCGCAGCGTGAGGTCCACGCGCGTCCAGCCGGGGGTGGCGATGCTGTTGTCGGGCAGCACCATGCGCCGGCCCTCGTAGGTGACGAAGCCCAGCAGCGCGAGGCTCGGGACGGCCGCGACGTTGTAGGCGGCCTGCAGCTTGAGGCTGCGTGCGGGCACGTTGGTCGGCTGCCTGCCGTTCAGCCCGAGCTGCAGCGAGCCTTCGCGGCGCGCGTGCAGCCACAGCGCGCTGCCGCGCAGGCTCCAGGGGCCGCTGCGCCATTCGCCCTCGGCCTCCAGGCCGCGGTGGCGCGAGGCGCCGTCGGCTCGGCGCGTGCAGCTTGCGTCGTCGCTGCAGTCGCCGATGTCGGCCCATTCGGGGCGGCGAATGTCGAAGGCGGCAAGACTCCAGTCGACGGTGCCGCCGCGCTGCTTGAGGCCGATCTCGACGCCGCGGCTGCGCAGTGCGGCAAGCGGCTGGCCGGCGTTGGTGTAGCGGCGGCGGTTGGGGGCGACGGTGCTCTCGATGCCCTGGCCCCAGCTCGCGTAGACGAGCGTGTCGGCGGCAAGGCTCATGCTCATGGCCAGCCAGGGCGTGGTGAAGGCCTGCGTGTAGGCGGTGGCGCGCGAGCCGTCGGTGCGTACGCTCCTGCGATCCAGCCGCGTGTGGCGCAGGCCCAGCCACAGGCCGACCTCTCGGGTGAGCGCGACGTGGTCCTGCGCCTGCAGTTCGGTGCTGCGCTCGTCGCGGTCGGTGTTCTCGTCGGTGAGCGCGGGGTCCGCCGGCAGCATCACGCTGCCGTCGATGCGGCCGTATCCCACCCAGTTGTAGGCCTGCCGCCCGAAGCGCGCGCGCTGGCGCGCGTGCAGCACGCCCAGGCGCAGCGCGTGCGTCATGCCGGCGAGCTGCGCGTGCCCCTGCAGCGCGACTTCCAGCGCGTCGCTGCTGCGGTGTTCGCCTTCGCTGCGGAAGTCGTAGAGGTCGAAGCTGCCGTCGCTGCAGTAGCGGGTGTAGTCGTCCTCGCTGCTGCAGCCGAAGGGGAAGGCGATGCGGTCGTCGCTGACGAGGCGCTGGCGCATGGCGTGCGCGACGAGGCGCCAGTCGCCGGGCAGGGTCTGCGTCAGGCGCAGCGAGCCGGTGCGGCCCTTCATCACCATCGGCAGCGACCAGGGCTGGTTGTTGAGGTTGATGCGCGGGTCGATGTCGCGAGCGCTCGGCAGGCGGTCGCCGAGCAGGCTGAAGCCCGGCGTGCTGGGCTGGCTCTGGCGGCTGTCCTCGATCTCCGCCTCGATCAGCGTCCCGGCCACGGGCTCGGCGTCGACGGCAAGGGCCAGCAGGTGGCGCTTGCCGCGGCTGTCGTGCAGGCGCGGCTGCAGGTGGCCGATCTCGGCGTTGACGCGCCAGCCCAGGCGGGCATCGCCGTCGCCGAGATCGACGGCGGCGATGAGGTTCTCGTCCTGCTGCCAGGACAGGCTGCCCTGGCGCAGATGGCCCGCGGGGCGCTTCACGCTCAGGTTGACGAGGCCGCCCGGCGCGCTCGTTCCGGCCTGCAGGCCGCTCGTGCCCTTGAGCAGTTCGAGCGCGCGCTTGTTGGCCAGCGGGATGGCGGTCTCGGCGTTGATCGGCAGGCCGTCGCGGCGCACGTTGGCGCGCGGGTCCAGCGTGAAGCCGCGCACCGCCATCAGGCCCCAGTAGCCGGGGGCGTTGTAGGCGTCGGTGGTGCCGGCATCCAGCCGCGTCAGTTCGGCAAGGCCGGTGATGCCGGCGTCGACGAGCTGGCTGGTCGTGATGACGGTGGCCGCGAAGGGCGCGCGCGAGAGCGGCACGTCGCCGAAGCCGGCGATGCTTGCGCTGTTGGCGCTGCTGCGCCCGGTGATGGTAACGGTCTGCGGCGATGGCCCGTCGGCGGCGGCCGGCGGCAGCGCGCAGCAGACGAGGATCAGGGCCGCCAGCGCGGACGGGGTGCGCCGGTGCTTGGGCGCGGTGCGGACGAACGAACGTATGGTCGATGCCATCGTGAGCCTTCTCGGTCGATGGCAGGTGGGCAACGCGAACGGGTGGGCGAAGAAGGAGAACGCGGCGCCCGGATCCGGCTGCTTCCCTGCGCGAGGATTACCTCAATCAGGTTCAAAGGGACTTTCTCAGTCGCACCGGTCACGAGGACCGGGGCAACACCCCCAGCGAAGATGACCGTGCACGCGGCGCGGTCGACCGCCATGATAGCCGCCTGCGGCACGCCCACGCCCACGCCCAGGCCGCCTGCGCCCTGCATGGGACAATGAACGCCCTGCGCGTGCGCTTGACGGGCCGGGCCCGAGCGGCCCGGCGCAGCGCGCACCGCAGGCTGCGAAAGCGAATCCGATGACCTTCCGTTCGTGCGGCCTGCGCCTTGGCTTCCTGCTCGCGCTCGCGCTCGCGCTGGGTGCGGCGGCTGCCGCCGATGCGGAGGTCCGCCTCGAGCGCATGACCTCGCCCGAGCTGCGCGCGGCCATTGCCGCCGGCACGACGATCGCGCTGATCCCGATCGGCGGCACCGAGCAGAACGGGGCGCACATGGTCCTCGGCAAGCACAACCGGCGCGTGCAGGGGCTGTCCGAGCGCATCGCCCACGAACTGGGCAATGCGGTGGTGGCGCCGGTGCTTGCCTATGTGCCCGAGGGCGCGATCGATCCGCCGACGGCGCACATGCGCTGGGCCGGCACGATCTCGGTGCCCGAGCCGGCGTTCGAGGCGCTGCTCGAAGGCGCTGCGGCGAGTCTGGCGCGACACGGCCTGCGCGACATCTTCCTGCTCGGCGACCACGGCGGCTACCAGGCCGCGCTCGAGCGCGTCGCGGCGCGCTTCAACCGCAGCGCGGCGGCGCGCGGCGGCGCCCGCGTGCACGCTCTGGGTGCCTACTACCGTGCCAGCCAGTCGGGCTTTGCCGCCACCTTGCGCGCGCAGGGCTTTGCCGACGCGGCGATCGGCGAGCATGCGGGCCTGGCCGACACCTCGCTCGCGCTCGCGGTCGATCCCACCCTCGTGCGCCGCGACCGGCTCGGCCGCCCGGCCCGCCCCGGCGAACGCGACGGCGTGCGCGGCGATCCGCAGGACGCCAGCGCCGAACTGGGCGCGGCGGGTCTTGCGCAGATCGTCAGCGCGTCGGTCCAGGCGATCCGCGCGCAGCTGCGGCCCTGAACGACGCGTGAAGCGATGAAGCGCGTTGCGGCCGCCCGGTTTTCCATCCTCCTTCGCTTGAAGCCTCGAACCATGTCATCGAATCGTTCCGTTGTCGCCCTCGCGGCACTGGGCCTCGCCCTGGTTGCAGCCGCCGGCGCGCAGGCGCCGCTCAACGTCTATTCGGGCACCGACGCCAGCCAGCTCGCCGAGGCCGTCAAGGGCGACCTCGAGCGCGTCTACGTGCCCAACCTGCGCTCCAACGACGTGAGCGTCATCGACCCGGCGACGCTCGCGGTGGTCGACCGCTTCAAGGTCGGCCGCAGCCCGCAGCACATCGTCCCGTCCTGGGACCTGCGCACGCTGTGGGTCACCAACAATGCCGAGGGCCGCACCGACGGCAGCCTGACGCCGATCGACCCGCGCAGCGGCAGGCCGGGCGCGGCGGTCGCGGTCGATGACCCGTACAACCTGTACTTCACGCCCGACGGCAAGTCGGCGATCGTCGTCGCCGAGGCGCGCAAGCGGCTGGACTTCCGCGATCCGAAGACGATGAAGCTCCAGTACGCGATCGAGGTGCCGGGCTGCGCGGGCGTCAACCACGCCGACTTCGCGGCCGACGGCAGCTACGCCATCTTCACCTGCGAGTTCAGCGGCAGCGTCGCGAAGATCGATCTCGCCGCGCGCAAGGTGGCCGGCTACCTCAAGCTCGAGCTGCCCGAGACGCGCTTCAAGGAGCGCGCGCCGCTTGCGCCCGGCAAGGTCTGGGAACCGGGGCCGACCGAGCTGTGCACGACGGCCAAGGGCATGCCGCAGGATGTGCGCATCGCACCCGACGGACGACGCTTCTACGTCGCCGACATGCACGCCGACGGCGTGCACGTCATCGACGCCGCCACCTTCACCCGCGTGGGCTTCATCGCCGCGGGCATCGGCACGCATGGCCTCTACCCGAGCCGGGACGGCCGGCAGCTCTACGCGGTCAACCGCGGCACGCACCGCATCCACGGCGCGCCCAAGGGCTCGGGCGGTGTGGCGGTGATCGACTTCGCGACCGAGAAGGTGGTCGCGCGCTGGGGCATTCCGGGCGGCGGCAGCCCGGACATGGGCAACGTCAGCGCCGACGGCCGCTACCTGTGGCTGGCCGGCCGCTACGACGACGTCGTCTACCGCTTCGACACCACCAGCGGCGCGGTGCGCGAGGTGAAGGTCGGCGCCGAGCCGCACGGCCTGGCGGTGTGGCCGCAGCCCGGGCGGTATTCGCTGGGCCACACCGGCAACCTGCGCTGAGCCGGCGCGCGCAGGCGCGCTTGCCGCGCGGGGCGCTGCCGGGCTCTTGCCGGACTCTTGCCGGACTCTTGTCGGCAGGCTCCGATGCCTCAGTCGAAGACCGGCGATTCGACGCCGAGCACCTTGTGCAGCTTGGGGCTGGTGGTGGTGTACTGAAGCATCACGCGCTTGTCCGGGAAGATGTAGGGCGCGGCGGCGAAGGCGGCGAGGGCCGCTTCGTGAAAGCCCGAGAGGATGAGCTTCTTCTTGCCCGGGTAGGTGTTGATGTCGCCGACGGCGAAGATACCCGGCACGCTGGTCTCGAACTTCGCGGTGTCGACGACGAGCTGCTTGCGCTCGATCGCCAGCCCCCACTCGGCGATGGGGCCGAGCTTGGGGCTCAGGCCGAAGAAGACGAGCAGCATGTCCAGCGGCACGACGCGCGTGACGCCGTCGCCGCCGCTGACCTTGATCGATGCGAGGCGCCCGTCGCGCTCCTCGAAGCCGCTGACCTGGCCGACCATGAACTGCATCTCGAGCGCGTCGCAGAGCTCGCGCATGCGGGCCACGCTGGCCGGTGCGGCGCGAAAGCCGTCGCGCCGGTGCAGCAGGATCACGCTCTCGGCGCGGTGGGGGCCTTCCTGGGCGAAGTTCAGCGTCCAGTCCAGCGCCGAGTCGCCGCCGCCGACGATGACGAGGTTCTTCCCCGCGAACTGCGCCGGGTTGCGCACGCGGTAGAAGAGCTGCGTGCCGTGGAACTTCTCGAGGCCCTCGACCTTGAGCGTGCGCGGCTGGAAGGAGCCCACGCCGCCGGCGATGAAGACGGTCCTGGTGAGCAGCTGCGTGCCCTTGCTCGTCTCGACGAAGAAGCGGCCGTCGGCCTCCTTGCGCACCACGCTCACTTCCTGCCCGAAGTGAAAGGTCGCGCCGAAGGGCTCGATCTGCTTGAGCAGGTTGTCGGTCAGTTCCTTGCCGGTGCACACCGGCACCGCGGGAATGTCGTAGATCGGCTTGTCCGGGTAGAGCTCGATGCACTGGCCGCCGGGATAGGCCAGCGAATCGATGACGTGGGCCTTGATCTCGAGGAGACCCAGTTCGAAGACCTGGAAGAGGCCGACCGGGCCGGCGCCCACGATCACGGCGTCGGTCTCGATGGGGCCGTCGTGGCTGCGGGCGGTGTCGGTCACGGCGGGGTTCGGCGTCGGTTTCATGGTCCTCGCTTGCAGGTGCGTCCGCGGCTCAGCGGATCAGATGGGGGAGCTTGTTCTTCTTGTCCTTCCAGTCGTCGGCATCGGCCGGCGCAGGCTTGCGCTTGGTGATGGCGGGCCACTTGCGCGAGAGCTCGGCGTTGAGGTCGATGTAGCCGAGCTGGTCGGCCGGCACGTCCTCCTCGGGCACGATGGCGTTGACCGGGCACTCCGGAATGCAGACGGCGCAGTCGATGCATTCGTCGGGGTCGATGGCCAGGAAGTTCGGGCCCTCGCGGAAAGCGTCGACGGGGCAGACGTCGACGCAGTCGGTGTACTTGCAGCGGATGCAGGAATCGAGAACGACGTGGGTCATGGTGTGGAGTTCGGAGTCTCGGACGGGGCGAACCGGCCACGACCTGCGAAATCGCGGCGCCTGCACGCGGTGCGCCAAGGCGCCACCCGTGCACGGCGAATTCTAGGTGGAGGGGGTTTGTACGGAGCCGGATGCGGACGCCGCCATCATGGCCTTGCGGGTCTTGGGCCGCGGCGCCAGCGGCTGGGCGCCGACGCCTATCGTCACCACCGTCGGGCGCCCGGCATGCAGGAGCGCCGCGCAGCCGAGCTCGTCGAGCCGGTGGTCGCTGTGCAGCGCGTCGTCGCAACCGGCGCGCGAGACCACGGCGACCGTCGCATCGGCCGCCCAGCCCCGCGCCTGCAGGCTGCGGCCCAGGCGGCCGAGCTGACGCCCGGCCATGTAGTAGACCTCGGTGTCGCCGCGCGCATGGGGCGCCTGCGGAGCTTGCGCGGGCGATGCGTCGCCGGCCTCGCGGCGCGTCCCGTCACGCGTGACGGCGGTGGCCAGGCTCACGCAGCGGCCCTGGCCGCGGCGCGTGAGCGGGCGCTGCGTGCAGGCCGCCGCGGCGAGTGCGGCGGTGATGCCGGGAACGATCTCGCACTCGATGCCGGCCTCGCGCAGCGCGCCCAGCTCCTCCTCCAGCCGCCCGAAGATGCCCGGGTCGCCGCCCTTCAGGCGCACGACGGTGTCGTGCGTGCGCGCCATCGCCACGAGCAGGGCGTCGATCGCCGGCTGCGCGGTGGCGCGCCCGTAGCCGCGCTTGCCGACGTCGATCCAGCGCGCGGCCGGCGCGAAGCTGCGCAGGGCAGGATCGGTCAGCGCGTCGAAGAGCACCACCTGCGCCTGCGCCAGGCGCGCCGCGCCGCGCAGCGTCAGGAGGTCGGCCGCACCCGGCCCGGCGCCGATGAAGACTACGCGTCCCATGCCGCGCTCCCTCAGGCAGCCAAGGGCTGCGGGCGGCTGTGCAGGCCGCACTCGCGCTGGCCGTCCTGCTCCCACCACCAGCGGCCGGCGCGGAAGTCCTCGCCCGGCGCGACGGCGCGCGTGCAGGGCTGGCAGCCGATGCTCGGGAAGCCCTGGTCGTGCAGCAGGTTGTAGGGCACCTCGTGCAGGTGCACGTAGTGCCAGACATCGGCCTCGCTCCAGTGCGCGAGGGGGTAGTACTTGCTGCGGCCGTCGCCGTCGACCTCCTGCAGCGGCACCTGCGCGCGGTGCTCGGACTGTTCGCGCCGCAGCCCGGTGATCCAGGCGTCGCGGCCCTGCAGCAGGCGCTGCATCGGCTCGAGCTTGCGCAGCGCGCAGCAGGCCTGGCGCAGCTCGACGCTGCGGCGCATGGCCAGCGCGCCGTGCTCGTGCACGAAGCGCTGCACGTCCAGCGGCCGCGGCGCGAAGCGCTCGACGCGGATGCCGTAGCGCTGCTCGATGGCCGGCAGCAGCGCCAGCGTCTCGGCGTGCAGCGCGCCGGTGTCGAGCGTGGCGACGTCCACCGGCAGCCCGTGGCGCGCGATCAGGTCGGTGATGACCATGCCCTCGACGCCGAGGCTGGTGGCCTGCACGATGCGGCCCGGGTGCGCGGCGGCGGCCTGCCGCAGCAGGTGCAGCGCCTGCGCCACGCGCTGCTCGAAGCCCGGCGTCCTGCGCGCGCGCCCGGCAAGGCTCGCCTGGCCGCGGCGCGCCAGCGCCGGCCGCAGCCGCGCCGCGCGCTCGGGATCGTCGGTGACGGGCGTGCGCGCGACGTCGTCCTGGTAGTGCCCCGCGAAGTAGTGCAGGGCGCGGCGCGCCTCGAACTCCGACTGGCCCGCGCGCAACTGCACTTCGTCGAAGCCGTTGCGCTGCAGCAGCGGCAGCATGTCGACGATGACGTCGCCGGCCGCGCGCAGCCGGCCTTGGTAGCCCACGCGGCTGTGCAGCAGGCGCGCCTGCGAGTAGGCGCGGCCGTCGGTCCACTTGGGGAAGTGCAGCACGACGAGCGCGACGCCTTCGAGCAGGGCGCCGAGCGCGCCCACGTCGACGGTGTTGTCGAGCAGAAGGCCCACCGGCAACTCGGCCGGCCAGCCGGCGCAGGCAGCCTGCCACTGCGCGAGCGTGAGCAGGGCGTTGGCGCGCGGCTGCGGCGGCGCGAGGCCGTCGGCTGCAGAGGTCCAGACCGGATCGTGGGCGGGGACGAAGTGCATGGGTGGCTTTCGTTCGGGGTCGGCGGGCGCGGGTGGCGTGTTCGGGCGCTTCAGACGGGCACCGGATGCGCGGTGTGCCGGCGTGCGGCGTCGGTGGTCTGGCGAAGCGTGCGGGTGTCGATGCGGCGGATGAGGTCGACGAAGTTCTCGCCGGGCGCGCGCTCGCCGCGGTAGAGCTCGATCAGCGCCTCGACCACGTCCGGCACCTCATCGGCGGCAAAGGCCGGACCGACGATGCGGCCGACCGCCGCCGGGCCGCTGAGTGTCGAACCGTCGGCGCCGCCGACGGTGACCTGGTACCACTCGCTGCCGTCCTTGTCGACGCCGAGGATGCCGATGTGGCCGCTGTGGTGGTGGCCGCAGCTGTTGATGCAGCCGCTGATGTGCAGGTCGATGTCGCCGATGTCGTCGAGACGGTCGGGGTCGTCGAAGCGCTCGCGGATCGCCGCGGCCACCGGCAGCGAGCGCGCGTTGGCCAGGGCGCAGACGTCGCCGCCGGGGCAACTGATCATGTCGGTCAGCAGGCCGATGTTGGGCGTGGCGAAGCCGTCGGCGCGTGCCTGCTCCCAGAGCGCGCGCAGCGCGGCCTGCGGCACCCAGGGCAGCAGCAGGTTCTGGTCGTGCGTCACGCGCAGCTCGCCGTGGCTGAAGGTGTCGGCGAGGTCGGCGGCGGCCTCCATCTGCGCGGCGGTGACGTCGCCCGGCGCCTGGCCGGCGCGCTTGAGCGAGAGCGTCACCGCGCGGTAGCCGGGCAGGCGGTGCGCGTGCACGTTGCGCTCGAGCCAGCGGCGGTAGGCCAGTGGCGTGTCGTTGGTCGGCGCTTCTTGCGCTTGGGATGCCTGCACATCCGGCAGCGGCCGCGGGTCCGTGAAGCAGGCCGCGACGCGATCGAACTCGGCCTGCGGGATGAGGTGCGCGCCGGCCAGCAGGTCGCCCTCCAGCAGCGCGGCGAACTCGGCGTTGACCTGGTCGACGAAGCGCTGGCCCTCGGCCTTGACGAGGATCTTGATGCGCGCCTTGAAGGCGTTGTCGCGCCGGCCGTGAAGGTTGTAGACGCGCACGATGGCCTCGATGTAGACGTGGATCTGCGCCCAGGGCACTAATTCGCTCATCTGTGCGGCGAGGATGGGCGTGCGGCCCATGCCGCCGCCGGCCCAGACGCGAAAGCCGACCT
>CAUJJO010000222.1 GCA_963205125.1 Pseudomonadota bacterium | reverse complement strand
CAAGAAGGTCTGGGAGTACATCAAGAAGAACGGCCTGCAGGACAGCGCCAAGAAGACCATGATCAACGCCGACGCGAAGCTCAAGGAGATCTTCAAGAAGGCGCAGGTCTCGATGTTCGAGATGACCAAGCTGATCAGCAGCCACCTCAAGTAAGAGCCGGCCGCGCCGCCCCTGCGGCGGCCGTGTCGGAACGGGAAAGCCGCGGTTCCGGTCGACAGACCGGCCGCGGCTTCGTCGTCCCCGCAGGCCGCACGGGGCGGCCTGCGCTTGCGCGGTTCAGTGCACGACCTGCGCCAGTTCCCCGCGCGCGTAGCGGCCGGCCATGTCGACGAGCGTCAGCGGCTTGATCTTCGCCGCCTGACCCTCGCAGCCGAACTCGAGGTAGCGCTGCTTGCAGATCGCGTACGCCGCCTCGCGCGCAGGCTTGAGCCATTCGCGCGCGTCGAACTTGTCGGGGTGCTCGGCCATGAACTTGCGCACCGCCCCGGTCATCGCAAGGCGAATGTCGGTGTCGATGTTGACCTTGCGCACGCCGTGCTTGATCGCCTCCTGGATCTCGGAGACCGGCACGCCGTAGGTCTCCTTCATCCTGCCGCCGTACTGGTTGATGATCGCCAGCAGATCCTGCGGCACGCTGGACGAGCCGTGCATCACCAGGTGCGTGTTCGGAATGCGCGCGTGGATCTCCTTGACGCGGCTGATCGCCAGCACGTCGCCGGTGGGCGGACGGGTGAACTTGTAGGCGCCGTGGCTGGTGCCGATGGCGATCGCCAGCGCGTCGAGCTGCGTGCGCTTGACGAAGTCGGCCGCCTGCTCGGGGTCGGTCAAGAGCTGCTCGCGCGTCATCGTCGCGTCGGTGCCGTGGCCGTCCTCCTTGTCGCCCTTCATCGTCTCCAGGCTGCCCAGGCAGCCCAGCTCGCCCTCCACAGTGACGCCCTGCTTGTGCGCCATCTCGACGACCTGGCGCGTCACGTCGACGTTGTAGTCGAAGCTGGCGATGGTCTTGCCGTCGGCCATCAGGCTGCCGTCCATCATCACCGAGCCGAAGCCCAGCGCCATCGCGCCGCGGCAGACCTCGGGGCTCTGGCCATGGTCCTGGTGCATCACCAGCGGGATCTGCGGATAGGCCTCGACCGCCGCCTGGATCAGGTACTTGATGAAGGCCTCGCCGGCGTACTTGCGCGCACCGGCGCTGGCCTGCAGGATGACCGGCGCGCCGGTCTCGGCCGCGGCCTGCATCACCGCCTGCACCTGCTCGAGGTTGTTGACGTTGAAGGCCGGGATGCCGTAACCGTTCTCGGCCGCGTGGTCGAGAAGCTGGCGCATCGATACGAGGGGCATGGGACTCTCCGCGAAGGCTGGGGGCTGCGATGGGCCCGCCCGGGCGTCGGCCGCTGGGCTGCGGTCCGGGCGGGAGAACCGGTCATTCTAGGTGGCACCCGCCCTGCGTCGGCCCTTGCTTCGAGTGCGGCTTGGAGAACTGCGCCGCTTTGCGCCGCCTATTCGCGCTGAAGCTTCGCCGGGCTTTGCCGACACTGCAGCCCGTTGGGCCAGCCTGTGCCCGCGACAAGGATGCCCAAGCCATGAAGCGCTGCGATCTCGCCGCCGTCACCACCTGGATCACCGCCGCCGCCGACGAGGCGGGCGCGGCGCTGCCCGCGCGCGTGATGGCCGAGCTCGGCATCGGGCGGCGCAGCGCGCTGGCGCTGCTGCGGCGGCTGCAGGCGGCGCAGTGGCTCGTGCGCGAAGGCACGGCGCGCAAGCCGCTCTGGAAGCCCGGGCCGCTGCGCCAGGTGGTGCGGCGCTACGCGCTTGCCGGCCTGCAGGAGGACCTGCCCTGGTCGCGCGACTTCGCACCCCACTTCGCGCTGCCGCGCGAAGTCGCGCGCATGGCGCAGCACGCCTTCACCGAGCTGCTGAACAACGCGATCGACCACAGCGGCGGCAGCCAGGTGACGGTGTCGATGCGGCAGACGCCGCTGCAGCTGCAGCTGCTCGTCTCGGACGACGGCTGCGGCATCTTCGAACGCGTCGCGACCGCGCACGCGATCGAGGATGCGACGCTGGCGATGCTCGAGCTGAGCAAGGGCAAGCTCAGCAGCCAGCCCGATCGCCACACCGGCCGCGGCCTCTTCTTCACCTCGCGGCTGGCCGACGTGTTCGACCTGCACGCCAACGCGCAGGCCTTCCAGTACCGCGGCTTCGGCGATCGCAACTGGCGCGCGAGCCGGCCGCTGCCGCGCCAGGGGACGTCGATCTACCTGGCGATCGCGCTGGACACCGAGCGCACGCTGGACGGCGTGCTGCGCGCGCACAGCCTTGATGGCGACGGCTACGGCTTCGACCGTACCGTGGTGCCGCTGCGGCTGCTGGCCGGCGAGGCCGGCACGCTCGAGTCGCGCGCGCTGGCGCGCCGCGTCGCGGCGCGGCTGCACGCGTTCAAGTGCGCGGAACTCGACTTCAGCGGCGTCGGCGCGATCGGCCACGGCTTCGCCGACGAGCTCTTTCGCGTCGCCGCACGTGAACACCCGGCCACCCAGATGGTGCCGGTCGCGATGAGCCCGCGCGTCGGCGCGATGATCGAGGCTGCGCGCAGCTTCTAGCTTCGCGGCGCGGCAAGGTGTGGGCGCAGGCCGCATCGCGCCTGCCGGCGCTCCTACGAATTCTGTAGGAGCGCCGGCAAGCGCGATCAGGCGCCCCGCCACGACGCCCGTGCCTACACGCCGCCGCCTCAATCGACGCGGCAGACCTTGAGCATGTTGGTGCCGCCGGGGTAGCCCATGGGCTCGCCGCAGGTGATGGCGTAGGTGTCGCCGGGCTTGAGCGCGTTCATCGCCACCAGCAGCTTCTCGGCCTCGCGCAGCGCCGTGTCGCGGTCGGCTTCCTTGGTCATCAGCAGCGGGCGCACGTTGCGGTAGAGCGCCATGCGGCGCTGGCTGACGACCTGCGAGGTCAGGCCGTAGATCGGCACCTTGATGTTGTGCCGGCTCATCCACAGCGCCGTGCTGCCCGATTCGGTGAGCGCGATGATGGCGCGGCAGCCCAGGTGGTGCGCGGTGAAGAGCGCGCCCATGGCGATGCTCTGGTCGATGCGGCCGAAGCGCTTGTTGGTGAAGTCGGCGTCGAGCTGCACCTCCTCGGCGCGCTCGGCCTCCAGCGCGATCAGCGCCATGTGCTCGACCGTCTCGACCGGGTACTTGCCGGCGGCGGTCTCGGCGCTGAGCATCACCGCGTCGGTGCCGTCGAGCACGGCGTTGGCGACGTCCGACACCTCGGCGCGCGTGGGCACCGGGTTCTGGATCATGCTCTCCATCATCTGCGTGGCGGTGATGACGACCTTGTCCATCTCGCGCGCCATGCGGATCATGCGCTTCTGCAGCGCCGGCACCGCGGCGTTGCCGACCTCGACGGCGAGGTCGCCGCGCGCGACCATGATGCCGTCGCTGGCGCGCAGGATCGCGTCGAGCTGCGGGATCGCCTCGCTGCGCTCGATCTTGGCGATCATCGCCGGCTTGTGGCGCCAGCGCTCGCCCGCGACGTTGGCGAGCTGGCGCGCCATCTCCATGTCGGTGGCGCTCTTGGGGAAGCTCACCGCCAGGTACTCGCACTGGAAGGCCATCGCGGACTTGATGTCCTCCCTGTCCTTGGCGGTGAGCGCAGGCGACGTCAGCCCGCCGCCCTGCTTGTTGATGCCCTTGTTGTTGGAGAGCTCGCCGCCGATCTTCACGAGGGTGTGCACCTGCTCGCCGCGCACCGCGTCGACGGTGAGCACGATGAGGCCGTCGTTGAGCAGCAGCGTGTCGCCGGGGCGGACGTCGCGCGGCAGCTCCTTGTAGTCCAGGCCCACCGCGTCCTGGTCGCCCGGGGCGCTGCGCTGTGCGTCGAGCACGAAGGGCTGGCCGGCCTGCAGCATGACGCGGCCGTCGACGAACCGGCCGACGCGGATCTTCGGACCCTGCAGGTCGGCCATCAGCGCCACCGTCTTGCCGACCTTGTCGGCGACCGCGCGCACCAGCTCGGCACGCGCGATGTGGTCCTCGGCGCTGCCATGGCTGAAGTTCAGCCGCACCACGTCGACCCCGGCGGCGAGCAGCCGCTCGAGCACCTTCGGGTCGCTCGATGCCGGGCCGAGGGTGGCGACGATCTTGGTGGCGCGCGAGGTGGACATGGTGTCGTGCAGAGTGAGGCGGCGCGATTATCGGCGCCGCCGCACCCGCCCCGCTGTCCGGCCCGCTGCGCTGCGCGCAGCGACCCTCCCGCGGCCGGGCTCAGCCCGCGTGCGGGGCCTCGCTCTCGCGCGCCTCCTTCACGTCGGCGACGGCCACCGCGCTCATGTTGATGACGCGGCGCACCGTCGAGGCGGGCGTGAGGATGTGCACCGGCAAGGCCGCGCCGAGCAGCATCGGGCCCACGGTGACGCCGTGGCCGCCGGTGATCTTCAGCACGTTGAAGAGGATGTTGGCGGCGTCGAGGTTGGGCAGCACGAGCAGGTTGGCCGAGCCCGAGAGCGTCGTCTCCGGCAGGAAGCCGCGGCGGATGGTCTCGGAAAGCGCGGCGTCGCCCTGCATCTCGCCGTCGCACTCGACGTCGTCGCCGACGCGCTCGCGAAACAGCTCGAGCGCCTGGCGCATGCGCCGCGCCGAGGCGCGCGAGGACGCGCCGAACATCGAGTGCGAGAGGAAGGCGACCTTGGGCGGCACGCCGAAGCGGCGCACCTCGGCCGCGGCCATGCTCGCGATGTCGGCCAGCTCCTCGGCGCTGGGCTCCTCGTTGACGAAGGTGTCGGTGATGAAGAGCGTGCGCTCGGGCAGCATCAGCGCGTTCATCGCCGCCAGCGTGCGCGCGCGCGGGCTGCGGCCGATCACCGTGCGCACGTGGTCGAGGTGGTGCTCGTAGCGGCCGACGAGGCCGCAGATCATCGCGTCGGCATCGCCGCGGCGCAGCATGATCGACGAGATCAGCGTGTTCGAGCGCCGCACCGAGGCCTTGGCGACCTCCGGCGTCACGCCCTCGCGCGCCATCAGCTGGCGGTAGGTCTCCCAGTAGTCTCGAAAGCGCGGATCGCTCTGCGGATCGACGAGCTCGAAGTCGCGCCCGGGGGCAAGGCGCAGGCTGGCGCGCTCGATGCGCATCTTCACCACCTCGGGGCGGCCGACGAGGATGGGCCGCGCCAGGCCCTCGTCGAGCACCGCCTGCACCGCGCGCAGCACGCGCTCGTCCTCGCCCTCGGCGTAGACCACGCGCGCCGCATGATGGGCCGAGTACGCCTTGGCCGCGGCGAAGACCGGGCGCATCACCATGCCGGTCTGGTAGACGAAGCGCATCAGCGACTGGCGGTAGGCCTCGAGATCGGCGATCGGCCGCGTCGCCACGCCGGACTCGGCCGCCGCCTGCGCCACCGCGGGCGCGATGAGCAGGATCAGGCGGCCGTCGAAGGGCGTGGGGATCAGGTAGTCGGCACCGAAGCGCAGCTCCTGCCCGGCGTAGGCGTTGGCCACCTCGGCGCTGGTCTCGACCTTGGCCAGCGCCGCGATCTCGCGCACGCAGGCCAGCTTCATCGCCTCGGTGATCCGCGTGGCGCCGCTGTCCAGCGCGCCACGGAAGATGTAGGGGAAGCACAGGACGTTGTTGACCTGGTTGGGGTAGTCGCTGCGCCCGGTGGCGATGATGCAGTCGGGCCGCACGGCCTTGGCCAGCTCGGGCCGGATCTCCGGCTCGGGGTTGGCCAGCGCGAGGATGATGGGCCGCTCGGCCATCGTCCTGACCATCTCCTGCGTCAGCACGCCCGGCGCGCTGCAGCCGAGGAAGACGTCGGCACCGGCGGCCACGTCGGCCAGCGTCCTTGCCTCGGTCTTCTGCGTGTAGCGCAGCTTGCTCTCGTCGAGCTTGTGGAAGTCCTCGCGACCCTGCCGCAGCACGCCCTTGCTGTCGACGACGAAGACGTTCTCCTTCTTCACGCCCAGCGCCACCATCACGTCCAGGCAGGCGATCGCCGCGGCCCCGGCGCCCGAGACGGCGAGCTTGACGGCGCCGATGTCCTTGCCGACGAGCTCCAGCCCGTTGAGCAGGGCCGCCGCCGAGATGATCGCGGTACCGTGCTGGTCGTCGTGGAACACCGGGATGTTCATGCGCTCGCGCAGCTTCTTCTCGATGGTGAAGCACTCGGGCGCCTTGATGTCCTCGAGGTTGACGCCGCCAAGCGTGGGCTCGAGCGCGGCGATGATCTCGACCAGCTTGTCGGGGTCGCGCTCGGCCAGCTCGATGTCGAAGACGTCGATACCGGCGAACTTCTTGAACAGGCAGCCCTTGCCTTCCATCACCGGCTTGCCGGCGAGCGGGCCGATGTCGCCGAGACCCAGCACCGCGGTGCCGTTGGTGACGACGCCGACCAGGTTGGCGCGGCTCGTGTATTCGGCGGCCAGCGCCGGGTCTTCCTGGATCGCCAGGCAGGCGTAGGCCACGCCCGGCGAGTAGGCCAGCGAGAGGTCGCGCTGGTTGGACAGCGCCTTGGTCGGCGTGACGCTGATCTTGCCGCGCGTGGGCGTGCGGTGGTATTCGAGCGCGGCGTCGCACAAGGCCTGCTCGGCGGGCGGCAGGGGCGTCTTCATGTTCTTTTCTCCTTCGCGCAGAGGCGGCGCGGACCGCAAAAATACACCCGAATGCCGCGTGATGCCGGCGCACTCAGCCGACGCGCTCGGCCGACGCGCTCAGCCGGCGCGCTCAGCCGGCAGCGCGCTGCATCAGGATCTCGAAGGCCGGCAGCGTCTTGCCCTCCAGCACCTCGAGGAAGGCCCCGCCGCCGGTCGAGATGTAGCCGACCTCGCGCTCGATGCCGTATTTCGCGATCGCCGCCAGCGTGTCACCGCCGCCGGCGATGCTGAAGGCGCTGCTCTGGGCGATCGCGCGCGCGATCGTCTCCGTGCCCTTGGCAAAGGCGTCGAACTCGAACACGCCCACCGGCCCGTTCCAGACGATGGTTCCCGCGGCCTGCAGCTTGTCGGCAAGCCGCTTTGCCGTCTGCGGGCCGATGTCGAGGATGAGGTCGTCGGCGGCGACCTCGCTCGCCGCCTTCACGGTCGCCTGCGCGTCGGCGGCAAAGGCCTTGGCGCAGACGACGTCGACCGGAATCGGCACTTCGGCGCCGCGCGCCTTCATCGCCGCCATCACCGCCTTGGCCTGATCGACGAGGTCGGGCTCGGCCAGGCTCTTGCCGATCGGAAGGCCGGCGGCGAGCATGAAGGTGTTGGCGATGCCGCCGCCGACGACCAGGCCGTCGACCTTCTGCGCGAGGCTCTGCAGGATGGTCAGCTTGGTGCTGACCTTGGAGCCGGCGACGATCGCCAGCAGCGGGCGCTTCGGGTTGGCCAGCGCCTTGGTGATGGCGTCGATCTCGGCGGCCAGCAGCGGCCCGGCGCAGGCCAGCGGCGCGAACTGCGCGATGCCGTAGGTCGTGGCCTCGGCGCGGTGCGCGGTGCCGAAGGCGTCGTTGACGTAGATGTCGCAGAGCGCGGCCATCTTGCGCGCAAGCTGTTCGTCGTTCTTCTTCTCGCCCTTGTTGACGCGGCAGTTCTCGAGCAGCACCAGCTCGCCGGGCGCGACCTGCACGCCGTCGACCCAGTTGGCGAGGAGCGGCACGGGGCGGCCGAGCAGCTCCGCCAGGCGCGCAGCCACCGGCGCGAGCGAATCCTCGGGCCGCAGCTCGCCCTCCTTCGGCCGGCCGAGGTGGCTCGTCACCATCACCGCGGCGCCGGCGTCCAGCGCCAGGCGGATGCAGGGGACGCTGGCGCGGATGCGCGTGTCCTCGGTGATGCGGCCGGCGTCGTCCTGCGGCACGTTGAGGTCGGCGCGGATGAAGACGCGCTTGCCCTTGGCCTGGCCCTGGGCGACGAGATCGGTGAAGCGGAGGATGTTCATGGGGGCGGCTGGAGTAGTCGGAATTTCGAACGCCGCGGCGGCGTCGACGGAAGCTGCAATTCTCACCTCGGCCTGGGGGCGCTGGTGCGCGGGTCCGCGGCCTGCGTCTACCAGCCCAGCCACAGCCGCAGCGGCAGGAAGACCGCCATGCCGACGACCAGGGTGAGCAGGATGTCACGCCGGGCGGCGTAGCACAGCGCCGCGGCCAGCGCGCCGAAGAGCCGCGCGTCCTGCCAGGTCTGCACGAGCTGGCCTTGCGTCAGCACCACCTCGGGCGCGACGATCGCCGCCAGCGCCGCCAGCGGCGCGTAACGCAGGCCCTTGCGCAGCCAGGCCGGCAGCGGCCATTCGCGGTCGGGCAGCAGGAAGAAGCCGCGCGTCAGCAGCGTCACGCCGCCCAGCGCCAGCAGCGTGAGCAGCACCGGCCAGGTCCATTCGACGCCGTCCTGCATCGCTGCCTGCCCTTCAGGTACGGTCGTCCAGCGGCAGCACCGCGCGCGTGCTGCGATGGTCGACGAGCAGGCCGGCGGCAACCGCCGCGACGATCGCCGCCAGCACGTTGAGCTTGAGCGGCAGCGCGTAGGCCAGCACCGAGACCGCGGCGGCGACCCCCGCGGCGACCCAGGTCGCACGGTCCACCAGCATCGAGCCGACGACGCCGATCAGCACCAGCGGGCCGGCGAAGTCCAGCCCCCAGTGGGTCGGCACCCGATCGCCCAGCAGCACGCCGGCCACCGAGAGCAGTTGCCACGAGATCCAGTTGATCGCCACGCCGCCCCAGAAGTAGGGCAGTTGCTCGGGCCGCGGCAGCGGCTCGGGGAAGCGGTGCACGAAGTGCACGTAGTTGAGGTCGGCCGCGAAGTAGGCCAGGCGCATGCGCTGCGCCCGCGGCAGCGCGCCGAAGTAGGTCCGCCACTGCGCCGAGAGCACGACGAAGCGCAGGTTGACGCAGGTCGCGGCCGCCAGCATCACCCCCACCGGCGCACCCGCGGCCAGCAGCGGAATCGTCGCCAGTTGCGCGCTCGCCGCGAACATCAGCAGCGACATCGTCAGCGCCACCGGGATCGAGAGCCCCGACTTCACCATCGCCACCCCGGTGACGAGGCCCCAGGCGGCGATGCCGATCGAGGGCGCGGTCATGTCGCGCGCGCCCAGGCGCACGTACTCGTTGCTCAGCCACGCGCGCAAGCAATGCATGAGGCGATTTTCCCATTGCGGGGCCGCGGGGCCGCGGGGGCCGGCGCTGCGCGCCGCGTGCGCCGGCAAGGGCTGCCGTGGCCGGGCCGGCTTCAGGGACGCCTGGCTCCGTGCCGCCCGGCTCAGTGACGCTTGGATTTGGCCGAGGGCGCGGCGTCGCCTTCGTCGTCGACCGCAGCGGTCACCGGCGCCGGTGCCCCCGGCGGCGACAGCGTGGGCGCGACCACCTCGAGCTTGTTCTCGGTCATGTAGTCGTTCATCTCGCGCCAGCCGGCGAAGACCGCGCCCTTGTCGGCCTTGCGGTTGAGGACGTAGCAGTCCTCGATGGCGCGGCCGGCGTGGCGGCAGGCTGCGCCGATCGCCTTGCCTTCGGCCTCGTGCCGCGCCGCCACCACGCTCGCGCCCTCGATGCCCAGCAGGTCGCAGCCGCCGAGCATGCCGAGTACGGCAAGCAGCAGCGGGGCCAGGGCGTGGGCTGGGGCAGCGGCAAGGCGGCGCATGGCGTGACGAGGGGTCTGGTCACGCATATCGGCAGCCGCGGTGCCCGACTTGAGCCCCGCGCGCCGGAAGGCGCCAGGCCTAAGGCGCCAGGCCTTCAGCGTGGCGCCGGCAGCGCAAGCTGCGTCCCCGGCGCCACCGCCTGCCCGCGCAGGAAGTCGGCCACGGCAAGTCGTCGCCCGCCCATGCGCTGCACGTCCAGCAGCTCGAGCAGGCCTTCGCCGCAGGCCACCTGCAGCCGGCCGGGCGCGGGCAGGATGCATTGGCCCGGTGCGCATGCGCCGGCCGAAGCCCCGGCGACCGCGGCGCGCCAGAGCTTCACGGTCTGCCCGTCCAGCTCGAAGCTGGCCCCGGGGAAGGGATCGAAGGCGCGCGCGCGGCGCTCGATCAAGGCCGCAGGCCCGCGCCAGTCGATCGCCGCCTCGGCCTTGTCGATCTTCGCCGCGTAGGTGATGCCCTCCGCGGGTTGCGGCTTGGCAGGCAAGCGGCCACTCACCCACAGCGGCAAGCCCTCGACCACGAGCTGCGCGCCCAGCGCCGCGAGGCGGTCATGCAGCGTGGCGGCGTTGTCGTCGGCGCCGATCGGCAAGCGGCGCGCCAGCAGCATCGGCCCGGTGTCCAGGCCGGCGTCCATCTGCATCAGGGTGATGCCGGTCTCGGCGTCGCCGGCCTCGATGGCGCGCTGGATCGGCGCCGCGCCGCGCCAGCGCGGCAGCAGCGAGGCGTGGATGTTGAGCGCGCCATGCGTTGCGCAAGTCAGCGCCCACTGCGGCAGGATCAGCCCGTAGGCGGCGACGACGAGCACGTCCAGCCGCGCCTGCGCGAGCGCCGCCTGCGCCGCGGCGGCGTCCTCGGCGTAGCGGCCATCGAGGCGCAGGCCGCGCGGCTGCAGCACCGGCAGGCCGCGCGCCTGCGCCTGCACCTTCACGGCAGAGGCCTGCAGCTTCATCCCGCGTCCGGCGGGCCGGTCGGGCTGCGTCAGCACCAGCGCCACCGTGTGGCCGGCGTCGGCGATCGCCGCCAGCGCCGCGCCCGCGAACTCCGGCGTACCCGCGAATCCGACGCGCAGCGGCTCAGTCATCGCGCTGCTCGTCGCGCGCCTTCTTCAGCAGCTTGGTGCGGATGCGGTCGCGCTTGAGCGCGCTCAGGTACTCGACGAAGACCTTGCCGCGCAGGTGGTCCATCTCGTGCTGCACGCACACCGCCGCAAGCCCTTCGGCGTGCATCTCGAAGCCCTCGCCCTGCCGGTCCAGCGCCTGCACCTTGACGCTGGCATGGCGCTCGACCTTGTCGTAGATCGTCGGCACCGAGAGGCAGCCCTCCTCGGCCACGCGCATCTCCTCGCTCTGCCAGGTCAGGCCCGGGTTGATGAGCACGATCGGGTGGTCGCGCGTCTCGGAGGTGTCCATGACGATCACGCACTCGTGCACGTCGACCTGCGTGGCCGCCAGGCCCACGCCCTCGGCTTCGTACATGGTCTCGAGCATGTCGTCGACGAGACGGCGGATGCGGTCGTCGACCGCCGCCACCGGCCGCGCCACCGTGTGCAGGCGCGGATCGGGGTAGCGCAGGATGTTCAGGCGGGCCATGGGCAGACGTGGGCGACAGGAGGGCCGCCGCGACGCGCGGCAACACCGGGAAACAGTTGTGGGCGGTGCGCAACGAGGTTTGCGCCCGTCGTGCACGCACAAGGCCTGCACCTGGGGCACTTTCGTTGCGATATCAATGCGTTAGGGGCAGAATCTGCGAAATCAAGTGAAGATTCTTGGCGTGCGCCGATGGTGGCTTGCGGTGGCACGCTCGGAACCCCAGCCCGGATTGTGGCATTTGCGCGCCGCAAGGGGCGCCAGCCGGGAGACCCCGTACATGAGTCCAAGCGATCGGTCAGGCGTGCAAGGCGACTGGGGCCGCGCGGTGCTGGCCCTGGGTGTCGCGGCCGCGCTCGGCGCGCCCTGGTCGAGCTCTGCGTGGGCTGCCGCGGGCGACTTCCCCATCACGCAGCAGCAGCGCACGACCGCCAACGAGGTCGCGCAGGCCGGCGTTCCCCTGTCGGACCTGGCCGCCAACGCGCCCGAGTCGCACACCGTGCAGCGCGGCGACACGCTGTGGGACATCTCCAAGCTCTTCCTGAAGAGCCCCTGGCGCTGGCCGCAGCTCTGGGGCATGAACCTCGACCAGATCCGCAACCCGCACCTGATCTACCCGGGCCAGGTGCTGGTGCTGGTGAAGGAAGGCGGGCGCGCGCGGCTGAAGCTGGCGCAGGACGGGCCATCGGCGCCCGGCGGCACGGTCAAGCTCAGCCCGCGCGTGCGCGCCGAGCTGCTGCCCAACGGCGCGATCGCGGCGATCCCGCTGCACCTGATCGGCCCCTTCCTCAACGAGGCGGTGGTGTTCGACAACGACGCGCTGGCGCGCGCGCCGCGCATCGTCGCGACTCAGGAGAACCGCGTCATCGTCTCGCGCGGCGAGACCGCCTACGTGCGCGGCGACCTCGGCGGCGCGCGCGACTTCCGGCTCTTCCGCGAACCCAGGCCGCTGCTCGACCCGCAGACGCGCGAGGTGCTCGGCTTCGAGGCAACCTACGTCGGCAGCGCGGAGTTCGTGCGCGACGGCGGCATCGTCCCCGGCGCCGACGGCAAGGAGGCGGCGGTCGTGCCGGCCACCTTCACCATCACCAGCACGCGGCTCGAAGCCGGCGTGGGCGACCGGCTCTCCCCGGTGCCGCCGAGCGAACTGGCCGCCTACGCGCCGCACCCGCCCAGCGGCAGCGTCGAAGGCCGCATCATCTCGGTCTACGGCGAGGCGGTGCGCGCGGGGCAGAACCAGATCGTCGCGCTCAACCGTGGCGCCCGGGACGGCATGGAGCGCGGCCATGTGCTCGCGCTCTGGCGCGCCGGCCGTGCCGCGATCGACTCGACCGACGAGAAGCGCACCGTGCTTCGCCTGCCCGACGAGCGCCACGGCCTGCTCTTCGTCTTCCGCGTCTTCGACCGCGTCTCCTACGCGCTGATCATCTCGGTGCAGGAGCCCGTGGGCGTGGGCGACCGCTTCACCCAGCCCTGAGCCCGGCCCGCCAGGCCGCGCCTGCCGCCCACGCCGCCGGGCCCGCCGGGTGATCGACGTCGACGAGCTCGCCGCCTGGCTGCGGCTGCTGCTGGCCCCCGGCGTCGGGCGCGAGACGGCGCGCCGGCTGCTGGCGGCCTTCGGCTCGCCCGAGGCCGTGGCGCAGGCCTCGCAGGCGGCGCTGGCCGAAGTCGCCGGGCCGCGCCAGGCTGCCGCCGTGAAGGCCGGGCCGCCGCAGATCGACGCGCAGGTGGCCGCCGTGCAGCGCTGGCTGGCCGCGGGCAGCGACCGCCACCTGCTGGCGCTTGGCGACGCCGCCTACCCGCAGCCGCTGCTGGAAAGCCCCGATCCGCCCTTGCTGCTCTACGTGCAGGGCGATCTCGCCGCGCTTGGCGCCGCCTCGCTGGCCATCGTCGGCAGCCGCAAGCCGACGGCGCAGGGGCTGGACCACGCGCGGCGCTTCGCGCAGGCCTTCGCCGAGGCGCAGCTTGTCGTCGTCTCGGGACTGGCGCTGGGCATCGACGGCGCCGCGCACGAGGGCGCGCTCGAAGGCGGCGGCAGGACGATCGCGGTGCTCGGCACCGGCATCGACCGCCTCTACCCGCGCCGCCACGCCGAACTGGCCGCGCGCGTCGCGGCGCAGGGCGCCCTCGTGAGCGAGTTCGTTCCCGGCACGCCGCCGCTGGCCGAGAACTTCCCGCAGCGCAACCGCATCATCGCGGGCTTGAGCCTCGGCACGCTCGTCGTCGAAGCGGCGCTGCGCTCGGGCTCGCTGATCACCGCACGCCTGGCCAACGAGGCCGGGCGCGAGGTGTTCGCGCTGCCGGGTTCGATCCACGCCGAGCAGTCGCGCGGCTGCCACGCGCTGATCCGCGACGGCGCGCACCTGGTCGAGAGCGCGGCCGAGATCCTCGACGAGCTGCGGCGCCCGTCCGCGCTGCTGCAGCCGCCGCGCCCGCGGCTGCGCGCCGAGCGCGGCGCGGCCGCGGGCCCGGGCGACAAGGTTGATGAGGTCGATAAGGTCGATAGGGCCGCCGAAATCGGCGCGGCCGACGACACGCGGGCGGACCCGCTGCTGCGCGCCATCGGCCACGACCCGATCAGCCTCGACAGCCTGCAGGCGCGCACCGGCTGGCCCACGCCGCAGCTGCTGGCCCACCTGCTCGAGCTGGAGCTGCGCGGCCAGCTCGTGCGCCTGCCCGGCGGGCTGCTGCAGCGCCGCGGGCTGGCGTGACGGGAGCGGCGCCGGGCGCGGGGCCGACCCCCGGCAGGCGCCGGGCGACCCGGGGCCCTGGGGTATAGTGCCCCACCATGTTCGACGTGCTGGTCTATCTCTACGAGAACTACTGGCGCCCCGATGCCTGCCCGGACCATCGGCAGCTGCAGCGCAAGCTCAGTGCGGTGGGTTTCGAGTCGGACGAGATCCAGCTCGCCCTGAGCTGGCTCGACGGCCTCGCCAGCAGCGCCGAGGCCAAGGTCAGCGGCCAGCGCCGCGAGAGCCTGCGCGTCTACACCGAGGCCGAGCGCGAGCTGCTCGGCTCGGACTCGATCGCCTTCATCAGCTTCCTCGAATCGGCGGGCGTGCTGCCCCCGGCGATGCGCGAGATGGTGGTCGACCGTGCCAGCGCCGTGGGCGACACGCCGATCGCGCTCGACGACCTCAAGGTCATCGTGCTGATGGTCTTCTGGAGCCTGGGCGAGGAGCCCGACGCGCTCATCCTCGACGAGCTCTTCGTCGCGCCCGAGGACCGGCTGCTCCACTGAACGGCGGGCTGCCCGCGCGGCAGGCGCGCCGCCTCGGCTTCAGTTCAGCAGGCGCGAGGCGTCGACGTCCAGCTTGGCCAGCGCGCTGCGCGTGGCGCGCACCGTGAGCGCCTCGTCCTGCGCCGGCAGCAGCAAGCCGGCCTGCAGGTAACTCGCCAGCCGCTGCTGCTGGAACAGCATGCAGCGCCCCTGCGGCGTGACGAAGAGCGAGAGCTGCCGGCGCAGCCCCTGCCAGGCCAGCTGCACCGGCTCCTGCCGGCCCTTGTGCTCGAGCATGAACCAGCTGCCCACCTGCAGCTCGCGCGCCCAGGCGAGCATCGCGGGCGTCGGCATCGAGCCGCCGTCGAGCACGATCTCGAGGTCCTCGCTCTGCTGGCCCGAGAGGTCGACCACCATCGACTCGTCGATCTCGACGTTGTGCGCGTCGGGCAGCAGCTCCTCCAGCGTCTCCAGCCGCTCCATCATCTCGCGCAGCCGGTCGTCGGGGATCACCGCGGCGCGCGCGGTAAAGGCCGCCGCCAGCGAGTTGTTGAGCTGCTGGATCTGCTCGTCCTGCCGCGCGGTGTCGATGCCGGCGGCCGACATGCCCTCGCGCAGCAGCTTGAGCAGCGGCGGCAGGCGGCGGATGACCTCGGCGCGCTCCTCGCGCGAGACCTTGGCGCTGGCCGACCAGATGAGATCGGCGGCGGCGCGCTTCATGCGCTTGGTCGCCTCGCCCTGCGCGCCGAAGCGCACCGCGGCGGTGGCCAGCACGTCGGCCCAGACGTGGAAGAGGAACTGGCGCACGCCCTCCTGCACCGGCACCTCGTTGAGCATGCGGCGCAGCTCGATCGTGTACTGGATCGCCAGCGTCTCGCGCTGCTCGACCTGCTGCGCCAGCGAAACGCCCTTCCTCGTGGCCTCGTTCTGGTCGCGGAAGTACTGCTCGAGGAACTTCTCGAACTCGGTCAGCACGGTCTGGAAGACGCGCCGCCCGGTGTCGGGGTAGGCCTCGACGACCTGCACGATGCGCTTGATCTCGCGCTCCAGCGCCTCGCCGACCTGCGCCGAGGTGTCGAAGCCCATCACGCAGGCGCCCATGCGGTCGATCAGCCGGCGCGCCGGGTGGTCGGTGGTGGCGAAGAAATCGGGCTCGGAGACGGCCACGCGCAGCACCGGCATCTGCAGCCGCGCGAACCACACGCGCACCGCGGCGGGAATGCGGTCCTCGGTGAGGATGCTCTGGAAGAGCAGCGCGACGATCTCGATGGTCGCCCGCTCCTCGGGCGTGGCGGCGGCGCGCTTGAGCACCTGCTTGCGCTGATGCAGCTCCTCCAGCATCGTCGGCGTGGTGATCTGCATCGCCCGCTGCGTCGTGGCCATGAAGCGCCGCCGCAGCCCCGCCTGCGCGGTGTCGATGGCCTGCGCAAGCCCCGGCGACACCGCAGCGGCGCCGCCCGCCGCGCCGCCGTCCGCGGCGCGGCCGAAACTCGGCAGGTGGCGACCGACGAGCCGGTTGAGCCGCAGCAGCACGGCCTCGGCGTGCTCGCCGCTGCGCGGCAGCTGTGCGCCGCGCGTCATCAGGCGCGTCTCCTCGCCGACGCCGCCGTGGCCGGTGCGCACGAAGCCTTCGCTCACCGTCGGGTCGAAGCCCGGCGCCGTCGCGCTGCCGTAGGGCGTGCTCGAGCTCGCGCCGAACTGCGAGGGCGCCGCAGCCCCGGTGCCCGCCGTCCAGCCCAGCGGCGCCTGCGGATGGGTGCGCGAGCGGCGGATGAAGGGCCGCAGGTCGACCTCGGGCAGCACGCGCTGCTCGATCAGCCAGCGGTTGGCCTCGTGATAGCACTCCTCGACGAGGTGCGCGAACTCCTCGTGCAGCACCGCCTGCAGCTCGCGCCAGCTCGCTAAGCTGATGCCGGCCGCGCGCCAGGCATCGAAGGCGATACGCGCCAGCACATGCGCGCGCAGCAGATCCTGCGCCTCCAGCTCGCCGCGCCCCTCGAGCGTGGCCACGCGCGAGCGCAGGTCGGCGAATTCCCAGGAGGCGCGGTCCATCATCGCCAGCGCCAGCCGCGAGGTGAGGATCTCGAGCTCGATCGTGTCGTCGTCGACGAGCGCGAGCGCGCTCGCCCCGCCCGCGCCCGGCAGGCCGGCCGGCCGCGTCGCCTGCCCGCCCTGCGCCAGCGCCTGGCGCAGGGCGTTCACCATGCCGCGGTGCCAGCCCTGCGCACTCTTTTGCAACTCTTGCAGCAGGTCACGCCGACGCATGAAGACGGCGTGCTCGCAGGGCTTGTCGATCAGGCTGCGGCTGCCCTCGAGCGCCGCCTGCACCAGCGCGGCAAGATTGCGCACCAGCCCTTCGACGTACAGTCGCCGGGCCTGGGCGGCAAGCTGCAAGGGGCCGGCGGCAGTCGCCATGACAGGTCCGAAGCGGGAGTTTCCGTGAATTACCGACGCTCAGGCCACTCTACACCACGGCTCCTGCATTGGGATCGTTCGGATCGTGATCCTTCGTGTGCTTGACGAGGTCCTCGCGCTTGACCTTGAGCCACAGCGTGATGCCCGAGGCGACGAAGATCGACGAATAGATGCCGAACAGGATGCCGATCGTCAGCGCGACCGCGAAGTAGTGCAGCGTCGGCCCGCCGAAGAGCATCATCGAGACGACCATCATCTGCGTGCTGCCGTGGGTGATCACGGTGCGGCTCATGGTGCTGGTGATGGCGTGGTCGATGACCTGCGGCGTGCTCAGCTTGCGGTACTTGCGGAAGGTCTCGCGGATGCGGTCGAAGATGACCACCGACTCGTTGACCGAATAGCCCAGCACCGCCAGCACCGCGGCCAGCACGGCCAGCGAGAACTCCCACTGGAAGAAGGCGAAGAAGCCCAGGATGATGACGACGTCGTGCAGGTTGGCGATGACGCCGGCCACGCCGAACTTCCACTCGAAGCGAAAGGCCAGGTAGATCACGATCCCGACGACGGTGAAGGCCAGCGCCAGCGCCCCGTCGCGCGCCAGCTCCGAGCCGACCGAAGGGCCGACGAACTCGGTGCGGCTGAGCTTCACCGGCTCGGCGCCCGCGGCGGCGCAGGCCGAGCGCGCCACCTGCTCGCCCTGCGGCGTCGTGTACTGGCGCGACTCGACGCTGCCGGACTCGGCCTTGCACAGCGCGCCGAAGACCTGCGCGGCGACCTCTGACTGCTTGACGTTCTCGCGCACCGGCACGCGGATCAGCACGTCGCGCGAGGTGCCGAAGTTCTGCACCTGCACCTCGCCCAGGCCCAGCGTGTCGACGGCGCGGCGCACATGCTCGAGGTCGGCGGCCTGCGCGTACTCGACCTCGAGCACGGTGCCGCCGGTGAACTCGATCGACAGGTGCAGCCCGCGCGTCACCAGGAAGAAGACCGCGGCCAGGAAGGTGATGAACGAGATGACGTTGAACACCAGCACATGGCGCATGAACGGGATGTCGCGGCGGATGCGGAAGAACTCCATCGCTGCTTCCCCTTCAGCGCTCGCCGGCCGGCATCACGCCGCCCTCGGGCCGCCAGACCTGGCCGATCGACACCGACTTCAGGCGCTTCTGCCGCCCGTACCAGAGGTTCACCAGGCCGCGCGAGAACATCACCGCCGAGAACATCGAGGTCAGGATGCCCAGGCAGTGCACGACCGCAAAGCCGCGCACCGGGCCCGAGCCGAAGGCCAGCAGCGCCACGCCCGCGATCAGCGAGGTGATGTTGGAGTCCAGGATCGTGCCCCAGGCGTGCTCGTAGCCGAGATGGATCGCCTGCTGCGGCGCCATGCCGCGGCGCAGTTCCTCGCGCACGCGCTCGTTGATCAGCACGTTGGCGTCGATCGCCATGCCCAGGGTCAGCGCGATCGCCGCGATGCCCGGCAGCGTCAGCGTGGCCTGCAGCATCGACAGCACCGCCACCAGCAGCAGCAGGTTGAACGACAGCGCCAGCGTCGAGAAGACGCCGAACAGCAGGTAGTAGGTGCACATGAAGACGGCGATGGCGATGGCGCCGTACATCACGCTCTTGAAGCCCTTAGCGATGTTGTCGGCGCCCAGGCTCGGGCCGATCGTGCGCTCCTCGATGATCTCCATCGGCGCGGCCAGCGACCCGGCGCGCAGCAGCAGCGCGGTGTCGGTGGCCTCGGCGGTGGTCATGCGGCCGCTGATCTGGAAGCGCGCGCCGAGCTCGCTCCTGATCACCGGCGCGGTGATGACCTCGCCCTTGCCCTTCTCGAAGAGCAGGATGGCCATGCGCTTGCCGATGTTCTCGCGCGTCACGTCGCGGATGATGCGTGCGCCGCGCGCGTCCACCGTCAGGTTGACGGTGGGCTCCTGCGTCTGGCCGTCGAAGCCCGGCTGCGCGTCGTTGAGGTTGTCGCCGGTCAGCACGACCTGGCGGAAGACGATGATGGGCTGGCCGCTGCGCTCGAGGAAGCGCTCGGAGCCGAAGGGCACCGGCCCGGCGCCGGTGACGGCGGCCTGTGCCTCGGCGCTCTCGTTGACCATGCGCAGCTCGAGCGTGGCGGTGCGGCCGATGATGTCCTTGGCGCGCGCCGTGTCCTGCACGCCGGGCAGTTGCACGACGACGCGATCCACCCCCTGCTGCTGGATCACCGGCTCGCTCGTGCCCAGTTCGTTGACGCGGTTGTGCAGCGTGGTGATGTTCTGCTTGAGCGCCTGCTCCTGCACCTTGAAGGCCGCCTCGGGCTTGAGCGCGCCGCGCAGGCGGAACTCGCCGCCCTCCTGCGAGGGCGTCCAGCTCATCTCGGCCACGCTGTCAGCCAGCAGGTTGCGCGCCGCGGCCAGCGCCTCGGCGTCGCGGAAGCGCACCTCGACGGCGTTGCCCTCGCGCGTGATGCCCAGGTGGCGGATGTTCTTGTCGCGCAGCAGCGTGCGCATGTCGCCGGTGATGGCCTCGGCCTTCTTGGTCAGCGCCGACTTCATGTCGACCTGCATCAGGAAGTGCACGCCGCCGCGCAGGTCCAGGCCGAGGTACATCGGCAGCGCGTGGATGGCGCTCATCCAGGCCGGCGAGCGCGAGACGAGGTTGAGCGCGACGATGTAGCCCGGGTCGGCGGCATCGGGGTTGAGCGCGCGCGCGATCGCGTCCTTGGCCTTGATCTGCGCGTCGGTGTCGGCAAAGCGCGCCCTGACCGAAGTGCCCTCGAACTGCACGAAATCGGGCTTCACCTGCGCCTGCTCGAGCGCCTGCTGCACGCGCTGCACGAGTGCGGCGTCGACCTTGATCGTCGCCTTGCCGCTGGAGACCTGCACCGCCGGGGCCTCGCCGTAGAAATTGGGCGCCGTGTAGAGCAGCCCGACGACGAGCGCGATCGCGAGGATCGCGTACTTCCACAAGGGATAGCGGTTCATGGGAGGGTCCTTGGGGGCCGCGCGGCCCGCGGGCCGTGGGCTCCGGATTCGACCGCCCGCCCCGGCGGGCGACCGGTCAGCGGCTTACTTGCCGAACGTGCCCTTGGGCAGCACCTGCACCACCGAGGGCCGCTGCACCTGCAGCTCGACGCCGCTGGCCACCTCGACGTGGATGAAGGAGTCGCCGAGCTTGGAGACGCGCCCGAGCACGCCGCCGGCGATCACCACCTCGTCGCCCTTGGCCAGCGCCTCGATCATCTTGCGGTGTTCCTTCTGCTTCTTCATCTGCGGGCGGATCATGATGAAGTACAGCACCACGAACATCAGCACGAGCGGCAGCATGCTCATGAGCGAAGACTGCGCGCCAAGGGCGGTACTGGCGGCATCGGCGCCGGATTGGGCGTAGGCGGTGGAGATGAACACGGGGGCGATCCTCGGTGGCGGGCCCGGGCAGACGATGCGGGCGAACCGCGGATTCTAGGCGGAGCGGGTCGGGGGGGCCGATCCGATCGCCACCCTACCCGCCAGTCCGGCCCGCGCGGCCGTGGACGTGATCGAGAATCCGCCGATGTCGGAGGCCTACAGGATCGCCAAGGCCGGTGGCGCACACGCCGGACTGCTGCGCCGCTACGAGAGCGACACCCTTCATGCCATCGAGAAGAGCGTTCGATCCCTCGAGCGCATCATCGAGATCCACGAAGCGAAGATGGCCAACCCCGGAGCGTTCGTGCAGCCCGATCTACCGGCGTCGGACGTGCGATACTTGGTCGGCTCCAAGTGGCCGAAGGAGATTCGAGGCCTGCGGCAGGAGTTGGAAGTGCTCGAAGGACTTCTTGCGGAGCGTCGTCATGGGAAGCGATGAATCGGGCTCCGCGCGGGCCGTGCTCGAAGAGTTGATGGAGCGCGCACTGAGCGAGGCCCGGCTGGCCCGCCGCAGCGGGAACATCGAGCGCCTGCGCGCGCTGGTGGAGATACTGAGCTGGGGCAAGCTGCAGGCGGAAGTGGCCGGCCTGGGGCGCTTTGCGAATCGCGAAGTCGACGCGATCGATCCGGAGTCGCTGCTGCTTCCCGAGCGTCGCGCCGCTTGATTCGTGCTTGATTCGCGCCGCCAGCGCGCGGCATTGTCGCGACCTCATGGCGACACCATCGCGGTCGCGGTGACCTTGTCGATCGCCGAGACTGCCTCGTCTTCAGTTCTTCATGATGTCCCGCGCCGCCTCGCGCTGCTGCAACTGACGCAGCTCGTCCAGCGTGTTGGCGTTGAAGAAGGCCGCGGCGTCGTCGAATTCGACGCTTGCGCAGCGATGGCGCGCGGTCCAGCGGTCGATCTTGCGCTGCCCGGACTGCAGGTAGGCCATCAGGTCTTCCATCAGCATCGCGCGTACGAGGCAGAACACCGGCTGTGCGCGCAGCTCGCCGTCCTCGCGCGTGGC
>CAUJJO010000221.1 GCA_963205125.1 Pseudomonadota bacterium | reverse complement strand
CAGGCCACGCCGCCCACCGGGATCTGGGTGCGGATGCCGATCACGTCGAGACCCAATTCCAGGGCGCACTGCCGCGCCGCCTGGTCATCGGCCAGCAGCCCTGCGCCGATCTGCAGCGCCCGGCCGATGGCCGCGGACTCTCCAGGGTCCAACCCCGTGCGGGCAAAGGGCACGGCCTCGCAGGCGAGCAGCCAGCGTTGGTCGAGGGCGGCCCGAATCCGCTGCGCGTCGGCGTTGTCCGGCCGCGCCATGCATTCCTCGAGCACGGCGTTTGGCAACTGCACTTGTGCAAACAACTTCGGCAGCAGATGCAACAGGTCGAGCCTGCCGAGCGAAATCAGCGGCCCGGCATCGCTGACGACGACCCCGGCGTCAGCGCGGCTGGCCGAAAGCGGCAAGCTCACGCTCCAGTTCGCCCGGCTCCAGGCGAATGGTGGCAATGCCGCGCTCGCCGAGTGCGTCGATCATCTCGCCGTAGCTCAGCCCCGCGATGCGGGCCGCAACGCCCAGGCTGATCTGCTGGCTGTCGTACAGCCGTGCCGCCAGCTCCAGGCGCACCGCGCTCGTATCGACGCCGCCCACCAGCGGCACGGCCAGCAGCACCGGCTCGCCTGCGCGGGTGACCAGCGAGGCCTCACCGCGCGCGGCTTCGTCCAGCAGCCGCTGCGGCTGGCGGGAGAGGTCTTCGGTGGTCAGCGTGTGCATGACGGCTCCTTGGCGCGTGCATCCGTTTCGAGCTTAACCGAGGCGGCGTACGAGCAGCAATCCGCAGCCGAAGGCCTTGCCATGGCCCACGCCGTCGATCAGCGCGCGGCCGAGCGCGTCGGGGTCGACGACGCGCAACCGGCCGCTGAAGTCGACGGTCGAGAAGCGCAGCTCGTCGCTCTTGCCGCGGTGCTGCATGTACCCCTCGACCTGCAGCGTGGTCTCGTCGATCACGACGCCCAGCTTGCCGGCGCGCGCCAGGATCCACGCGCTGCCTGCACTTCGCACCAGATCGGGCAGCGCCGGACGCTGCGGCGACTGCCACTGCGCCCAGCGCGCCAGGCCCTGTTCGGCGAGCAGGCGCTTCTTGGCCTGCATCACGACGTCGTGCCGGCGGCTGCGGCCGTCGGCGCCGCGCGTGGTGACCACCGGGTTGGCGCGCAGCTCGAACGCGAGCTCGTCGCCGGGCGCCAACTGCGGCGCATAGGCCTTGCTGCGCACCGCCCAGTTCGGCGTCGGGCTCGACGGCTGCGCTTCCGAGACGACGTAGAAGCGCGGCAGGTCGCCCGCGTCGTGCCGGCGGAAGACGAAGCGCCGGGGCGCACCCTGCGGCGCCGGCAGGAAGCGCCACAGCCACTGGTGCTGCTGGTACGCACCGGCGTTCCAATCGTGCGCCGCGGCGCGCTCCCGCCCCGCTGCGGGTTCGATGACGCTGAAGTGCATGCGCTTTAGCCGCCGTCCGTGAGCACCGCGACGTGCTCGGCCCGGTCGCCGAACAGCCAGCCGCGGCGGCGGATCACGCGGTCCTTGCGCGGTACCGTCAGGTGCGCGTCGAGGCCGGCAACGACCCCGTCGCCCCAGGCCAGCCGGCGCAGTGGCGCTTGCGATCCGCCGGCCTGCAGGTAGCTGGTGATTGCGGCGTGGGCCGATTCGGCATCGACGACGCGCGGCGCCAGCGGCGCCGCCAGCGGGCAGCTCTTGCGGCCGAGGTAGAGCACGAAGCGCGGCTCGCGCAGCGCCTGCGCGAGCGCCGCGAGGTCGTGCGGCGCGCCGGGCAGCGCCTGCACCGCGACGACCCATTCGCCGCCCTGGCGGTAGTCGCGCGTCGAGAGGATCGTGTGGAGATCGTGCTTCGGCACGGCCAGCTCGTCGCGGCGCGTGCGGTGCGGCCGCCCCTTCAGGTCGCTGCGCGAGGGCACCTGCGCGGTGTGGTAGTCACGCAGCAGCGAGCCGGCGTCGACGGTGCCAATCGCGAACGCGTAGCCATCACGCAGCGCGGCCTGCGCCGGCTCGTCGTCGCGGCGCACGCCGAGCGCTGCGGCCAGCAGGCCGATGAGCGCCGAAGCGCCGGGTTCGTCGCGGCTGCCGCGCATCTGCCCGACGGCCACGTCACCCCAGGCGGCCAGCGGCGCCAGAAGCTGGAAGACCAGGAAGTTCACTGCACGCACCCCTTGACGAAGGCGACGACTTCGGCGAGCGATCCCTCGCCCTTCTCGGCGTCGAAGTGGCAACGCGCGTCGGCGCAGGCGCCGTAGACCTTGTCGAAGTTGTCCAGTCGCTGCTGCAGCGCCTGCACTGCCAGCGACAGCATGTCGTGCTCGCCCCAGGGCCGCACCGGCTTCAGAATGGCCTGCACCAGCGAGCGCGGCTGCTGGCTGCCCTTCTCGGCGAGCAGCCAGCTCGCGTAGGCGCGCGAGCCGAAGCTGTTCTGCATGCCGGTGGGCGCGACCTGCGTCACCGCGTGCAGCAGCGCCTGCAGCGCACGTCCGGCAAGTTCGGCATCGCGGCCGAGGTTGTCACGCAGCAGCTCGCAGTCGATGCACAGGTACAGGTAGAACAGCCCGGCGCCGTAGCCGCGCTCGCCGATGTGGCCGGCACCCTTGTCCTCGAGGCCCGCGTTCAGGTCGTCGACCGCGCTGAAATAGTCGTCCTCGACCGCGGCCTTGTGCACGGTGATCGCGTGCGCAACCTGCACGGCGGCCTCGACGTTGAAGGCCGGCGCGTCGGCCAGCATGCGGCCGAACATCGCGATGTCCACCGCCTCGCGCGGCTTGCGCAGCAGCTTCAGCTCCTCGTCGGTCGGGGCGCCCTTGCGCTTGCCGCACTCGGCGGCCAGCGCCGCAGCTGCTCTGCGCTCGTCGGGGCTGACGTGTGCGAGCTGCTCGATCTGCAGATCGTCGTTGGCTTCGGTCGCCTTGTCGGCCTTGAGCTTGCCGAACTGCCCGGCGATCGCGCGCGCCCACTCGCGCGCCTGCTTGTCGGCGATGCCGGCGTTCGTGAGGGTCTCGTGCAATTCGATGCCCAGGCGCTTGGTCCGCGTTCCGCGGTGGCTCTCACCGACGGTTTGCTCGAACACCTCGGAGGTCCGCCATGCCCGCTTCAGACTCTGCGACGAGATGCGCAGCCGCTGCGCGTCGCCGAGCAGCGCGGTCTTCGGCCGGCCGGTGTCGTCGCGGTTCAGGTTGGCGGGCGGGTAGGCGGTCAGGGCGTGGAGCTGGACGAAGCGGGACATGGATCGGTCTCCGGAGGCGGTGGATCAAAAGGGTTGCAGACAGGCGGACAGTCAGGCGGACTTCGACTCGGGCCAGTCGTAGTCGTAGGCCCAGCGCTTGCGCACCTTGTCGCCCCAGGCGAGGACATCGGTGGCGAGCGCGAGCGGGTCGGCGCGCTGCTGCAGCAGCGGCAGCGTGCGACGCAGCCCGGTGAAGAGCGCATCGACGTCGCGCGATTCGAGCAGCCGCCGAAAGCGCAGCGGGCTGACGCGCGGCTTGTCGCCGTCGCGCCGGCTCATCGCGATGGGCAGGCTGTCGGCGTCGAGCTCGCGCACATGCGCGAGCAACCCGGCTACGGCGGCAAGGCGGTCGTTCTGCCACGGCTCGTCCGGCCAGCCGGCGGCGCGCAGCCTGCGGTACAGGCGCTGATAGGCGGGCGCCAGCGCGACCGCTGTCAGGTCGCTCGCGCGCCGCAGCGTCGCGCGGCCGCCAGTGTCGTCGGCCAGGCCGTGCCACCACTTCAGCACGATCTCGCCCCAAGGTTGGTCGCGGCGGAAAGTCAGGTCGGTCATGCGTTCTCCTTGCGGCGCGCCGCGCCGGCCTTGCGTTTCGGTTGGGCGTCGGCTTGGTCGACCGGCAGGCCGAGCGCGTCGCGCAGCTTCGGCCCGTGAAGGTTGCGCAGCAGTTGCTTGCGCGCCAATACGGTGCGGCGCGGGTTCTGCTGCTCGATCGGGCCGGTGCCGACGAAGCGGTCATCGAACAGGTCCACCGCAGCGCCGACGAGCTGCCGGTGCCAGGCCTCGCGGGTGGGCAGCGGCGGCAACTCGACGCCTTGCCGGGTTGCCTCGATCAGCGCCTGCAACTGGCGGTAGAAGCCGGACTCGGTGGCATCCCAGAACGCGGCGTCGACCTGACTGAAGTCGCCGCGTGCGTCGGCGTCGAACCACGCGTCCTTGATCGCGCCGCGAAGGTAGCTGCCGCCAAGGTCTGCCGCTGCCAGCCATCGCGCAACCTCGGCCTGGACCACGCGCTGCGCATCGGCGCTGCAATCGGCGAGGTGGCACAGCGGCAAGGTTGCTTCGTACCAGCAGCGCGCCTTCATGTTGTCCATGTCGTAGCCGAAGGCCCACAGGCGCAACGGGCCCTTCAGCGTCTGCGGCGGCAACGCAAGCGCGCGCTGTACGACGCTCGCGGCACGTACCGATTGCCGGTCGGTCGTAGCACCGAGCACCCAGGGCATCCAGTGGCGGTAGCCGATGCCGCCGGGCTGCGGGTGCACGCACAGCCAGCCTTCCTTGGTCTCGTAGTAGGGTGACAGTGGATGGTTCCACTGGCCCTTGTAGTTCAAACCGTAGTTCTTGGTCGCGAAGCGGGTGTAGAGCCTCATTCCGTCGCGGCCGCAGGCGTCGCAGGTGCCACCATCCAATACAGCCGCTTCGAGCCGGATGCGCCTTGCCATCGCCCAGTACAAATGGGCGGGATGCACTTGAGACTGCGCGATCTGCGCCGTGGGTCCGGGAGCTTGCAGACGGTCGATAGACGCCAGCCACGGGAAGCTGCGTTGAGGCTCGGCGAGGGTCTTGTCCCCGCCCTGGCCGAGATAGACCGAGCGCAAGGCGACGTTCAGCCACAGGTGCTGCCAAAGAATCGCGGGCTCGGGCGCGCGTACCAACGTCGTCAGCGGCCCACCGCCGCGCAATCCGGTGCGGTGACCTGCACCGCCCGAAGGTGCATTCAACTGCAGCGTGAACAGTGCGGTCGCTGCGCAGGCGGCGCACAGCGCGCTGATCTGCCCGCGCTTGACGAAGTGATCGGCGTTGTTCTTCAGGGTCTGTTCCCCAGGCGCATCGATCAGCAGCACACCGATGTCGTTGACTGCGATGCCCTTGTCGCCGAGATCGACGTCCTGCATGAACCGCGGCCCGTCGCCGTCAAAGACGAAGGCCTCGGTCACCGGCGCGAACCACTGCCGCAGCGTGTCGCCGGACGGGGGATTGTTGAAGCAGCGGCGCCACTCGATCGGGCTGTCCACGGGCGTCGTCGTCTGCAGCAGGCCGATCGCGAACTGCGCGAGCGCGCCGTTGAAGTCCGGCCGGTCGGCGTCGAAGGCGCGCCACTGCGGCTCGGCGAGCCGATCGGGCGCGATCCAGTGGCGCATGCCGGCGTCGTCGCGTACCGGCATCCAGGGGTCGTGCAAGAGGTTCATGCTTCGGTATCGTCCTTCAGGTTCGTCGAGTCGCCCTTGTCCTGGCACAGGCCGCGCTCGGTGTCGTAGACCCAGCGCAGGCGGCGCGGCGGCTCGTTGCGGCGCGGTGCGGCGAGGGCCTCGCCGATCCACCGGCCTTCGTGCTCGACGAGCGGCAGCAGCACCGTCCAGCGGCCTTGCGCGGGCAGCGTAGCGCGTACCGCGTCGATGGCAGCCTGCAGCGCCGGGTCGGCCGCCGGAGCTTCGGTGTCGATCAACCGTGCGGCCACGCGCAGGCTGCTGTACGCCCAGGCATGCGCCGGCGATTGCGCCCAGGGCTCGAGCCTGCCGCCCGACCAGCGCGCGAGCGCCACCGTGCTCGTCGCCTCGCCCAGGCGCGACGGCGCTTTCGCGTCGCTCCACCAGTCGACACCGCCGCGCTCGTAGCCGGTCTCGAGCGTGAGCGAGCTCATCTGCGCCTGGGCCTGCGCGGCGTAGTCCTGTCCCTCCGCGGCCAGCGACTCCGCCTGAAGCCCAGCGGGCACTTCGGCCGCCTCACCGAACACCCCTTCGATCAGCTGCCGCGCATCGTCGGGCATCGTGAAGGCGCCGGCGCGCAGCGCGCGCAGCGTCAGCCAGAGCTGCCCAGGGTCAGGGTATACCGCCGCGCCCTTCGGGAACGCCGACTGGAACCAGCCCTTTGCGGGGGCGTCAGTCCAGGGCGGCGCCAGCACCCACAGCACCGGCTGGCCGCGCTGGTCGGGCTGCGCCGGATCCTCCAGCGGCGTGCCGTCGGCCGCGCGCCGATGGCGCGCCATGCGGCCGGCGCGCTGGATGATGCGGTCGATCGGCGCGAGATCGCTGACCAGCAGGTCGAAATCGACGTCCAGCGACTGCTCGACAACCTGGGTCGCGATCAGCAGCCTGCCCGCACGCAGTGCCGCGGTGCTGTCCTTCCCGAAGGCGGCGAGCACCTGTTCCTCCAGCCGCAGCCGGTCGTGCAGCGCGAAGCGGGCGTGGAAGAGCAGCAGGTGTTCGGCCGGAACGCGGCTGCGCATCAGCTCGTAGGCGTCAATCGCGTCAGCCACGGTGTTGCGTATCCAGCAGGCGCAGCGCCCCGCGCGCAGCGCCTGTTCGATCGCGTCGACGACTTCGGCGATCGAGTCGGACGTGCGCACACGGACGCTGCGCCGCATGTCGGCGCGGGTGGCGATCGCCTGCTCGCGCAGATCGTCGCCGGGCTGCCAGCTGCAGGCCAGCGGGTAGGAATCGCTGCGCGGGAGTGGTGCCAGCGCCGCCCCGGCGCCGCGCGCGAACGCGCCGAGCAGGCGCGCTTTCATGCGCAGCGGCAGCGTCGCCGACAGCAGAATCGCGCTGCCGCCGGCGCGCGCGTGGAACTCGAGCAGGCGCTCGAGCACCGCCTGCATGTAGGCGTCACAGGCATGCACCTCGTCGACAACCAGCACCTTGTGCACAAGGCCCAGCAACCGCAGCGACTGGTGCTGGCTGTGCTGCACCGCATGCAGCGCCTGGTCGACGGTGCCGACGCCGGCAGGCGCGAGCAGCGCGCGCGTGTTGTGGTCGGCGAGCCAGGCACTGCAACGCGCCGATGCCGTCTCGTCGAGTTGGCGTGGGTCGTGCTCGTCAGCGTCAGCCGGCAGCACGGTGGCGGCGAACTGCTCGACCAGCGTGCGCTGGCTGCTGGCAAGCACCAGGCTGGCCGGGTCAGCGAACAGCCGCCTGTAGGTACTCGCGACGCGTGCGTACATCGCGTTTGCGGTGGCCATCGTCGGCAGTGCGACATAGAAGGCGCTGGCCTGGCCGCCCGCGAGCAGGCGGTGCGTCAGCATCAGCGCAGCCTCAGTCTTGCCGGCGCCGGTGACGTCTTCGAGCAGGTGGATCTGCGGCCCGCTGCCAAGCGGCACGGCTGTCGCCCAGCGCTGCAGCGGCGACGCTTCGGCGATCTGCGGGAACAGCGCGCCGAACGCCAGCGGCGCGACGCTTGCGGGCGCGACAACCCCGCTGGCATCGAGCGCCGCGGCGGCCTGCCGCTGCGCCCGCACCCAGTAGTCGGCGAGCGGCTGCGGCCGGTCGTCGTAGGGAAAGAAGCGCGTGTTCGAACCCAGCCAGTCGGCCAGCACCGCCAGCCCGGCCAGCCACCACGACAGTTCGCGGCTGGCTCTCCAGAATTCGGTCGGATCCTGCGCGCCGATCGCCACGGCCACGTCGTCGGTCAGGAACATCCGGCGCATCGCGTCGACGAAGCCGAGCGCGGCCTCGTGGTCTGCGTGCTTGTCGAAGTGCTGGCGCCAGTCATCGCCCTCGGCCGGCGGCTGGCCATGGTGCCCGGTGCAGGCACGGGCCCAGTAGTCGAGCCCGTCGGCCAGGTCGACGCTGGCCAGGCCAAACCAGTGTTGGTCGACGACGTACTCTCGGATCGCCGAGGCCCAGAAGAGCATACCGAGGCTGTCGTGCCTCAAGGTATAGACCTTGGCCGGATCCGGCGCTCGCCGCCGCAGGATCGCGAAGACATCGCGCGACTGGCTCTGGAAAGACTCTGCGAATTTTCCCAAGTCGTGCAGCGCAAGCCAGAAAGCCAACCATGGCTCGAGCCGTGAACTTGTCAGTCCGCAGCATTGCGCCGCCTTCGCCGCGGCAAGCGGACACTTGCGCAGATAGGCGACGCCGACGGCGGCGACATCCAGCGCATGAAACGCGAGCAGATGCCATCGCGAGGCACCCGGTTCCGAAGGACGGCTCTTGCCCCAGTACGAGAAGTAGGAGGGTGGGTTCACCTCTTCGGATGCGCAGACGCCTCGAGTCGACTTCGTGCCGTCGGCAGGTGTTGAGGCGCTTGAACAATGCATTGCGGGGATGGAGTTGGTTAAGTGAGTCGAGCGGAGTCCATGGCAGCGCACTACTGATCCAGACGTCGTTCCTTCACTGAGGTCGCGACTCCGTCATGGCAGACGACGCGCAGCGGTCGCAGCTGGCGTCCCAGCTCCTGCCGGCGGGGTCCTCTGGGCTGCTTCGCCGCGCGCAGGCTGCATCTTGCCGGCTCGCAGTCTCACCCGGTGAGACTTCCTGGTTCAACCTCCCTTGTTCGAAGCGGGTGCGATGGCACCGCTGTGAAGCGCCGGGTCATAGGGTTCGTGGTCCGTCCAGGCGCGCCATCTCACGCGCAGCCAAGCTCCCGCAGGGACACGGAAGTCGCGGTCTCCCTTGCCGTGGCGGGGAAACACGCAAGCCTGCGCCTTCGGCAGCCGGATCAACGCCGGCGTGACGCTCTGGACCATGCGGGTCAGGCGGATGCCGGGATGGCGATCGTGAAACGCCGTGCAGGCAACGCCACGGCGACCCGCTTGCCGGCAGGCATGCACCCGTTCGCATCGAGCAGTTCCGGGACCAGAATTCCGGCATGCGAATCGCGCAGATCCTCTTCACCCAGGGCTTGGGCAGCCGGCGTCAGTGCGCCGGCTTGATCGCCGCCGGGCTCGTGCGCGTGGACGGTCGCGTGGTCGACGACGCGCTGGCCGAGTTCGAGCCGCAGGGCCTGGTCTTCGAGGTCGAGGGCCGCGCCTGGCCGTACCACGAACGTGCCCTCATCATGCTGCACAAGCCCGCGGGCTTCGAGTGCTCGCAGAAGCCGCGTCATCACCCGGGCGTGATGAGCCTGCTGCCCGCGCCGCTGCGCACGCGCGGCGTGCAGCCGGTGGGGCGGCTGGACGCCGACACCACGGGGCTGCTGCTGCTCACCGACGACGGCAGGCTGCTGCACCGCCTGACCTCGCCGCGCCACCATGTGCCCAAGGTCTACGAGGCGAGCACGCGGCATCCGCTGACGCCCGGGCAGGTGCAGCAGCTTCTTGCCGGCGTCGTGCTCGACGACGATCCGGCGCCCGTGCGCGCCGCGGAGGCCGAGGCGACGGCCGAGCGCGCGCTGCGCCTCGTGCTCACCGAAGGCAAGTACCACCAGGTCAAGCGCATGGTGGCGGCGGTCGGCAACCGCGTCGAGGCCCTGCACCGCAGCGCCTTCGGTGCATTGACGCTGCCGGCCGATCTCGGCCCCGGGCAATGGCGCTGGATCGATCCCGAGGCCTTGCTGCCGCCGCGATAATCGCGCCATGCAGGTGTACCGCGGCTTGCCCCGCTCCATATCGCTGGCCGAAGGCGGCTGCGCGCTCACCATCGGCAACTTCGACGGCGTGCACCGCGGTCACCAGGCGATGCTGGCGCTGCTCACCAACGAGGCGCGCCACCGCGGCCTGCGCAGCTGCGTGCTGACCTTCGAGCCGCATCCGCGCGACTACTTCGCGCGCCGCCAGGGCAAGCCGGAGCTCGCGCCCGCGCGCATCGCCACCCTGCGCGACAAGCTCGGCGAGCTCGAGCGCTGCGGCATCGACCGCGTCGTCGTCGTGCGCTTCGACGAGCGCGTGGCGGCGCAGCCGGCGCAGGCCTTCGTCGACGACATGCTGGTGCGCGGCCTGGGCGCGCGCTACGTGCTGGTCGGCGACGACTTCCGCTTCGGCGCCGGGCGCAGCGGCAACTACGCGATGCTGGACGAGGCCGGCACGCGCGCGGGCTTCGACGTCGCGCGCATGATGAGCTACGAGGTGCGCGGCCAGCGCGTCTCCAGCTCGACGGTGCGGCAGGCGCTGGCGGCCGGCCAGATGGCGCAGGCCGCGGCCCTGCTCGGCCGGCCCTACACGATCAGCGGCCACGCGATCCACGGGCGCAAGCTCGGCCGCGAGCTCGGCTTTCGCACGCTCAACCTGCGCTTCCCGCACGAGCGCCCGGCGGCGATGGGCGTCTTCGTCGTGCGCGTGCACGGCCTGGGCCCGGGGCCGGTGCCGGGCGTCGCAAGCCTGGGCCGGCGGCCGACGGTGGAGGACGCCGGGCGCGTGCTGCTCGAGGTGCACTGCCTGCACTGGCCGCCGGGCCTGGCCAGCGAGGACGGCTACGGCCGCGTGCTGCGCGTGGAGCTGCTGCACAAGCTGCACGACGAGCGGCGCTACGCGTCGCTCGAGGCGCTGCGCGAAGGCATCGCGCGCGACGTCGACGACGCGCGCAACTGGTGGCGCGCCAACGACTGAGCGGGATCGATCAGAAGCGGTAGCCCACGCCCGCGCTGGCCGACCAGCTCGAGCGTCGCTGCACGATCGGGCTCCTGGCCGCCGGCCCGAGCAGGCGCGCGTAGCCCGGCCCTGCGACGAAGACCCAGTCCTCGCCCAGCTCCGCGCGCAGGCTCAGGTTGAGGCCGAGGTCGCGCACGCCCATGCCGGGCTGGTAGACCGGGTAGCCGGTGCGGGCCGACTGCTCCTCGTTGACGCCGAACCAGGTCTTCATGTAGCGCGGGCCGGCCACGGTGACGATCGCGCTCGGGGTCAGCACGATGCGCGGCGAGAGATGCCAGTCGTACTGGATCTTCGCGTCCGCGACGTTGCCGCCGCCGCGGTTGAAGGCGTCGATGGTCCAGCTCGCGGCGGCCTGCCAGTCCGGTGCGAAGCGCCAGGTCGCGCCGATGCGTGCACGCAGCGTGCGCTTCACGTCGCCCATGCCGGCCAGCACGGGGCTGGCGGTCTCCTGCCGTCCGCCATCGACCCGCAGGCCCAGGTTGACTCTCACGACTTCGCTTCGGGTGAGGTCGACGCCCAGGCCGCGCAGGTCGGCGTCCTCGCGGCGCGCGGCAAAGCCTGCGCCGCTGCTGACCGTGACGCGCCGGTAGC
>CAUJJO010000220.1 GCA_963205125.1 Pseudomonadota bacterium | reverse complement strand
ACGAGCACGCCGGCATCAGCCTGCACGCCGGCAAGCAGGCGATGGTCTACAGCCGCCTGGCGCGGCGCCTGCGCGAGACGCGGATCGCCAGCTTCACCGACTACCTGCACTGGCTGGAGAAGGGCGGTGCGCCGGCCGGCGAATGGCAGGCCTTCGTCAACTGCCTGACGACCAACCTGACCGCCTTCTTCCGCGAGGAGCACCACTTCCACGCGCTGGTCGAGGACCTGCGCGGGCGCGCCGCGCGGCCGCTGCGCATCTGGTGCAATGCCGCCAGCACCGGCGAGGAGCCCTACTCGCTGGCGATGGTCGTGGTCGAGACGCTGGGCCTGTCGGCGCAGGCGCGGCTGGTCTGCAGCGACATCGACACCAACGTGCTCGACACCGCCCGCCGCGGCGTCTACGCCGCCGACGCGCGCGGGCTCTCGCCCGAGCGGCTGCGCCGGCACTTCCTGCGCGGCACCGGCGCCAACGCCGGCTTCATCCGCGTCAAGCCCGAGCTGGCGCGGCTGATCGAGTTCCGCCCCTTCAACCTGATGAGCCGCGACTGGTCGGCGCTCGGCGATCCCTTCGACATCGTCTTCTGCCGCAACGTCATGATCTACTTCGACGCGCCGACGCAGCGCAAGGTGCTGGAGGGCATGCACCGCCACCTGCGACCCGGCGGCCTGCTCTACGTCGGCCACTCGGAGAACTTCACCGACTCCGCCGACCTCTTCCGCCTGCGCGGCAAGACGATCTACGAGCGCGTCTGAAGCGTTCGAAGCGCCCGAACCCTGGTCTGCACCCCACTGCCACGCCGCCGCTCATGAGCACCCTGAACGCCCCACCCTCTGCTGCCTTCGCTTCGGCCGGCCGGCCGCCCGCGGCCGCCGCGGCCGCGGCCGCGGCCCGCCCCGTGCTGGGCAGCACGCCGCGCCTGCAGCAGCTCAAGAGCCAGGCGCGGCGCCCCGGCGAGGCCTCGTTCTTCTTCTACGACGCGCACTTTCGCAGCGAGGCGGTGAAGGTGCTGCCCGGCGAGTTCTTCGTCCACCACGAGGACATCGCCATCATGACCACGCTCGGCTCGTGCATCGCCGCCTGCCTCTGGGACCGCGAGAAGCGCGTCGGCGGCATGAACCACTTCATGCTGCCCGAGGGCGGCAGCGCCGCCGACGGCGGGCGCTACGGCTCCTACGCGATGGAGCTGCTGATCAACGAGATGATCAAGCGCGGCGCCACGCGCCAGACGATGGAGGCCAAGGTCTTCGGCGGCGGCGCGGTGATCAGCGGCATGAGCAGCCTCAACGTCGGCGAGCGCAACACCCACTTCGTCATGGACTACCTGCGCACCGAGCGCATCACCGTGGTCTCCAAGGACGTGATGGACATCTATCCGCGCAAGGTCTGCTTCCTGCCGGCCAGCGGCAAGGCGATGGTCAAGCGCCTGGCCTCGACCAACACCGAGATGCTGCAGGCGCAGGAGAAGGCGGCCTCGCGCGCGGCAGCACCGGTGGCCAGCGCCGGCGGCAGCGTCGACCTGTTCTGAAGCCCGCTGCGAGCGCGCCTGCAGGCACAACGAGGGGAAGCGAGCGATCCATGAAGAAGATCACCGTCATCGTGGTCGACGACTCGGCGCTGGTGCGCGGCCTGCTGGCCGAGATGATCAACCGCCAGAGCGACATGAGCTGCATCGGCGCGGCCAGCGACCCGCTGGTGGCGCGCGAGATGATCCGCAACCTAAACCCCGACGTCATCACCCTGGACGTCGAGATGCCGCGCATGGACGGGCTGGACTTCCTCAGCCGCCTGATGCGGCTGCGGCCGATGCCGGTGGTGATGGTCTCGACGCTGACCGAGCGCGGTGCCGAGGTGACGCTGAAGGCGCTCGAGCTCGGCGCGGTGGACTTCGTCTCCAAGCCCAAGATCGGCATCGCCGACGGCCTGCGCCAGCTCGAGCACGACATCACCGACAAGATCCGCACCGCCGCGCGCGCCACCGTGCGCCGCCTCGCGCCGGCTGGGGCCGGCGGCGCCGCGGCCCCTGGCGCAGCGGCCGGCGCCGGCGGAGGCACGGCCGCCTCGGCGCAGGCTGCGCCGACGGTCAGCCCGATCGGGCGGCTGTCGACCGAGAAGCTGATCTTCATCGGCGCCTCCACCGGCGGCACCGAGGCCACGCGCGAGGTGCTGATGCGGCTGCCGCCGGACGCCCCGGCGGTGCTGATCACCCAGCACATGCCGCCGGGCTTCACCAAGAGCTATGCGGCGCGGCTGGACACGCTCTGCCGCATCCGCGTGGCCGAGGCGCGCGACGGCGAGCGCGTGCTGCCCGGCCATGCCTACATCGCGCCGGGCGGCTTTCATCTCTCGGTCGAGCGCTCGGGCGCCAACTACATCGCCCGCGTGCGCGACGGCGAGCCGGTGAACCGCCACAAGCCCTCGGTCGAGGTGTTGTTCCAGAGCGCGGCGCGCGTGGTCGGCCCGAACGCGCTGGGCGTCATGCTCACCGGCATGGGCGCCGACGGCGCACGCGCGATGAAGGAGATGCGCGACGCCGGCAGCTGGAACGTCGTGCAGGACGAGGCGAGCTGCGTCGTCTTCGGCATGCCGCGCGAGGCGATCGCGCAGGGCGCCGCGCACGAGGTGCTGCCGGTGACGCAGATCGCCGGCAAGCTGATCGAGCGCCTGCGCAGCACCGCCGGCCAGCACACGACGCGGGTCTGAAGCCCGCGGCTCTCAGGGCGGCGGCAGGAAGAGCTGCTGCACCTCGCTGAGGAAGTCGAAGCCGCGCGCGCTCGGCACGATGCGCGCGCCCTGCCGCAGCAGCCAGCCGCGCGCGATCGCCTGCTCGAGCTGCGCCTGCGCCGCCTGCAGCGCCGACACGGGCAGGCCCGTGCGCTCGGCCAGCAGCGGGAGCTCGAAGCCTTCGGCCAGGCGCAGCGCGTTGAGCATGAACTCGAAGGGCAGCTCGGCCGCGCTCACCTCGTGCGCGCTGGACACCGCGCTCCCCTGCAGCGCCTGCCGCATGTAGGCCGCGGGCTCGCGCCAGCGCACCTGGCGCAGGATGCGATCGGGGAAGGAGAGCTTGCTGTGCGCGCCCGCGCCCAGGCCCAGGTAGTCGCCGAAGCGCCAGTAGTTGAGGTTGTGCGCGCAGCGGTGCCCGGCACGCGCGAAGGCCGAGACCTCGTAGCGCACGAGGCCGGCGGCGGCGGCGCGTTCGACGATCAGGTCGAGCATCTCGCTGGCGAGGTCGTCGCCCGGCAGGTCGGGCGGCGGGCGCGTGGCGAAGAGCGTGTTGGGCTCGAGGCTCAGGTGGTAGATCGACAGATGCGGCGGCGCGAAGGCGAGTGCGGCCTCGAGCTCGGCTTCGAGCGCGGCCAGATCCTGCCCGGGGAGCGCGTACATGAGGTCGAGGTTGAAGGTCTCGAAGGCAAGCGCCGCCTCCTCGACCGCCGCGCGCGCCTGCGCCGCGTCGTGCACGCGGCCGATGGCGCGCAGGGCGCGGTCGTCGAAGCTCTGCACGCCGATCGACAGGCGCGTCACCCCGGCGCCGCGGTAGGCGCGAAAGCGTTCGCGCTCGAAGGTCCCCGGGTTGGCTTCGAGCGTGACCTCGGCCTCGGGCAGCAAGGGCAGGCGCGCGCGGATGTCCGCCAGCAGGCGCTCGATGCCCGTCGGCGAGAACAGGCTTGGCGTGCCGCCGCCGAAGAAGACGCTGCCCACGCGCCGGCCCCAGACCTGGGGCAGCGCCGCTTCGAGGTCGGCCACCAGCGCGGCGAGGTAGGCCGCCTCGGGCAGCTCGCCGCGCAGCGCGTGGCTGTTGAAGTCGCAGTACGGGCACTTGCGCAGGCACCAGGGCAGGTGCACGTAGAGCGAGAGCGGCGGCAGCGCCGTCAGGCGGACGCTGGAATCGGCGGGATCGGCGGGATCGGCGGGCTCAGCCAAGCAGCCAGTCCTCGCGCAGGCGCTCGCGCAGGCGCGCCGCGGCCTGCGCGCGGTGGCTGAGCCGGTTCTTCGTTGCCGCGTCGAGCTCGGCCACCGTGGCCTGCTGCGCGGGCAGGAAGACGAGCGGGTCGTAGCCGAAGCCGCCTGCGCCGCGCGGGGCGTGCAGGATCTCGCCGGCCCAGCGGCCCGTGGCCAGCAGCGGCTCGGGGTCGCCCGCATGGCGCAGCGCCACCAGCGTGCAGACGAAGGCGGCACGGCGGTCCGCCTGCCCGTCCAGGCGCTGCAGCAGCAGCGCGTTGTTGGCCGCGTCCTGCGCGCATCGGCGCGCCTCGCGATCGCCGTCGAGCGCCGACGTGGGCGCATAGTGCGCCGAGGCCACGCCCGGCGCGCCGCCGAGCGCGTCGACGCACAGGCCGGAGTCGTCGGCCAGCGCCGGCAGCCCAGACAGCCGCGCGGCGTGGCGCGCCTTGGCCAGGCCGTTCTCGAAGAAGGTGGCGTAGGGCTCCTCGGCCTCCGGGATGCCGAGCGAGCCCTGCGTCACGAGCTCGAGCGGCAGGCCCGCCAGCAGCGCCTGCAGCTCGGCGAGCTTCTTGGCGTTGTTGGACGCGAGGACGATGCGCATGTCCCGCTCAGGGCGCAGCCAGCGCCCGGCGCTGCGCGGCCACGAGCTCGCCGATGCCCTTGGCGGCGAGGGTGAGCAGCGCGTCCATCTCGGCGCGCGTGAAGGGCGCGCCCTCGGCCGTGCCCTGCACCTCGACGAAGCCGCCGGAACCGGTCATGACGACGTTCATGTCGGTGTCGCAGCCGGCGTCCTCCTCGTAGTCGAGGTCCAGCCGCGGCATGCCCTGCACGACGCCGACGGAAACCGCGGCGACGAAGTCGCGGATCGGCGAGCGCGCGATGCGGCCCTGCGCGAGCAGCCAGGACACCGCGTCGTGCACGGCGACGAAGGCGCCGGTGATGGCCGCGGTGCGGGTGCCGCCGTCGGCCTGCAGCACGTCGCAGTCGACGAGGATGCTGCGCTCGCCGCGTGCGCCGAGGTCGACGACGCTGCGCAGGCTGCGCCCGATCAGGCGCTGGATCTCCTGCGTGCGGCCGCTCTGCTTGCCGCGCGCGGCCTCGCGGTCGCCGCGGGTGTGCGTGGCGCGCGGCAGCATGCCGTACTCGGCCGTCACCCAGCCCTGCCCGCTGCCGCGCTTGTGCGGCGGCACCTTCTCCTCGACCGAGGCGGTGCACAGCACCTGGGTGCGGCCGAAGGCCACCCGCACCGAACCCTCGGCGTGGCAGGTGTAGTGGCGCTGCAGGCTCAAGGGGCGCAGCGCGTCGGCGGCGCGGCCGTCGCTTCGTGGAGTGCTCATGGGTTCGGGGTTCGGGAAAGCAGGCGTTGGGGAAGTGGGGAGGCGGGCGCGGCACCCTCACCCTGCCCTCTCCCGCGGGGCGGGAGAGGGTGAGGGAAGGCGGCGGGGAAGCCTAGCCGCGCTTGGCCGAGGAGCGCTGGATGGCCTCGTTGATCTCGCGGATCGAGCGTTCGATCTCGGCCTCGTCGAGTTCGTCGCCCTCCTCCAGCTCGCCCTGCAGGCTGGCCTGGATGGTCGAGGCGAAGACATCGTCGCCGAGGCTGCGCGTGGAGACGGCGGAGACCGCGGTGCTGTCCTGCGCCGACTCCCACTCCACCGCAAGCGCCGTGACGTTGTCGCTGCGCGGGCCGGCCTGGCGCAGCGCCTGCTCGACGAGCTCGGGCACCGCATCGGCGATCGACGGGCCGGCCAGCACCGAGGTGATGACGCTGTCGGGCAGCGCGCTCCACAGGCCGTCCGAACACAGCAGCACGCGGTCACCGGGGTGCAGCAGCAGCGGGCCGGTGGTGTCGATCATCGGCTTGCCCGGGCTGCCCAGGCAGGTGAAGAGCACGTTGCGGTTCATGCGCTCCTGCGGCGGCACGAGCTGCGCCATGGTCTCCTGCAGCTCGCTGTAGGAGTGGTCGCGCGTGCGCGCGATGAGCTTGTCGCCGCGCTGCAGGTACAGGCGCGAGTCGCCGCAGTGCGCCCAGTAGGCCGCGCTGCCCTGCATCACGCAGGCGACGATGGTCGTGCGCGGCGTGTCGACGAGCGCGCGCGAGGTCGCGTAGCGCAGCAACTGGTGGTGGCCGGCCATCACCGCCTCGTGCAGGAAGCGCATCGGGTCCGCCAGCGCGGGCCGGGCCTCGCGCTGGAACACCGCGGCCAGCGTCTGCAGCGCCACCTGCGCCGCCATGTCGCCCTCGGGGTGGCCGCCCATGCCGTCGGCCAGCGCGAAGAGGCCGGCGTCCCGCGTGTAGCAATAGCCCATGCGGTCTTCGTTCTTCTCGCGGCCGCCGCGGCGGCTGACCTGGTAGACGGAGAACCTCATCGGCGGCCTCGGCAGCTCAGGTCTTGGCGCCGGTCTTGATCGTCTCCAGCTGCAGCTTGAGCCGCTCGCTGAAGCTGAGCTTGGTGTAGCGGCGCTCGGTCTCGCGCGCGAGTTCCTTCTGCAGCGCGAACACGCTCTGCGGGCGCGACAGCGGATCGAGCGACATGCACCACTCGGTGACCTCGATCAGGTTGTCGGAATAGACGTTGCGCAGGCGCGAGAGCGACAGCGCCAGGCGGTCCTTCTCCAGCCGCTGCGGCGCGTCGTTGGGCGGATAGCCCTGCATGCAGGCGTAGATGCAGGCGCCGATGGCGTAGATGTCGGTCCAGGGGCCGAGCGTGCCGTCGCGGCGGTACATCTCGGGCGCGGCGAAGCCCGGCGTGTACATCGGGCGGATGAAGTTGCCTTCCTTGGACAGCACCTCGCGCGCGGCGCCGAAGTCCAGCATCACCGCCTTGTTGTCGTTGGTGATGAAGACGTTGGCCGGCTTGATGTCCAGGTGCAGCATCTTGTGCTGGTGCACGATGCGCAGGCCGCGCAGGATCTCGTCGAAGAGGCTGCGGATGGTGCTCTCGCGGAAGACCTTGTCGCGCTTCAACTCGCGCGCGGTGACGATGAAGTCCTGCAGGGTGTCGCCCTGCAGGTAGTTCATCACCATGTAGACGGTCTCGTTCTCGCGGAAGAAGTTCAGCACCGAGACCACGCTCGGATGGCTGATCTGTGCGAGCGACCGCCCCTCCTCGAAGAAGCTCTTGAGGCCCAGGCGGTAGAGCGGCTGCTTGTCGGGCTTGACGCGCGGCGTCAGCTCGCCGGGCGAACGCTCGGCCAGCGAGGAAGGCAGGTACTCCTTGATGGCCACCAGCTGCTGGTTCTCGCCTTCGGCCAGGTAGACCACGCCGAACCCCCCGGCGGCGAGCTTCTTGACGATCTGGTAGCCCCCCACCACGGTGCCCGATGGCAACGGGGCTGGCTTGGGCTTTGACATAATGGACTGTAGTTTTCGACAGATGTCCGATGCCAGTCTACAGCATGACCGGCTTCGCGGCCGCGGCCTGCGAGGCCCCGGCCGCACCCGGCGCGAGCCCCGCCACGGTGAGCGCGGAGCTGCGTTCCGTCAACGGCCGTTTCCTCGACCTGAGCCTTCGCCTGCCCGATGAGTGGCGCGCGCTCGAGCCCGCGCTGCGCGAGCGCGTGGGCGAGGCGATTCGCCGCGGCAAGGTCGAGCTGCGCCTGTCGCTGCAGCAGGGCGGCGCCGAGGGGCTGGCGCAGCCCTCGCCCGAGCAGCTCAACCGTCTGGCCCGGCTCGAAGCCCATGTGCAGGCCTGGCTGCCGCAGGCGCAAAGCCTCTCGGTGGCCGAAGTGCTGCAGGCCTGCCGCGGCAGCAGCGTGCCGGCAGGCCTGGCCGAGACGGCGCTGGAGGCCACCGCGCGCGGCCTGGACGCCCTGCGCGAAGCACGCGCGCGCGAAGGGCAGCGCCTGGCCGCGCTGCTGCAGGAGCGCGTGCTCGGCCTGCGCGAGCTGGCCGCGCGCGCGCAGCCGCTGGTGCCGCAGGTCGTGCAGCGCCAGCAGCAGCGCTTCCTCGAGCGCTGGCACGAGGCCCTGGCGAGCACCGCGTCCGCCGCCGCGCTGCCGACGCAGGCGCAGCAGGAGCGCGCCCTCGGCGAAGCCGCCGCCTACGCGCTGCGCATCGACGTCGCCGAGGAACTCGGCCGCCTGTCCTCGCACCTCGCCGAGATCGAGCGCCTGCTGAACACCGGCGGCGAACTCGGCAAGCGCCTGGACTTCCTGATCCAGGAGCTGCAGCGCGAAGCCAACACCCTGGGCTCCAAGTCCGCCGCGCTCGAGCTCACCGGCATCTCGGTCGAGATGAAGGTGCTGATCGAGCAGATGCGCGAGCAGGTGCAGAACATCGAGTGAGGTTTCACGCGGTCTCTTGACACCCCCAAGCGGCCGGAAAGTCCAGCGTTTACGCGGGCTTAGCGTTTCGGCAGGTTGAACAGCGGCCCACCCCATCCCAGAATTTGTGTGTACCCGCGCGTGTACCCGGAACGGTCCGGGGCCCTTTCCGGGTACACACGCGGGGTGAACGATGGGCAAGCTGACCGACGTCGCGATCCGGGCCTGGATCAAGGCCGGTGAACGATTCGAGGGCGCACCGATGGCGATGGGCTGCTTCTGTCCTGACGACCCGACCGCACGGCACCCCACTGGCGGCTGCGCTACCGTTTCGCCGGCAAGTCGCGCGTGATGAACCTGGGCAGCTACACCGACCTGCCCCTGGCCGCGGCCCGTCAGTCAGCCAAGGAACTGCGCGCCAGAATCGCCCTCGGCCATGACGTGGCCGGCGAGAAGCAGGAGCGCAAGTCC
>CAUJJO010000219.1 GCA_963205125.1 Pseudomonadota bacterium | reverse complement strand
GCCAGCGCCGCGTAGGCGCGTGCGCGCGGATGGCCTTGCACGGCCTGGCACAGCCGCGGCACCCAGCTCTGCACGTGCGCGCGAAAGAAGCGCTGCTGCTGCGCGAGGTTGCAGACGGCCGCGTCGTCACCGGCGATCAGGTAGCGCATGACCTCGAAGACGTAGGCGATGTGGTCCTCGGTCTCCATGCGCGACTCGTCCCGGGTCAGCGACAGCGCCGCAAGGTCGCTGCGCAGTTGCGCCAGCGGCCGGTCGTTGAGCGCCCCGCTCAGGTAGAAGGAGCCAAAGACGAGCACCTCGGGCCGGCCGACGCTCAGGAACAAGGCTTCGAACTCGGCCTGCAGCGCGGCGCGGTCGTGCTCGCGCAGCGCCGCCACCAGGTCCTGCCAGGGCCGCTCGAGATGGCTGCCGGGTTGCGGCGCCTGCGTCACGGCGACGCGGAACTGCGCGAGCAGCGACTCGTCCGGCGGCTCGAGCCACAGGCGCGCCAGCAGTCCGTAGAGCTCGGCGCGCGCGGTCTCCTCGGCGTCGTCGGGCGCGGCGAAGGTGATGGGGGCAGGGCTCGGAGTGCTGTTCATGCGGGAAGGCGGCCGAGGTTCACAGGTCGGTGATGCGGAGCTCGCCGCGCTGGGTGTGGATGTCGACGACGCGGCAGTCGCCGCACATCTTCAGCCGCTCGGCTGCCGCGCCCTGGAAGGCCGGGTGGCCGGCGAGCTTGACGATCATCGCCTCGATCGCCTGCACGGTACCAAAGGGTTTGCCGCAGCGGATGCAGCCATAGGGCTTGGCCTGCGCCAGCACGCGCGGCGTCTTGCGCGCCTTGCCGCCCTCGGCCAGCCACAGGCGCGGCACGAGCGTGATCGCGCGCTCGGGGCAGGTGCCTTCGCAGAGGCCGCACTGCACGCACTTGTCCTCGATGAAGCGCAGCTGCGGCTGCTCCGGGTTGTCGAGCAGCGCGCCCTGCGGGCAGGCGCCGACGCAGCTCAGGCACAGCGTGCAGCTTGCCGTGTCGACCTCGACGCTGCCCCAGGGCGCGCCCGCGGCCGGCAGCGCGATCTCGTCCTGCGGCCTGGGCGCGTGCGCGAGCACGTGCGCAAGCGCCAGCTCCAGCGTCTCGCGCTTGCCCGCCTGCACCGCAAACGTCGCCGCCGCGGCCACGCCCTGCGCGGGCGCGGCCCGCAGCGCGGCGTCGAGCGCCGCCAGGTCGCGCGCGTCGCGCGCCTCGAGCAGCGCGAAATGCGTGCCGGCGTAGCCCAGGCCCGAGAGCACCGATTGCGCCACCGCCATCTGCTCGGCCAGCGCCTCGCGGTACTCCGGTGCCTCCTCGCCACTCAGCAGCACCCAGACCTGGCTCGCGCCGTGCGCGATCGCGGCCAGCCAGAGGTCGATGCCGACACTGGCGGTGTGCCACAAGGCCACCGGCAGCACGCGCGCCGGCACGCCGTGCGTGCTGCCGTCGGTACGCGCCGCGCGGCCGAGATCCTCCAGCAGCCGCGCACCGGCGCCCTCGCTGTGCAGCAGCAGCGCCGCGTCGCGCCCCCCGGCATGGCCGTAGGCGCGCAGCATGGTGCGCAGGCGCAGGCCCTGGTCGACCGTGCCCGGGTAGGCGTAGGCCATCGCGCCGGTCGGGCAGACCGTGCTGCAGGCGCCGCAGCCCGCGCACAGGTAGGGATCGACGATGACGCCGCCGCCTGCATTCAGCGGCAGCGCGGAAGCGCCGGCCGCCGGGCGATGCCGCGCCTGGTCGCCGGCCTTGCCCTTGCGCGAGGCGTCGCTGCGGATGGCGCGCGCCGAGCAGACCTCGACGCAGGCCTTGCAGCCGATACGCTCGTTGCGGCTGTGCGCGCAGCTGCGGGCGTCCCAGCGCACGAAGCGCGGCTTGTCGAACTCGCCGACGAGACCGCGCAGCCCGAGCACGGCGTCGAAGAGCGCGCGCTCGTCGCGCCCGGCATGGCGGTAGCCCTGCGGCAGCTGGTGCATCGTGAAGGCGGGCTGCTCGCGCAGGTCGAGCACGAGGTCGAAGCGCTCCTGCACCGTCTGCGGCGCGCGCGCGAAGTCGATCGCGCCGGCCACCTCGCAGACGCGCACGCATTCGCGATGCGCGGTGCACAGCGCGGCGTCGACGCGGTAGTCGAAGCCGATCGCCCCTTCCGGGCAGGCTTCGATGCAGGCGTTGCAGCGCGTGCAGAGGTCGAGGTCGATCGCCTGGTCGCTGATCCACTGCACGTCGAAGGCGCCCAGCCAGCCGCTGATCTGCGGCTGGCGGCCGTGCACGACCGCCAGTTCGTGCACCTGCGCCAGCGGCCCGCCGGGGCGATCGACGAGCAGCATCACGTCCAGCGTGTCGGCAAGCATCGCCGCGGCACGCGAGCCCTCCTCGCCGCCGCCGATGACCAGGCAGCGCCCGCCGCTGCGGTAGCTGACGGTGCCCACCGGCGCTGGCGCCGGCAGCTGCGCGGCGGCAATCAGCGCCGCCATCTTCGGCGCCGCGTCGCGCGCGTCGCGCGACCAGCCGCCGGTCTCGCGCAGGTTGACGAAGCGGATCGGCCGCTCGTCGACGCCGGCCGCGCCCTCGGTCTGCGCGTTCAGCTCGAGGAAGAGCCGCCGCTCCTGCGTGCAGGCCACGAGCAGCTCGTCGCCGCTGGCGGTGGTTTCCTTGGCGGCGCGCTGGAAGTCCGGCGCCTGGCGCCGGCAGAGCACGGTGTGGACGCCGTCCAGCCCGTCAGCGCTGGCCAGCGGCGTCTTGCAGAGCGCCTGCGCGATGCGCTGCACCATCGGCGCATCCAGCGGCATCGTGCGGTTGCAGTCGCAGATCAGGGTCTTCATCGGGGGGCGCGAGGGTCGCGATGGAAGCAGGATCGCCGCCCGGATTCCCCAAGGCGGCGGGCGTGGTCGGGCCGCGGTCCGCGGCCCCGGCGGGCGTGTCCGCGTCGTCGCGCGGAGGATCGTCGAAGAGCCCGAGCATGCGCGACTGCACGAGCCGGCGCAGCACGGAAGGCGGCAGCGGATCGGGCTTGCCGTAGTCGTCGATGTAGACGTCCAGCCCGTCCATCACATTGAAGCCCGGCTCGCTGAAGAGCTTCTTCATCGCCGCGTTGCGCACCTGCGGTTCGACGTCCGCGGCGACGAAGCGCGTGTAGTCGGAGTCGGCGTTCAGCTGCCCCACGTCGGCCAGCGTGGGCGGCGGCGGCAGCGCCTTCGCGTCGTGCTCCGGCGCGCCGCCCTCGCCTTCGGTCTCGGCGGCGCGCGGAACCGGCGCCGCGAGCTCGTGCGCGGCCGGCTCCGGCTGCGGCAGGCCGCGGCGTGCATCGGCCTTGCGTCGCGCCCAGCGCGAGAGGAAGCCGCTGTCGCCGGCGCTCATTGCCGTCCTGCGGCGCGCGCGCAGCGTGAAGCCCGATCCGACCCCGCGAAGGCGGCAGCAGCGTAGGGATGGGCGAGGACGGTCATGGCAGCGCGGGGGTCGAGATGATTCTAGGCAGCGACCATGGCCGGCGCCGCCGTCGCCACTGCAGTCGCCGCGACGGCGGCAGGGTCGAAGCGCAGCCGCGAGGCATCAAGCGAGCTGGGCCAGGGGGACGAGGATCTCGACCGATTCGTAGGGCACGAACACAGCGTCGCCTTGCGTGCGCTCGACGAGACCGAGCTCCTGCAGCCGCCCCACATCCGTGTGAACGTTCGAATAGTTGCGCTCGGCCGCCTTGGCCAGGGCATAAACGCTGCAGGGCCCGACCCTGCGTAGCGTGTCGAGCAGCTCGACGCGGGCGGGCGTCAGCTCGGCGAACAGCGCACGCGCGTTCTCGAAGCTGAGGTGATAGTCGGGCGACCTGCCCTTGCGGGCCGCGACCACCTGTCCCCTTGCGGTACGCAGCGCCGATCCGCGCCGGGCGACCTCGATGACAGCCTTCATGTCGCACTCCAGTTCTCGATGTCCTGCTCGAAGTCGTCGAGGAGCTTCTCGATCGAGACGAACGCGTACTCGACCTCGGCCCCCGCGATATGCCTGTGATCGCCCTTGCCGCGCTCGTTGTCGTAGCGTACCCGCGGCTGGCCCCTCTCTCCGAAATAGAGGCGGTACTTGTAGCGGTGCCTACTCGGGGGCAAGGGCCTGGGAAGCTCCCAGATGACGATCTCGATGATCGACCCGTCGTCGCGAAGCTCCTTGGTTCGCGCAAGCGGAATCGCCTTCATATATTGCATCCTAACAATACAGCCCTTCGGCGTCCATCAAGGCCGCCGCAGGGGATGGCGAACACTGCACTAGACTGCCCTGCGATGTCCGCCCCGCCGTCCGACATGTCAGCTTCCGCCTCCAAGCCGCCGCCCTCGCTGGCGCCGCTGCCGGTGGCGGTGGTGATGGAGCGCGTGGCCGCGCCCAACGCCTGGGAGCGTTGGCAGTTCCGGCTGCTCGAGGTGGTTCCCGACGAGGGCGCGTTCGGCGACGCGCCGCGCTGCCTGGTCGACGACGGCAAGGTCTCGCGCTGGCTCTTTCCGGGGCACAAGGTCGCGCTGGTGCGCGACGGCAGCAAGGGCTACTACCTGAACCTGACCTCGGGCCGGCCCTCGTGGTTCGTGTCCTGGGTCGTCGACGAAGGCGACGGTGGCGGCGGCAGTGACGCGGGCCACGGCCTGCTGCCCACGCTCACCGGCGTGAGCCTGTCCTACGTCGAGGCCGATCGCCGCATGGCCTCCGAGGAGCATGTCGAGACGCTGCCGCTGCCCGCCGAGCTGTGCGAGTGGCTGCGCCAGTTCACCAACGCGCACTTTCACCCCGAGACGCGGCGCAAGGTGCGCGCGCAGTCCTTCCTCAGCCCGCAGGAGCGCGAGCGCATGACGGCTGACGCCGGCCCGTCCGCCGATGCGAACGCCTCGGCACCAGCGCGCCCTGCTGCGCCTGCCGCCCCTACGCTCGGCGCCGACCTCAATGCCGAGCTGCGCGAGCTCTTCCATGGCGATCCGCACTTCCGCCGCTCCGACGGCCTGGACGTGAGCGACGCCGAAGTGCACGCGATCGAAGGCACCCCCACGGGCCGCCAGCGCAAGATCCAGCAGGCGCGCGAACTGGGCCTGCTCGACGACGAGCTGCTCGACCAGGACCCGCCGCCCGCCGCCGATCACGATCCGCCCCGCTGAGTGCACCCGTCGGCGAGACTCGCGACCGCCCCGCAAACGGCACCGCAAACGAACCCGCAAACGGCCCCGCAAACGGACCCGCAACCGGCCCCGTAGGAGCGGCAGCAGCCGCTGATGCGGCCTTGGCAACACCACGCGCAGCGCCCAATCGCGCCTGCCGGCGCTCCTACGGGAGCAACCGATGCGGCGGCGCTGCCGCGGCTTGTGGCCCGGAAGCGGGTGGGCGTGCCTGCTCTGTCCGCCTCGTCACGAGTCGAGCACCAGCGCGCCGAGTTGCGCCAGCAGCGTCGCCTCGGCCTCGTCGCCGTCCAGCGTGCGCAGGTCCAGCCGCAGTTGCCCGTCCTCGATGCGACCGAGCACGGGGATGGGCAGCTCGCGCAGCGCGCGGGCGATCTGCTCGGGCAGGCGGCCGGTGCGCCTGGCGCGCGCCGCGGCACCCAGCGCGATGCAGGCGCTGTCCAGGCGCTGCACCGGCAGCGAGCCGCTGCCGATCTGGCTGCGGCAGGGCAGCACCTGCACCTGCACGCGATCGCCGAGCGCTTGCGCGAAGGCCGGCGCCAGGCGCGTGGCCTGCGCGTGGATGTCGGCGGCACGACGCGTGAGCAGGCGCAGCGTGGGCAGGCGCTGCGCCAGCCGCTCGGGGTCGCGGTAGAGGCGCAGCGTGGCTTCGAGTGCGGCGATGCTCATCTTGTCCAGCCGCAACGCGCGCTTGAGCGGGTGCTTGCGGATGCGC
>CAUJJO010000218.1 GCA_963205125.1 Pseudomonadota bacterium | reverse complement strand
TAACGCAGATTTCAGACGCCCCGCAAGCGATGCAGCACCGTCTCGCGCGGGAAGAGGGCCAGCACGGCGTCGATCGAGGGCGTCTCGCGGCGCCCGCAGACGAGCACGCGCAGCGCCGGTGCAAGCTGCGGCATCTTCAGCTTGCGCGCGGCCAGCACCTCCTTCATCGCCGCGGCGATCGAGGCCTTGTCCCAGGCGATGCGCGTGAAGCGCTCGCGCACGTCCTGCAGCGCCGGGCGGAGATCATCGGGCACGTGCGCGGCGAGGTCTTCGGCGCGCGGCTGCACGTCGACGAACATGAGGGCGACCCAGTCGGCGAGTTCGGCCACCGTGCTGCAGCGGTCCTGGTAGAGCGCGCAGGCGGGAACGAGCGAGGCGGCCTGCCCGGCATCGACGCCGTGGCGGGCGAGCTGCTGCACGACGAGCGCGGCCAGGCGCGCGTCGTCGGCCTGCCTGAGGTAGTGCGCGTTGACCCAGGCGAGCTTGGCCGGGTCCCACTGCGCGGGGCTCCTGGCGAGGTGGCTGCCGTCGAACCACCGCACCATCTGCTCGCGCGTGAAGAGCTCGTCGTCGCCGTGGCTCCAGCCCAGGCGCGCGAGGTAGTTGAGCATCGCCTCGGGCAGGTAGCCCATCTCCTCGTAGGCGGTGACGCTGACCGCGCCGCGGCGCTTGGACAGCTTCAGGCCGTCGTCGCCGAGGATGATCGGGCAGTGCCCGTACTGCGGCCGCGGCGCACCCAGCGCGCCGAAAAGGTTGATCTGCCAGGGCGTGTTGTTGATGTGTTCGTCGCCGCGGAAGACGTGGGTGATGCCCATGTCGAGGTCGTCGACGACGACGGCGAAATTGTAGGTCGGCACGCCCAGCGTCCCGGGCGGCGCATCGGGAGGCGGCGGACGCAGGATGATGAGGTCGTCGATCTCCTCGTTGGCGATGCGGATCGGGCCCTTGACGAGGTCGTCCCAGGCGACCGCGCCATGCTCGGGATTGGCAAAGCGCAGCACCGGCTGCACGCCCTCGGGCGGCGGCGGCAGCACCTTGCCCGGCGCCGGGCGCCAGCGGCCGTCGTAGCGCGTCTTCTGGCCGCGCGCGCGCTGCGCCTCGCGCATCGCCTCCAGCTCCTCGGGCGTCGCCCAGCAGCGGTAGGCGGTGCCGGCGGCGATCATCTGCTCGGCCACCTCGTGGTAGCGCGCCAGGCGCTGCATCTGGTAGTAGGGGCCTTCGTCGTAGTCCAGGCCCAGCCAGTGCATCGAGTCGAGGATCTGCTGCACCGATTCCTGGCTCGAGCGCTCGACGTCGGTGTCCTCGATGCGCAGCACGAACTGCCCGCCGTGGTGGCGCGCGTAGGCCCAGGAGTAGAGCGCGGTGCGCGCCGTGCCCAGGTGCAGGAAGCCGGTGGGCGAAGGCGCGATGCGGGTGCGGACGGTCTTTGAGCTCATGCGTCGGTCACAGGGCAGTCATAGCGTGGCCAGGCCGCGCTGCAGGTCGTCGGTGATGTCGTCGACGTGTTCCAGGCCGACGGCCAGGCGGATCAGGCCCTGGCCGATGCCCGCGGCCTGGCGCTGCGCTTCGGTCAGGCGGCCGTGCGAGGTGGTGGCCGGGTGGGTGATGATGGTCTTGGTGTCGCCGAGGTTGGCGGCAATGCTCAGCAGCTGCGTGCGGTCGACGACCTGAAAGGCGGCGCGGCGCGCGGCCTCGGCGCCTGCTGCGCGCACGACGAAGGACAGCACGGCGCCGCCGCTGCCCGACTGCTGCGCCATCGCCAGCGCGTGCTGCGGATGCGAGGGCAGCCCCGGGTAGTAGACGCGCTCGACGGCCGGGTGCCGCTCGAGCCAGCGCGCCACCGCCAGCGTGCCCTCGCTCTGCGCGCGGATGCGCAGCGCAAGCGTCTCGAGCGACTTCTGCACGACCCAGGCGTTGAAGGGCGAGAGCACCATGCCCGCGGTGCGCAGCACCGGCCAGAAGACCTCGCGGATCAGGCTGGTGCTGCCGCACAGCGCGCCGGCCATCACGCGCCCCTGGCCGTCGAGGAACTTGGTGCCGGCGTGCATGACGATGTCGGCGCCGAGCTCGAGCGGCCGCTGCAGGATGGGCGTGCAGAAGGTGTTGTCGACCGCCAGCAGCGCGCCCGCGCCGTGCGCGAGCTCGGCGAGTGCGGCGATGTCGCAGACCTCGGTGAGCGGGTTGGTCGGCGTCTCGGCAAAGAGCAGCCGCGTCTCGGGCCGCATCGCCGCGCGCCACGCAGCGACGTCGGTCTGCGAGACGAAGTCGGTGGCGACGCCGAACTTGGCGAACTCCTTGCCGAAGAGGGCGATCGTCGAGCCGAACACCGAGCGCGAGCAGACGACGTGGTCGCCGGCCTTCAGCAGCCCCATGATCAGCAGCAGGATCGCGCTCATGCCGGTGGCCGTGGCGATCGCCGCCTGCGCGCCCTCCATCGCCGCCAGCCGCATCTCCAGGCTGCGCACGCTCGGATTGGCGGTGCGCGAGTAGGTGAAGTCCTCCATCTGCGCGAAGCGCCGCGCCGCGGTCTCCGAGTCCGGCTGCACGAAGGCGCTGGAGAGGAAGAGCGCCTCGGAGTTCTCGCCGTGCCGGCTCGGCCCCAGGCCGCTGCGCACCGCCAGCGTCTGCGGGCGCAGGCCCGCCGGCAGCGGCCTGGCCTCGCGTCCGTCGGCCGCAGCGCCGTCGTCGTGCGCGCTCACCGGGCTGCCCTCCGCGCTCATGACGTCGCCCCGCTGTGCAGCGACAGGCGCGAGCGCGGGCCGTCGTCGTCGGCCCCGGCTCCGGCCTCCGTCTCGGTCACCTCCGGCGCGGCGACCAGGTCTTGCGGGCGGACGTCGCCGGTGATGTAGTGGCCGTCGAAGCAGCTCGCCTCGAAGCCGGCCAGCGCCGGGTTGAGCTGATGCACGACGCGCTTCATCGCGTCGACGTCCTGGTAGATCAGCGCGTCGGCGCCGATGTACTCGCGGATCTCCTCGACGCTGCGGCCATGCGCGATCAGTTCCTCGCGCGTGGGCATGTCGATGCCGTAGACGTTGGGCCAGCGCACCGGCGGCGCGGCGCTGGCCATATAGACGCGCCGGGCGCCGGCCTCGCGCGCCATCTGCACGATCTCCTTGCTCGTCGTGCCGCGCACGATGGAGTCATCGACGAGCAGCACGTTGCGGCCGCGGAACTCGAGCCCGATCGCGTTGAGCTTCTGGCGCACGCTCTTCTTGCGCACCGCCTGGCCCGGCATGATGAAGGTGCGGCCGACGTAGCGGTTCTTCACGAAGCCCTCGCGGTAGGGGCGCCCGATCTTCTGCGCCAGCTGCATGGCGCTCGGGCGGCTGCTCTCGGGGATGGGGATGACGACGTCGATCTCGCTGGGCGCAAGCGTGTTGATCACGCGCTGCGCGAGCGCCTCGCCCAGGTTCAGCCGCGCCTGGTAGACCGAGATGCCGTCGATCACCGAATCGGGCCGCGCGAGGTAGACATACTCGAAGATGCACGGGTTCAGCGATGCCCGCTCGGCGCATTGCCGCGTGTGCACCTGCCCCTGCAGGTCGACGAACACCGCCTCCCCTGCGGCGACGTCGCGCAGCGGCCGGTGCCCGGTGCCCTGCAGCGCCACCGTCTCGCTGGCCAGCATCACCTCGCCCTCGGACTGCCCGAGGCACAGCGGGCGGATGCCGTAGGGGTCGCGAAACGCGAGCAGGCCGTGCCCGGCGATGAGCGCGATCGCCGCGTAGGAGCCACGCACGCGGCGGTGCACCGCGGCCACCGCGTCGAACACCGCGTCGGGGGTCAGCGGCAGGTCGCGCGCGGCGCGCCCGAGCTCGTGCGCGAGCACGTTGATCAGCACCTCGGAGTCGCTGTCGGTGTTGATGTGGCGGCGGTCGACGTCGAAGAGCTCCTGCTTGAGCGCCCTGGCGTTGGTCAGGTTGCCGTTGTGCACGAGCACGATGCCGAAGGGCGCGTTGACGTAGAAGGGCTGCGCCTCCTCCTCGCTGTCGGCGCTGCCGGCGGTCGGGTAGCGCACCTGGCCCAGGCCCACGGTGCCCGGCAGCCCGCGCATGTTGCGGGTGCGGAAGACGTCGCGCACCATGCCGCGCGCCTTGTGCATCCAGCACTTGGTGCCCTGCATGGTGACGATGCCCGCGGCATCCTGGCCGCGGTGCTGCAGCAGCAGCAGCGCATCGTAGAGAAGCTGGTTGACGGGGGCGCGCGAGATCACGCCGACGATGCCGCACATGATGAAACCTCAGGTCGGAAGATGCCGTGCCACGTCGGTGGGCAGCAGCGGCGCCAGCCCGTGCAGCACGGCACCCAGCCAGCGCGCGCCTTCGGACTGCTGCCACGGGGCCCATTGCGCCGCGGGCGTCAGCGCCAGCACCGTGGCCAGCGCCAGCAACAGCACGCCGCCGCGCAGCAGGCCGAAGCCGCCGCCGAGCACGCGGTCGGGAAGCGAAAGCGGCGAGGCGTGCACGAGCAGCCGCAACAGCCGCGCCAGCAGCGCCCAGGCCAGCAGGATGCCGACGAAGGCGACGACGAAGCTCGCGAGGACGCGTGCCGTCGAATCCGCCTGCCCGACCGGCAGCTGGGGCGCGAGCTCGCTGCCCAGCAGTTGGGCGCCCACCCAGGCCACCACCCAGCCGATGAGCGACATCACCTCGAACACGAGGCCGCGCCAGACGCCCACGAGCACCGACAGCAGCAGCACCGCCAGCAGCGCCCAGTCGATCCAGGACAGGGCGGCCATCACAGCGTCAGCAGGTTGCCGCGCAGGCCGGCGGCAGCGAGCTTGTCGTTGGCCTTCTCGGCTTCCTGCCGCGAACCGAAGGGCCCCACGCGCACGCGGGTGCGCGGGCCGCCGTCGGTCTGCACGACCTGCGTGTAGGTCTTCAGGCCGAGCTTCTCGACCTTGGCGCGCACTTCGCGCAGCGTCGCCGCGTCGCCGTAGGCGCCGACCTGCACGACGAAGCGGTGCTCGGCAGGCGCCGAGGCCGCAGCCGACGCCGCCGCAAGCGGAGCCGGCCGCCCCTCGAGCAACGCCCGCGCGCGCTCGCCGTCGACTTTGCGCGCAGGCGCGGCGTCGCCCTTGCGCGCAGGCGCGGCGTCCTTCGTGCTCTCAGGCACCGCAGTCTTGGGCGGGGTGGCGGCGACCTCGGTCGCTGCGGCCGGCGGCACCCCCGCCGCGGCGACGGACGCCGAGGCGGCGGGTGCCGCATCCGGCGCCTTGGCAGCATTCGGCGCATTCGACGCATTCGACGCATTCGACCCATTCGACGCATCCGCGGCATCGGCCCCGGCCGGCGCCTGCGCCGTGCTCGGCTCGGGCGGCGTGGCCGGCGCTGCGCTGCGCGCCGGCCCGGCCGGGGTCGCTGCTCCCTCGGGCCTCGTCGTGGCCGCGGGCGCGCCCTCGCGCGCGGGCATCTCGATCGGAACCGCCCCGGGCAGCGGGCGTGGCCGCGTCTCGAACAGCAGCGGAAAGGCGATCACGCCAAGCGCCAGCAGCAGCACCGCACCGATCAGCCGTCGCCGCGCGCCAAGCCGCGCCTGCTGCACCGCGGCCGACTCTTCGAGCAGCGGCTCAGCGCCCGCCGCGGCCGGCGGACGGGCTTCTTTGCGCTTGAGGATCGAGGGCGAGGCCATGAGGAAGCGAAAGGCCGAGGGCGCCGGGGCGGCTGCGCAGCGGCGCCGGCCCGGTTGCCCCCGGTTACCCCAGATGCGGTGCGCAGAGTCGCGGCAGGCCGCCCTCGAGCACGCCACCGACGGTGTAGAAGGATCCGAAGACGACGATTCTATCGGCCGGGCCCGCCGCCGCGAGCGCCGCCTGCAGTGCCGCTTGCGGGCTCTCGTGCACGCTGTGCGGTGAATCGGCCATCAGCGCCTGGAGCTCGTCCGGCCGCGCCGCGCGCTCGGTCGGCAGCGCGCAGAGGTACCAGTGGTCGACGAGCCGGCGCATGCGCTCGACCATGGGCGCGAGCTGCTTGTCGCGCATCGCGCCGAAGACCGCGAAGGTCTGCTTGTAGAAGCTGCCCATGGCCTTCAGGTTGGCCGCCAGCACCGACACCGCCTGCATGTTGTGCGAGACGTCGAGCACCAGCGTCGGCTGCCCCGGCACCACCTGGAAGCGCCCCGGCAGCTCGACCAGTGCCAGCCCCGTGCGCACCGCCTGCGCCGGAATCGGCAGGCGCAGGCGCAGCGCCTCGAACACCGCCAGCACGCCGGCCGCGTTGAGCAGCTGGTTGGCGCCGCGCAGGCCCGGGTAGCCCAGGCCCGCGTAGCGCTGCCTGCGCCCGCCCCAGGTCCACTGCAGGCGGTCCCCGGCGTGCGTGAAGTCGCGCCCGACCAGCCAGAGGTCGGCGCCGACTCGCGCGCCGTGGTCCAGCACGCTCTGCGGCGGCTGCGGGTCGGCGATGATGGCCGGTCGGCCGGCGCGCATCACGTGCGCCTTCTCCAGGCCGATCGCCTCGCGGTTGTCGCCCAGGGTGTCGATGTGGTCGAGGTCGATGCTGGTGAGCAGCACGCAGTCGGCGTCGATCACGTTCACGGCGTCCAGCCGCCCGCCCAGCCCCACTTCGAGCACCGCGAGGTCGAGGCCGGCGCTGGCCAGCGCGCGCAGGATGACGAAGGTGGTGAACTCGAACCAGGTCAGCGGCAGCTCGCCACGCGCGGCCTCCACCGCTTCGAAGTGCGGCAGCAGCGCCGCACCGTCGACCATCTGCCCGTCGATGCGGCAGCGCTCCTCGAAGCGCACCAGGTGCGGCTTGCTGTAGACGCCGACGCGATAGCCCGCCTCGCGCGCGATCGACTCCAGCATCGCGCAGCTCGAGCCCTTGCCGTTGGTGCCGGCGACGACGATCACCGGGCAGTCGAAGTGCAGGCCCAGGCGCTCGCGCAGCGCGCGCAGGTCGTCCAGCGGCCGGTCCTTGAACTTGTGGTGCTGCTGCTCGCAATGCGCGAGCCATTCCTGCAGCGTCGTCAGCCTATTCATCGCGTGCAGCCCGGCCGTTCAGGCCCGCAATGCAAACCGGGCCCCTGCGGGCCCGGTGCGCCGCAGCGGGCAGGTCAGGCGACGGCATCGGCGCTCTGGCGCTGCAGCATCGCCAGCGCCCGGGCGATGGTGCCACGCAGCTGGCGGCGGTCGACGATCATGTCCAGCGCGCCCTTGCCGAGCAGGAACTCGGCGCGCTGGAAGCCCTCGGGCAGCTTCTCGCGCACGGTGTTCTCGATCACCCGCGGCCCGGCGAAGCCGACCAGCGCCTTGGGCTCGGCGATCACCAGGTCGCCCATGAAGGCGAAGCTGGCCGAGACGCCGCCCATGGTCGGGTCGGTCAGCACGCTCACAAAGGGCAGCTTCGCCCGGGCCAGGTGCGTGAGCGCGGCGTTGGTCTTGGCCATCTGCAGCAGGCTGAAGAGCCCCTCCTGCATGCGCGCGCCGCCGGTGGCGGCAAAGCTGACGAAGGGCACCTTCTGCTCGATCGCGGTCTCGACGCCGCGCACGAAGCGCTCGCCGACGACCGAGCCCATCGAGCCGCCCATGAAGTCGAACTCGAAGCAGGCCGCGACCACCGGCACGCTCATCACCGCGCCGCCGAGGACGACCAGCGCGTCGGTCTCGCCGGTGGTTTCGAGCGCGGCCTTCAGCCGCTCGGGGTACTTCTTGCTGTCGCGGAACTTCAGCGGGTCGGTCGGCAGCACCTCCTGCCCGACCTCGTAGCGGCCCTCCGGGTCGAGGAAGGCGTCCAGCCGCGCGCGCGCGCCGATGCGGTGATGGTGCGCGCACTTGGGGCAGACGTTGAGGTTCTGCTCGAGATCGGTCTTGTAGAGCACCGTCTCGCATTCCGGGCACTTGACCCACAGCCCCTCGGGCACCGTGCGGCGCTCGCTCGGGTCGGTGGGCTGAATCTTGGGCGGAAGCAGCTTCTCGAGCCAGCTCATGCGTCGTCCTCCTTGGGCAATGTTGGGCAATGCCGGGTCGCATCCTACACGCAGCGCCCGGCCCGCCCGGCGCCGCGCCGTCGGCGAGCCGCGCGCGGCGACCGCCTGCGCTATCGTCGCGGGCTCACCCGCATCCCGCTGGAGGCCTCTTCCGTGTCGACCCGTCGCCAAGCCATCCCCGTCGCCCTTGCCCTGGCGGCCGCCGCCGCCCTGCCCGCGCAGGCCCAGGGCAGCGGGCAGATCAACGTGATCTGCTCGGTCCAGGCCGAGTGGTGCAACATGATCCAGACGGTGTTCGCGCGCAGCACCGGCATCAGGATCAACATGTCGCTCAAGGGCTCGGGCGAGGCGCTGGCCCAGCTCATCGCCGAACGCGCCAACCCCAAGACCGACGTCTGGTTCGGCGGCACCGGCGACCCGCACCTGCAGGCCGCCGAGCAGGGCCTGACGCTCGAGTACAAGAGCGCCTCGCTGCCGCAGCTGCACGCCTGGGCGCAGCAGCAGGCGCAGCAGAGCGGCTACAAGACGGTGGGCATCTACAGCGGGCCGCTGGGCTTTGGCTACAACACCGAGCTGGTCGCCAAGAAGAAGATGCCGATCCCGCAGAGCTGGGCCGACCTGCTCAAGCCCGTCTACAAGGGCGAGATCCAGGTCGCCAACCCGGCCAGCAGCGGCACCTCGTACACGATGATCGCCACCCTGGTGCAGCTGATGGGCGAGGACAAGGCCTTCGACTACCTGAAGCAGCTGCACAGGAACATCCAGACCTACACGCGCAGCGGCACCGGCCCGATCAAGGCGGTGGCACGCGGCGAGACGACGGTCTCGATCAGCTTCGTGCACGACGGCCCCGGCGAAGCGATGCAGGGCTTCCCGGTGGCGACGATCACGCCGTCGGAGGGCACCGGCGCCGAGATCGGCTCGATGTCCATCATCAAGGGCGCGCGCAACCTCGAGAACGCCCGGCGGTTCTACGAGTGGGCGCTCACCGCGTCGGCGCAGGAGCTGGGTGCTGCGGCCAAGCAGTTCCAGGTGCCGAGCAACAAGGCGGCCAAGGTCGACCCGCACGTGCCCGACTTCAAGAAGATCAAGTTCATCAACTACGACTACGCGAAGTACGGCGCCAGCGCCGAGCGCAAGCGCCTGATCGCGCGCTGGGAGAAGGACGTCAACGCGCTGCCGCGCTGAGTCCGCGCGGGCCCGAGGTGAGCGGACGGTGAGCGGACGGTGAGCGGACCGTGAGCGCAGCGCCCGCGCGCGGGGCCAGCCGCCACCGCCGCGTGGTCGCGGCCTGGCTTGCGCTGGGGCTTGCGGCCTTCGCGCTGCTGCCCTGGTACTTCCCGCAGAACGTCTCGTTCTGGCAGGCGCTGCCCGGCGCCTTCGGCGACGCCGACAGCGCCAGCGCGCTGTGGCAGGCGCTCGCGCACGGGCGCCCCTGGCTGTGGGCGGGGCTGCTTGGCCTGGCGATCTGCGGCGCGGGCTGGCTGCTGCCGCCTGCGCGCACGCAGGGCTGGCTGTGGACGCTGGGGGCCGGCGGCGGGCTTGTGACGCTGCTGGCCAGCGGCTTTGCGATCGGCGCCAGCGGATGGGCCTTCGAGAGCCTGGCCGCGCAACTGCCCGCGCTGCCGCAGGGGCAGTACGGGGTCGGGCTCGGCGGCGCGCTGGTGCTGCTGTCGCTGCTGATGCTGCTGGGCGCGGGCCTGGCGCGCCTGGGCTTCTTTCGCGGCGACTTCTTCGTCGCCGCCGCGGTGGTGCTGTGCACCGCGCTGCTGCTGCTGTTCGTCGCGCTGCCGGTGGCCAAGGGGCTGGCAGGCGCCTTCGTCGACGACGGCGGCGCGTTCTCGCCCGCCGCGCTGGTCGAGCGGCTGGCGCAGGACCGCGTCTGGGGGCTGTCCTGCGTCGTCGGTGGCGTGCGCTGCGGCGTGGCCTGGAACACGCTCTTCCTCGCGCTGCTGACGGCGGCCGGAACCACGCTGATGGGTACGCTGATCGCGCTGCTGGCCGAACGCGGCGCGCCGCGCCTGGCGCGTCCGCTGAACGTGCTGGCGCTGCTGCCCATCATCATCCCGCCCTTCGTCGTCGGGCTCGGGCTGATCCTGCTGTTCGGCCGCGCCGGCATCGTCAACCAGTTCCTCGAATGGGCCTTCGGGCTGCCGCCCTCGCGCTGGTTCTACGGCCTCTTCGGCATCTGGCTGGCGCAGCTGTTCGCGTTCACGCCGATCGCCTTCCTGATCATGCGCGGCGTCGTGCAGGGCATCAGCCCGAGCCTGGAGGAGGCGGCGCAGACGCTGCGCGCCAGCCGCTGGCAGACCTTTCGCAGCGTCACGCTGCCGCTGCTGGCGCCGGGGCTGGCCAACGCCTTCCTGGTCGGCTTCATCGAGAGCATGGCCGACTTCGGCAACCCCATCGTCGTCGGCGGGCAGTACGCGGTGCTGTCGACCGACATCTTCTTCGCGATCGTCGGCGCGCAGTACGACCAGGGCCGCGCGGCGTCGCTGGCGCTCGTGCTGGCGGGCTTCGCGCTGGCCGTGTTCCTGCTGCAGCAGCGGCTGCTGGGCCGCAGCAGTTACACGACGCTCTCGGGCAAGAGCGACAACGGGCTGCCGATGCCGCTGCCCGACGGCCTGCGCCGCCTCTGCACGGGACTCGCGCTGCCGTGGCTGGCCTTCACCGTCGTCGTCTACCTGTTCGCCTTCGTCGGCGGCTTCGTGCAGACCTGGGGGCGCGACTACACGCCGACCCTTGCGCACCTGCGCACCGCGTTCGACCTGCAGTGGGGCGAATTCGGCCTGGTGTGGGCGGGAACGGCGTGGAACTCGCTCTTCACGACGCTCGAGCTCGCGGCCATCGCCGCGCCGCTGTGCGCGGGCCTGGGCCTGCTGATCAGCTGGCTGCTCGCGCGCACGGGCTTTGCCGGCCAGCGCGCCTTCGAGTTCGGCGCGCTGCTGGCCTTCGCGATCCCGGGCACGGTGCTTGGCGTCAGCTACATCCTCGCCTTCAACGTGCCGCCCTTCGAGCTCACCGGCACCGCGCTGATCATCGTGCTGTGCTTTGTCTTCCGCAGCCTGCCGGTGGGCGTGCGCGCGGGCAGCGCCAGCTTCAAGCAGCTCGACCGCAGCCTGGACGAGGCGAGCACGATGCTGCGCGCGGGCACGGCGACGACGCTGCGCCGCGTCGTGCTGCCGCTGCTCAAGCCCGCGGTCGTCGCGGCGCTCGTCTACAGCTTCGTGCGCAGCATGACCACCGTCTCGGCGGTGGTGTTCCTGGTCACCGCCGAGACCGAGCTCGCGACCACCTACATCATCGGGCGCGTGGGCAACGGCGACTACGGCGTGGCCCTGGCCTACTGCACGGTGCTGATCGTGCTGATGTCGCTGGCCACCGCGCTGATCCAGCTGCTGGTCGGCCAGCGCCAGCTCGGCCGCCGCGGCGCCCCCGCCTCCTGAACACGCCATGACAGCAGCCGGCATCGAACTCCGCCAGATCACCAAGCGCTACGGCGACGCGCGTTCGCCGCTCGTCGTCAAGGGCGTCGACCTGGTCGTGCCCAAGGGCACGCTGACGACCATCCTCGGCCCCAGCGGCTGCGGCAAGACGACGCTGCTGCGCATGATCGCCGGGCTCGAGACCTGCACCTCGGGCACGCTGCTGATCGATGGCCAGGACGTGACGCCGCTGGGCGCTGCGGAACGCAACGTCAGCATGGTGTTCCAGAGCTACGCGCTCTTTCCGCACATGACGGTGCTCGACAACGTCGCCTACGGGCTGACCGTCGGCGGCCTGGGCCGCGAGGAATGCGCACGCCGCGCCCGCGCCGCGCTCGAGACCGTGGGCCTGCCCGGCTACGAGCAGCGCAGGCCCAGCGAGCTCTCCGGCGGCCAGCAGCAGCGCGTGGCGGTGGCGCGCTCGCTGGTGCTGGAGCCGAGCGTCATGCTCTTCGACGAGCCGCTGTCCAACCTCGACGCGCGGCTGCGGCGCAGCATGCGCGAGGAGATCCGCGCGCTGCAGCAGCGCCTGGCGCTGACGGTGGCCTACGTCACGCACGACCAGAGCGAGGCGCTGGCGGTGAGCGACCAGATCGTCGTGATGAACGCGGGCCTCGTCGCGCAGGCCGGCACGCCGCGCCAGCTCTACGAGAGCCCGGCGAGCGCCTTCGTCGCCGGCTTCATGGGCGAGGCCATGCTCTTCGACGCGCTTGCCCAGTCCGGCGGCGGCGTGCAGCTCGGGCCGCTGCAGCTGCGCCCGGCGCGGCCGCTGGCGCCCGGCGCGGTGAAGGTCGCGATCCGCCCCGAGGCCTGGCGCGTGGTCGAGCGCAAGGCCGAAGCGCCGCCCGCCGAGCCCTCGGGAACGCTGCCCGGAATGCTTCCCGGAACGCTCCGGAAAAGCGCCTACCTCGGCAGCTTCCAGGAGCTGATCGTCGCCACCGCGATCGGCGAGATCTTCGTCGTCAGCCCCGACGTGCAGCGCCAGTGGGTGCCCGGGCAGGCCGTGGCGCTGCAGCTTGCAGCGACCGGCTTCTCGATCGTCGAGGCGGGCTGAAGCGGCGCGACACCGGGGCTTTGCGGCCCGCGCTCAGGCCGCAGGAGGGCGCGGCAGCGCATCGAGCGCCTGCCGGATCTCCGCCATGAAGGCCTGCGCCGCGGGCGCGACCTGCTCGCGCGGCAGCGGCTGCAGGATCTGCACCAGGCGCGAGCCGATGATCACCGCATCCGCCACCCGGCCCACCGCCTGCGCGCTGGCCGCATCGCGGATGCCGAAGCCCACGCCCACCGGCAGGGGCACCTGCTGCCGGATGCGCGGCAGCATCGCCGCCACCGCGTCGACATCCAGGTGCCCCGCGCCGGTCACGCCCTTGAGCGACACGTAGTAGACGTAGCCGCTGGCGACCGCGCCGACCTCGCGCATGCGCGCCTCGGTCGAGGTCGGCGCAAGCAGGAAGATGAGGTCCAGCCCCGCCTTGCGCATGCGCCCGGCCAGCGCTTCGCATTCCTCGGGCGGGTAGTCGACGATCAGCAGCCCGTCGACACCGGCCTGCGCCGCCGCCGCGACGAAGGCGCCCTCGCCGTGGCGGCCATCGAAGCGCTCGACCGGGTTCGCGTAGCCCATCAGCACGACCGGCGTCTTCGCGTCGCGCGCGCGGAAGGTCCGCACCGCGTCCAGCACCTGCGGCAGGCCGATGCCTCGAGCGAGCGCCCGCTCGCCGGCCTGCTGGATCACCGGGCCGTCGGCCATCGGGTCGCTGAAGGGCACGCCGAGCTCGACGATGTCGGCACCGCCGGCCACCAGCGCGTGCATCAGCTCGGGCGTGATGTCGGCGTAGGGATCGCCGGTGGTGATGTAGGGGATCAGCGCGCGGCGGCCCTGCGCCTTCAACGCGGCGAGCGTGGCTTCGATGCGGCTCATCGCGCGCCCTCCCCGTCGGCGAGGCCCGGCAGGCGGATGCCCTGCATCGCCGCCACCGTGTTGATGTCCTTGTCGCCGCGGCCGGAGAGGTTGACGAGCAGGATCGCCTCGCGCGGCAGCGTGGCCGCGAGCTTCATGGCGTGCGCGACCGCGTGGCTCGATTCCAGCGCCGGGATGATGCCCTCGCTGCGGCAGAGGCGGTGGAAGGCCGCGAGCGCCTCCTCGTCGGTGATGCCGACGTACTCGGCGCGGCCGATGTCGTGCAGGTAGGCGTGCTCGGGGCCGACGCCGGGGTAGTCCAGGCCCGCGGAGATCGAGTGCGTCTCGATGATCTGGCCGTTGTCGTCCTGCAGCAGGTAGGTGCGGTTGCCGT
>CAUJJO010000217.1 GCA_963205125.1 Pseudomonadota bacterium | reverse complement strand
CCCGAGACCGGCCACTTCGTGCTCGACCTGCCCGCCAAGGCCAGCAGCGCCGCGCACGGCACGCTCTTCGCGGCCGCCGACGCGGCGCGACCCCAGGCGCTGCCCGAGGCCAGGGCCAGCGCGCGCGTACAGGACCAGGCGCTGGTGTTCGAGGTCAGCGGCCTGCCGGCGGCCTGGCAGGGGCGCGCCGTCGAGCTGCTGCCCGAAACCGCGGGCGTCGTGCTCAATGCCGCCCCGGTGCAGGCGAGCTGGAAAGGCGCCCAATGGACAGCGCGCGTAGCGCTCGATCCGCAGCGCAGCGAGAGCCCGCAGGCGATGTCGCTGGTGCTGGTGGCCGCTGGCTCCGAGGCCGGCGCGCAGGTCACGGCCGCCGTGACGACGCCCTGGCCGGCGCTGGCCGCGCTGCCCGCGTCGACCGCGCTCGACGCCCCGGCCGCGGGCGCCGACGCCGCCGGGCCGCCGCCGGCCATCCCGGCCGCTTCGAGCCCTGGCCTGCTGCTGGCCCTGGGCCTGGCGCTGCTGGGCGGCATGCTGCTCAACCTGATGCCCTGCGTGTTCCCGGTGCTTTCGCTGAAGGTGCTCGGCTTCGCCGCCCACGCCGACGATCGCCGCGGCCTGCTGGCCGGCGCCCTGGCGTACACGCTGGGCGTGGTCGCGTCCTTCGTCGCGCTGGCTGCCCTGCTGCTGCTGCTGCGCGCGGGCGGGGAGCAGCTCGGCTGGGGCTTCCAGCTGCAGAGCCCGCTCTTCGTCGCCGCGCTGGCGGCGCTGTTCACGCTGATCGGGCTGAACCTCGCCGGAGTGTTCGAGTTCGGCTCGATCCTGCCGGCGCGCTGGTCGGCCGCACGCGCACGCCACCCACTCGTCGATTCGCTGCTCACCGGGGTGCTGGCGGTGGCGGTGGCCTCGCCGTGCACCGCGCCCTTCATGGGTGCGGCGCTGGGTGCGGCGCTCACGCTGCCGACGGCGCAGGCGCTCGCCGTGTTCGCGACCCTCGGCCTCGGCATGGCGCTGCCCTATCTGCTGGCCAGCGCCATGCCGGCGCTGGCGCGCGCGCTGCCGCGGCCGGGCGCCTGGATGGCGCACTTCAAGGTGCTGATGGCCTTCCCGATGTTCGCAACCGTCGTCTGGCTGGCCTGGGTGCTCGGCCAGCAGAGCGGCATCGACGGCGTGGCCGCGCTGCTGGGCGCGCTGCTGGCGCTGGCCTTCGTCGCCTGGGCGCTCGGCTCGTCCACGCTCGGCCGGCGCGCGCGCCTGGGCCTGGGAACGCTGGCGCTGGCGCTGGCGCTGCCGGTGTTCGGCTGGGCCTGGCCGGCGCTGCACGCCGAGCCGGCGAGCGCCACGACGCGCCACGAGGCGGGCTGGGAAGCCTGGAGCCCCGAACGCGTGGCCGAACTGCGCGCGGCCGGGCGCGCGGTCTTCGTCGACTTCACCGCGGCCTGGTGCGTGACCTGCCAGTACAACAAGCGCACGACGCTGGCCAACGCCGAGGTGCTGGCCGCCTTTCGCGCCCGCGACGTCGCGTTGCTGCGCGCGGACTGGACGCGCCGCGACCCGCGCATCACCGCCGAGCTGGCGCGCCTGGCCCGCAGCGGCGTGCCGGTGTACGCGCTCTACGCCGCGGACGGCGCGCCGCCGCGCCTGCTCGCCGAGATCCTGCGCGCCTCCGAGGTGAAGGAGGCGCTCGCCGCGCTGGACGAGGGCGCACGCGCGAGGACCGCCGCCCTGCGCTGAGCCGGGCGCCGCCGCGACGGCAGGGCTACCAGCGCGTGGCGGTCGAGCCGAGGTCGACCTTCAGGTAGTGCGCCCCGGCGATCGGGTTGAAGTAGTAGGGCGGGATTTCCTCGAAGCCCAGCGACAGGTAGAGCCCGCGCGCGGCCTCCATGTCGTCCAGCGTGTCCAGCAGCAGGCTCGAATAGCCGGCCTGCGTGGCGTAGTCGATCAGCGCCTGCGCCATCTGGCGGCCCAGCCCGAAGCGTCGGAACGCCGGCCGCACGTACAGGCGCTTCATCTCGCAGGCATTGGCGTAGTCGACGTCGGCCAGCGGACGCAGCGCGCCGCAGGCGGCGGGCTGGCCGTCGACCAGCGCCAGCAGCAGCGCACCGCCCGGCGGCGCGTAGTCGCCGGGCAGCGCGGCCAGCTCGGCCTCGAAGCCCTGGAAGGCGAGGTCGACGTCCAGCGACTCGGCGTACTCGCGAAAGAGCCCGCGCACGGCGCCCAGCGCCGCCGCACCGTCGGCCTGCACGACCTCGATCGCAGGTGCTGCCTCTGTCATCGGCGGGTGTCGACTCAGGCGCCCAGGTTCACGACCCAGGCAACCACCCCGGCGCTTGCGCCCAGCAGGGCGAGGGCGAGCAGCCGCGTGCCCAGGCTGTCGCGCGCCGCGGGCACGCCGGCAGCGGGCGCATGGGCCGCCGGCAGGAGCTTGTCGCCGCTGAGCATCGGCAGCACCAGGCTGCGCTTCCCGAAGACGCGGTAGTAGAGGATCGCGCCGACGTGCAGCAGCACCAGCGCCATCAGCAGGGCGATGCCCGGCCCCTTGTGCCAGGCCGTGGCCCAGGCGGCCGTGGCGCCGCTGACGAAGCGGTTGAGCGGGCCGATGTTGGAGATCTCGTCGTCGGCCACCAGCCCCGCGGCGACCTGGGCGGCCAGCAGCAGCAGCATCGCCAGCACCGACAAGGCCCCGAGCGGGCTGTGGCCGACCTCGTGATGCTCGTCGCCGCGCGACTGCCCGCGCAGGTAGCGCAGCAGCGTGCCCGGCGCCGGAACGAAGTTCGCAAAGCGCGACCAGTGCCCGCCGACGAGGCCCCAGGCCAGCCGGAAGAGCAGCAGCGCAAAGATGAAGTAGCCGATGCGAAAGTGCCAGACCATGGCTCCGCCGCCGATCTTGCCCGTGGCCACCTGCGCCACCAGCGCCGCCGCGAGCAGCCAATGGAAGGCGCGCGTGGGCAGGTCCCAGACGCGCAGCTTCGTGCCCTCAGCGGGGGCGGGCGGGGGATTCATCGGTCGGGTCTCCGGCGGTGCGCCTGGGCTCGGGCTTGGGCTTGGACGATGCGGGGAATCGACCCGGACCATACCGCGAAACCGCATCGCCTCCTCCGGCGTCCGTGCCGTCGGCGGCCGGCGAGCGCGGCGTCCGGGCTTTACCGGGCGGAAACACGTGCCCGCGCCCGGCTTTCTACACTCCCGGCCGGCTCGTGCAGCCGCCCCATATCCCCATATCCCCATATCCTCTTCCGGAGAGAACCCGAATGAAACGCCTGCTTCCCGCCCTCGCCCTCTCTGCCGGCCTTGCCTGTACCCTGCCCGCCTCGGCGCAGTTCCAGAAGGCCGAGGACGCGATCAAGTACCGCCAGGCGGCCTACCGCGTGATGGCCGAGCACTTCGGCCGCCTCGGCGCGATGGCCAACGGCCGCGTGCCCTTCGATGCCAAGCTGGCGCAGGAGAACATGGCCATCGTCGGCGCGCTGCACACGCTGCCCTTCTCGGCCTTCGAGCCCGGCACCGACAAGGGTGCCCCCAACCGCGCCCGCCCCGAAGTCTGGAAGGAGGCCGCCAAGTTCAAGGCCGCGCGCGACAAGCTCGACGGCGAGATGGCCAAGCTTTCCGACGCCGTGAAGGGCGGCAAGCTCGACGCCATCAAGACCGCCTTCGGCGCCACCGGCGGCGCCTGCAAGGGCTGCCACGACGACTTCCGCGCCAAGGACTACTCGGCGAACTGAAGGCGTTCGCCGGCCGCCAGCGCTGCGCTCAGCCGGCGTCCGGCGCGTCAGGCGCGTCAGGCGCGGCCGCCGCAGCGTTCTCCGGCGGCGCGGCGGCCGGGTCCAGGTCGCCGAAGACGTCCTCGTCGGTCAGCGCCAGCGCCACGCTGTGCAGTTGCAGCACGCGCGGCTGCCCCGCCGGCTCGCCGAGCACCCAGCCCTGCGGCTGGCGGCGGAACACCTCCAGGCTGCGGCGATCGATGTCGACCAGCAGGTACTCCTGCAGCGAGGGCAGCCGCCGGTAGGCGGCGAACTTGGCGCCGCGGTCGTAGGCGGCGGTGCCTTCGGAGAGCACCTCCACCACCAGGCAGGGCGCCTGGATGGCCAGCGCGCGCTGGCGGTCGGCCTCGTCGCACGAGACCATGACGTCGGGGTAGAAGACGGCGTCGACGGCCTCGACCTCCAGCTTCATGTCCGAGGTGTAGGCGCGACAGCGCGTGCCGCGCAGGTGCTCGCGCAGGCGTGCGAAGACCGCCCCGGCGACCACCACGTGCTCCTGGCGCGCGCCGACCATCGCGAACACCTCGCCGTCCAGGTATTCGTGCTTGCTCGCCTGCTCGGCCTCCCAGGCAAGGAAGTCGGCGCGGTCGAGACGGGGTTTCAGCAGGGGCAGGCCCATGGTGCGTTTCCTTCGGCGCGATTGTGCGACGCAAGGGCCGCGCCGGGCAAACCCCGGCGGCCGTCGACGAGGCTCAGTCGGCGAAGCCGAGCACGACCCTGCGGGTCATCGCGCTCTTCTTTTCGATCTTGGTGACGACGACGGCGCCGATGTCGGCGCTGTTGGCCACGTGCGTGCCGCCGCAGGGCTGCAGGTCCACGCCCTCGATCTCGATCACGCGCACGCGGCCAAGGCCGCGCGGGGGCTGCACGCTCATGCTGCGCACGAGGCCGGGGTTGGCTTCGAGCTCGGCCTCGCTGATCCAGCGGTGGCGCACCGGATGCGCCTCGGCGACCAGGCGCGCCAGGCCGGCGTTGATCGCCTCCTTGTCCAGCGGCTCGGCGGTGTGGAAGTCCAGCCGCGCGTAGCCGGCGGTGATGCTGCAGCCGTCGACCGGATGCGGCACCAGCGCGCACAGCAGGTGCGTCGCGGTGTGAAAGCGCATGTGCGCGGCGCGGCGCGGCAGCGCGATCGTCGCGCGCACGCGGTCGCCGGGCTGCAGCAGCGGCGCATCGGGCGCCGGCACGTGGGCGATGGCGCCGGGGCGGCCCTTGTGCTTGCGCGCGTCGACGATGGCGACGAGGCGGCCGTCGGCGGCAAGCAGCTCACCGGCATCGCCGGCCTGGCCGCCGCCCAGCGGGTAGAACACGGTGCGGTCGAGCACGATGCCTTCCTCGTCGACGGCCAGCACGGTGGCCTCGCAGGACGACAGGCACGCGTCTTCGCGAAACAGCTCTTCGGTCACGGCTTCGACTCCAGCGTGATGTTGCCAAGCGGCGTGCGCAGGCGCGCGCGCAGCGCCGGCCCGGCGTCGTCGACGCATTCGACGCCGCGCAGGCGCAGCACCTCGCGCACGCGCGGCGGCAGGTGGTTGACGACGAGCGCCTGCAGCGCAAGGCCGCGCGCGGGCATGGCCTCGGTCGGATGCGCGCCCTCCCACTGGATCAGCGTGGGCAGCGCGCCGCCGTGGCCCAGGCGGCCGTCGGCGCGCACGAGGATCTGCCACTGCAGCAGGCCCGCGGGCGTCGGCCGGCTCGCGGCCACCGGATCGCCCGGCGCTTCGCCGACGTTGATGAGGCCCCAGCGGTGCATGTCCAGCATCGGCGAGCGGCCCACCCAGTGGATCAGCCGCGGGCCGCCGCCGAGGTCGATCGCGTCGAGGCCGAACCAGCGCGGCCGCGCGGGCGCCGGCGCCTCGGGATCGATGGCGATGATCTCGAGGTAGGCCTGCGGATGGCTCGCGCTGCCGATGGCGAGCACGCGGTTGTGGGTGCCGAAGAGCGCGTGCCGCCCGCCCGCGTCGGGCGCGACGCCCAGCGTGCGCTCGCACCAGGCGGCGCCCTCGTCGAGCGTGGCCGCCGCCACGACCAGGTGATCGACAGCGACGAAGCTCACGACGCCAGCGCCTCGGCCAGCACGCGGCCGAGCGTCGCCACGCCCTGCTCGATGCGCGCGGGGGCCACGGTGACGTAGCTCAGCCGCAGCGTGTTCGCGCGCGCATCATCGGCGAAGAAGGCCGCGCCCGGCACGAAGGCCACGCCCGCGTCGACCGCCTTGGCCAGCAGCGCGGTGGCGTCCAGCGCGTCCGGCAGCTCGACCCAGAAGAACATGCCGCCCGCGGGCACGTTCCAGCGGCAGCCCGGCGGCAGGTGGCGCTGCAGCGCGTCGCGCATCGCGTCGCGCTGCGCCTTGTAGCGCGCGCGCAGCGCCGGCAGGTGCTGCTGCAGGAAGCCGTCCTTGATGACCTCGTAGACCACGCGCTGGTTGAAGCCCGGCGTGTGCAGGTCCGCCGCCTGCTTGGCCTGCAGCAGCTTGGGGAAGAGCGGCGGCGGCGCGACCACGTAGCCCAGCCGCAGGCCCGGCGCCAGCACCTTGGAGAAGGAGCCGAGGTAGACCGCCTCGCCGGCCATCGCGGCACTCACCGGCGGCGGTGGCGGCGCCTCGAACCACAGCTCGCCGTAGGGGTTGTCCTCGACGATGGGCAGGCCGATGGCGCGCGCACGCTCGGCCAGCGCCAGGCGCCGCGCCGCCCCCAGGCAGCGCCCGCTCGGGTTCTGGAAGTTGGGCAGCAGGTAGAGGAAGCGCGCGCCGGCCGCCGCATCCAGCCGCTCGGGGCTCGGGCCCTCGTCGTCGCAGGGCACGGTGAGGTACTGCGCCTCGTAGGGGTTGAAGGCGTGCAGCGCGCCCAGGTAGGTCGGCAACTCCACCGCGACGCGGCTGCCCGGGTCGATCAGCACCTTGCCGACCAGGTCCAGGCCCTGCTGCGAGCCGGTGGTGATGATGATCTGCGCGGCCTGCACCTGCAGCCCGTGCGTCGCCAGCTCGGCGGCGACCCATTCGCGCAGCGGTCCGAAGCCTTCGCTGGCGGCGTACTGCAAGGCCTCTCGCGGATGCTCGCGCAGCACGCGCGCGCAGGCCTCGGCCATCGCCGCCACCGGGAAGCCCTCGGCCGAAGGCAGGCCGCCGGCCAGCGAGATCACCCCCGGGCGCTCGGTGAGCTTGAGGATCTCGCGGATCGTCGAGGGTTCGAGTCGCGCGGCGCGCGCGGCCAGGGTCCAGGTCATCGGAGGGTCCTTCCCTTCAGGATCGATCGGCGCCCGGCGCGCATCGCACATCGCGGCATCGGGCTCATCGCGCGTGCACCGGCATGCGCCGCCCGACGAAGACGACGGCCAGCACTGCCAGCGCAAAGGCAAGCGTCGCGGCGTCCAGGCGCTCGCCCAGCAGCGGCACGGCCAGCAGCAGCGCGACGAAGGGCTGCAGCAACTGCACCTGGCTCACCCGCATCACGCCGCCAAGCGCCAGCGCGCGGTACCAGGCGAAGAAGCCCAGCCACATCGAGAACAGCGACACGTAGACGAAACCGCCCCAGGCCGCAAGGCTTGCCGGCTGCGCCGGCCGCAGCCACCAGGCCAGCGGCAGCACCGCCGGCAGCGAGAGCACGAGCACCCAGCAGATGACCTGCGGCGCCGGCAGTGCCAGCGCGACCTGGGCGCCGCCGACGTAGCCGACCGCGGCCGAGAGCACCGCCAGCAGCAGCAGCAGGTCGGGCAGGCCCGGCGCGCCGCTGCCCTGCCAGGCCGCATAGCCGACGACCAGGCCGCAGCCCAGCAGCGCGCAGAGCCAGAAGCCGGGCGAGGCGCGCTGGCGCAGCACGGCCGCGGCCACCGCCGCGGTGGCCAGCGGCAGCACGCCGGTGATCACGGCCGCGTGCATGGCCTCGACCTGCCGCAGCGCCAGCGCGAGGAAGAGCGGGAAGCCGAGCACGGTGCCCAGCGCGCTGACCAACAGCGCCGGCCAGTGTCGCCGCGCGGGCGTGGGTGCACGCTGCAGCGCGAGGTAGGCCAGGCTCAGCAGCCCGGCGACCGCCGCCCGCCCGACGGTGACGAAGCCCGGCGGCAGTTGCGGCGCGCCCTGGTCGCCGACGGCCAGCCGCGTCATCGGCAGCGTCGCCGCGAAGATCACCACGCCGAGTGCGCCGAGCAGCATGCCCTGGGTCGTGTCGCGTTCGGTCGAGGCGGGGGCACGGGCAGGCATCGGCCGAAGTGTAGGAGCCGCAGCAGCCCAGCGACAGGGCCGGGGCTTGCCGGTTCGCCTCGGTGCGCCCGCGCGGCGAAGCCAGGGCAATCAGATGTACGCAGGTGAAACAAGAGCTGACCGCGAGGGGGCGTCGGCGTAGCATGCCGCGCGCTTCGGGCGCCCGCCTCCCTGGCTGCCTTCGTATCGAGGACCTCATGCCGCTGGCCCCATTCGAATCGACCCTGCCGCTGGGTGCCGCCGAGCTGATGCGGGCAAGTGCCTTCCAGCGCCAGGTCGAGCTCGAGCGCGACGGCGGCGAGGACCGAGTCAGCACGCGGCTGTCCTCGCTGGACCCCTCGCTGCACCAGGATCTGCTGCGTTTCGAAGGCAAGGGCCGGCGCAGCGAGCTGCTCGAGGTGCTGGCCGGCGCGGTGCGGCACGCCAGCGCCGTCACCGTCCACCTGCAGATGCACCAGCATGTGCTGGCGCTCACCGCCTACCCCGTGCAGCGCCTGGTGCAGGGCGTGCTGCCGATGAAGCAGTTCCTCGAGCTGCAGCTCACCGAGCTCGAAGTGCTACGCGTGGAGAAGGCGTCGCAGACGCTGCCGCCGCTGTCCTCGCTCGCAGCGGGTGGCGCGACGGGACACGTCGCGCCGATGGGCCGCGTGCTGTGGGAGCTGGCGCTGCGTGGCGCGCGCGACGAACTGCTGCCCGAGATCGCCGGCCAGGCCGCCTACCGCATCACGCCGACGATGGATCTCTCGGTGCTCGAGCTCTCGGGCTCGCTCGCCTCGGCCTGCGAGCGGCTCAAGCGCCAGACCACCGGCCTGCGCGAAATCTCCGAGTGGCCCGGCTTCGACCGCACGCGCGCCATGCGCATGCTCAACGGCCTGTACCTGCAGCCCGGGCTCATGGTCAGCCGCACGCACCCGGCGGCAACCAACGAAGGCTGGTTCAACGGCAGCGCGCACTGAAGCGGATGAGGCCTCGGCGCACGTCGCTGACGCTCAGCCGGCGCGCGCGGCCAGATCCTCCCAGCGCTGCAGCGCCTGCATGAGCTCCTGCTCGATCGCTTCGTGGCGCGCCTGCAGCTCGGGCACGCGCTGCGGCTCCTTCACGTAGAGCTCGGCGCTGCAGAGGCGCTCGGCAAGCTCGCGCTGCTCGGCCTCCAGGGCCTCGATGGCGCCGGGCAGCGCGTCCAGCTCGCGCTGCTCCTTGAAGCTGAGCCTGGTGCGCGCGGCTGCCGCGCGCGCGCCGCCGTCCGCGCCGGGGACAGCCGACGCCGCAGCGCGCACCGGCTCGGGCGAAGCCGGCGCCGCCGCCGCGGCGAGCGCGCGCGCCCGCTCGCGCTGCAGCTTCCAATCTTCCCAGCCGCCCTCGTACTCGCGCCACAGCCCCGGCCGGCCGCCGAAGGCCGGGTCGCCCTCCCAGGCGATCGTCGAGGTGACGACGTTGTCGAGGAACTGCCGGTCGTGGCTGACGAGGAAGACCGTGCCGTCGAAGGCCTGCAGCAGCTCCTCCAGCAGCTCCAGCGTGTCGATGTCGAGGTCGTTGGTCGGCTCGTCGAGCACCAGCACGTTGGCCGGCAGCGCGAACAGGCGCGCCAGCAGCAGCCGGTTGCGCTCGCCGCCGGAGAGCGTGCGCACCGGCGCATGCGCGCGTGCCGGCGCGAACAGGAAGTCGCCGAGGTAGCTCATCACGTGCTTGCGCTGGCCGCCGATCTCCACCCACTCGCTGCCCGGGCTGATGGTCTCGGCCAGCGTCGCGTCGAGGTCCAGCGCCGCGCGCATCTGGTCGAAGTAGGCCACCTGCAGCCGCGTGCCGCTGCGCACGCGGCCCGCGGTGGGCTGCAGCTGGCCGAGGATGAGGCGCAGCAGCGTCGTCTTGCCGCAGCCGTTGGGGCCGATCAGGCCGACCTTGTCGCCGCGCAGGATGGTCGCGGAAAAGCGCTCGACGATGGGCTGCTCGCCAAAGCGCATCGACACCTGGTCGAGCTCGGCGACGATGCGCCCCGAGGGCTGGCCGGCGTCGAGTTCGAGCCGCACCTGCCCGAGCTGCTCGCGGCGTGCCGCGCGCTGCGCGCGCAACTGCTGCAGCCGCGCCACGCGCCCGGCGCTGCGCGTGCGCCGCGCCTCCACGCCCTTGCGGATCCAGGCCTCCTCCTGCGCCAGCAGCTTGTCGGCGCGCGCGCTGGCCAGCTCCTGCGCCTGCAGCTCGCGCTCGCGCGTGGCCTGGTACTGCGCGAAGCGGCCGGGGTAGCTCGTGAGCCGGCCGCGGTCGAGCAGCACGATGCGCGTGGCCACGGCGTCGATGAAGGCGCGGTCGTGCGAGACCAGCACGATCGCGCCCTGCCACTCGACGAGCAGCTGCTGCAGCCACTCGATGGCGTCGATGTCGAGGTGGTTGGTCGGCTCGTCCAGCAGCAGCACGTCGGGGGCGGCGACCAGCGCCTGCGCCAGCGCCACGCGCTTCCTCGTGCCGCCGGAGAGCGCGTCGACGGCCACCTCGGCGTCCAGGTGCAGGCGCTGCAAGGCCTCGTGCACGCGCTGCTCCCAGGTCCAGCCGCCCAGCGCCTCGAGGCGCGTCTGCAGGGCATCGAGGTCCTCGCCCGGCGCGTGCGCCTCGTAGCGCGCGCGCAGCGCCCGCGCCTCGCCGACGCCCTCGGCCACCGCCTCGAAGACGGTGGCCCCTGCGGCAAACACCGGCTCCTGCGCGACGTAGACGCGGCGCAGCCCGGTCTGCAGCTGCAGCAGGCCATCGTCGGGCTTCTCGGTTCCGGCGAGGATCTTCAGCAGCGAGGACTTGCCCGCGCCGTTGCGCCCGATCAGCGCCACGCGCTCGCCCGCCTCCAGGGCGAAGTCGGCGCCGTCGAGCAGGGGCACGTGGCCAAAGGCGAGGTGGGCGGCGGAAAGCGTGATCAAGGCCATGGCGCGGATTGTCCCAGCCGCGACGGACGCTGGGACGCAAGCAGGCCGCCGGCAAGGCTTCCGCACGGACGGCCTTGCACCCTGGCTTGGCACCATGGCCTTGCCCATGGCCGCTCGCTACACTGGCCCACCTCCGCCCCGAGCACTCTTCGCCATGGGACAAGCCGCTGCCCTGCACCGCATGACCGCCGAGGAATTCCTCGCCTGGGACGAGCACGAGACGATCCGGCGCGAGTTCGTCCGCGGCGAAGTGTTCGCGATGGCCGGCGCCGAGGAGGCGCACGTCACCGCGACCGGCAACATCTACACCGCCTTGCGCGCCCACCTCAAGGGCACGCCCTGCCGCACCTTCATGGTCGACATGAAGCTGCGCGTCGAGGCTGCCGACTGCTTCTTCTACCCCGACGTGTTCGTGACCTGCAGCGAGCTCGACCGCGCCGAGCCGAAGATCAAGCGCGACCCGCTGCTGGTCGTGGAGGTGCTCTCGCCTTCGACCGCCGGCTACGACCGCGGCGCCAAGTTCGCCGACTACCGCCTGCTGCCGAACCTGCGCGAGTTCCTGCTCGTCGACCCGGCCTCGCGCCGCTGCGACCTCTACCGCCGCGGCGACGACGGCCTTTGGGTGCTGCATCCCTTCGAGCGCGGGCAGACGCTGCAGCTGCGCAGCGTGGGCCTGGAGCTGCCCGCGGCCACGCTGTGGGAAGACGTGCCCGAGATCAGCGGCTGAGCAGCGCAGCCTCCAGCGCGTCGACGAACATCGCGGCGACGTCGAAGCCGCTCTGCTGCGTGATCTCCTGGAAGCAGGTCGGGCTGGTGACGTTGATCTCGGTGACGTGCTCGCCGATCACGTCCAGGCCGACGAGCAGCAGGCCGCGCGCGGCCAGCACCGGCGCCAGCGCCTCGGCGATGCGCCGGTCGGAGGCCGACAGCGGCCGCGCCACGCCCTTGCCGCCGACCGCGAGGTTGCCGCGGATCTCGCTGCCCTGCGGGATGCGCGCCAGGCAGTGCGGCACCGGCTGGCCGCCGATCAGCAGCACGCGCTTGTCGCCGTCGACGATCTCGGGCAGGTAGCGCTGCGCCATCAGCGTGCGCGCGCCACCTGCGTTCAGCGTCTCGATGATCGAGCCCAGGTTCAGGCCGTCGGCGCCGACGCGGAAGATGCCCATGCCGCCCATGCCGTCCAGCGGCTTGAGCACGATGTCGTGGTGTTCCTCGTGAAAGGCGCGCACCGCCGCGGCGCTGCGCGTGACCAGCGTCGGCGGGATGAACTGCGGGAACTCGAGGATGGCCAGCTTCTCCGGGTGCTCGCGCAGCGCCGCGGGCGCGTTGAAGACGCGCGCGCCCGCGCGCTCGGCCTGGCCGAGCAGGTGCGTGGCGTAGAAGTACTCGCTGTCGAAGGGCGGGTCCTTGCGCATCAGCACGGCCCCCGTCTGCGCGAGCACGAGTTCGCCTTCGCTCACGACCTGGAACCAGGCGTGCGCGTCGCCGGTCAGCGTGATCGCGCGGGCGCGGCGGGCGACGACGTGGCCGCCGCGGCGCCAGGTCAGGTCGGCGCTCTCGCAGGCCCAGATCTCGTGGCCGCGGCGGGCGGCCTCGCGCATCATCGCGAAGGTCGAATCCTTGGTGGGCTTGAAGCTCTCGAGCGGGTCGGCGACGAACAGCAGTCTCACGGCGGGTTCCTCCAGCAGGCAGCCCCGACTTTGGCACAGGCCCGCCGGGCACGCTGCCGCGCGCCTCACTCGCTTGACGCGCTTCAGCGGCGCAGCCGCTGCACGGCCAGCGCCAGCGCGCCTGCGACCACGCCCCAGAAGGCGGCGCCGACGCCGGCAAGCGTCAGGCCGCTGGCGGTGACGAGGTAGGTGATGAGCGCGGGCTCGCGGCTGTGCTCGTCCTTCATCGCGATCGCAAGCCCGCCGCCGATGGTGCCCAGCAGCGCGAAGCCCGCGACCGCGAGCACGAGCTCGACGGGGAAGGCGGCGATCAGCCCGACGACCGCGCTGCCGAGCAGGCCCAGCACGAGGTAGAAGACGCCCGCCACCACCGCCGAGGTGTAGCGCCGCGCCGGGTCCTCGCTCGCCTCGCGGCCCATGCAGATCGAGGCGGTGATCGCCGCGAGGTTCAGCGCGTAGGCACCGAAGGGCGCGAGCACGAGCGTGAGCAGGCCCGTGGCGGTGATCGGCGGCGACACCGGCACCTCGTAGCCGGCGGCGCGCTGGGCCGCCACGCCGGGGAGGTTCTGCGAGGCCATGGTGACGACGAAGAGCGGCAGCGCCACGCCGAGCGTGGCCGCGACGCTGAACGAAGGCATGATGAATACCGGCTGCGTCCAGGCCCAGGCGATGCCCGAGAGGCGCAACTGCCCCTGCGCGGCGGCCACGGCGATGCCGGCGGCGAGCACCCCGGGCACGGCGTAGCGCGGCCAGGCGCGGCGGCCGATCAGGTAGGCCAGCGCCATCGCGAGCACGAGCAGCGTCTGCGTGCGCAGCGCGAGGAAGGCGTCGAAGGCAAAGCGCGTCAGCACGCCGGCCAGCAGGGCTGCGGCCAGCGCCTGCGGGATGCGGTCCATCACGCGCGCGAAGGCGCCGCTCGCGCCCGCGGCGACGATGAGCAGTGCGCAGGTCATGAAGGCGCCGATCGCCTGCGCCATCGGCACGCCCGCGCCGGCGGTGACGAGCAGCGCGGCCCCGGGCGTCGACCACGCGGTGAGCACCGGCATGCGGTACCACAGGCTCAGGCCCGCCGAGCTGATGCCAAGGCCGAGCCCCAGCGCCCACAGCCACGAGGCCGTCTGCGCAGGCGTCGCGCCGAGCACCGCGGCGGCCTGGAAGACGATGACCACCGAGCTCGTGTAACCGACGAGCACGGCGACGAAGCCGGCGACGACGGCCGGCAGCGAGAGGTCGCGCCAGAACGAGCGCGGCCCCACCTCAGATCTCCACCTTAGAGCCGAGCTCGACGATGCGGTTGGTCGGCAGGTGCAGGAAGTCGCCCGCCGCCCCGGCGTTGCGGTGCATGCTGGCGAAGAGCTTCTCGCGCCAGAAGGCCATGCCGCCGCGCAGCGTGGGGATGACCTGGTCGCGGCTGAGGAAGTAGCTCGTGCTCATCGGGTCGAGCTCGATGCCGCGGCCCTCGAGCAGCTTCAGCGCCTCGGGCACGTCGGGCTCGTTCTTGAAGCCGAAGTGCAGCACCACCTGCCAGCAGTCGTGGCCCAGGGCCTCCAGCTCGACGCGCTTGCCGAAGCCGATCCACGGCACTTCGTGGTGCTGCACGCTGACGAACAGGTTCTGCTCGTGCAGCACCTTGTTGTGCTTGAGGTTGTGCATCAGCGCAAAGGGCGTGGCGCCCTTCTCGGCGGCGAGGAAGACCGCGGTGCCCGGCACGCGCAGCGGCGGGCTGGCGAAGAGCGACTCGAGGAACACCGGCAGCTCGATCGCCTCCTCGTGCAGGCGCTCCAGCATCAGGCGGCGGCCGCGCTTCCAGGTCGTCATCAGCAGGAAGAGCACGCCGCCGATCAGCAGCGGGAACCAGCCGCCGTCCAGCAGCTTGAGCGCGTTGGCGGCGAAGAAGGTGAAATCGACGACGAAGAAGAGGCCGGTGCCGAGCAGGCACAGCCACAGCGGCAGCTTCCAGGCGAAGCGGATGACGAAGAAGGTCATCACCGTGGTGATCGTCATGTCGATCGTCACCGCGATGCCGTAGGCCGAGGCCAGCGCGCTGCTGGAGCCGAAGGCCAGCACCGCGGCGACGATGCAGCTGCACAGCGCCCAGTTGACGAAGGGCACGTAGATCTGGCCGCTGACGCGCGTCGAGGTGTGCGTGATGCGCAGCCGCGGCAGGTAGCCGAGCTGGATCGCCTGCTTGGTGACCGAGAAGGCCGCGGTGATCAGCGCCTGCGAGGCGATCACCGCCGCCGCCGTGGCGAGCACGATGAGCGGCAGCAGCGCCCAGGGCGGCGCCATCTCGTAGAAGGGGTTGCGGATGTTCTGCGGCTCGCTCAGCAGCATCGCGCCCTGGCCGAAGTAGTTGAGCACGAGCGACGGCCACACCAGGCCGAACCAGGCCAGCCGGATCGGCAGCTTGCCGAAGTGGCCGAGGTCGGCGTAGAGCGCCTCGGCGCCGGTCACGCACAGCACGACCGCGCCGAGCGCCGTGAACGCGATGCCCGGCTGCTGCGCGATGAAGGACAGCGCGTAGTGCGGCAGCAGCGCCCACAGCACCTGCGGCTCGCGCGCGATCTGCGCGATGCCAAGCGCCGCCAGCGTCAGCAGCCACAGCGTCGTCACCGGCCCGAAGAAGCGGCCGATGCCGGCGGTGCCGAAGCGCTGCGCCGCAAAGAGCGCCAGCAGCACGACGAGCGCCACCGGCACGATGAAGCGATGCAGCCCCGGCGCCAGCACCTCGAGCCCCTCGACCGCGCCCAGCACCGTGACGGCCGGCGTGATGACGCCGTCGCCGAAGAACACGGCGGTGCCGAAGATGCCCACCAGCAGCAGCGCGCGGCGCAGCCGCGGCCGGTGCTTCACCGCCTGAGAGGCCAGCGCCAGCATCGCGATCAGCCCGCCCTCGCCGTTGTTGTCGGCACGCAGGATCAGCGTCACGTACTTGAGCGAGACGACCACCGTCAGCGTCCAGAAGACGAGCGAGAGGATGCCCAGCACGTTCTGCGGCGACAGCGGCACCCGGCCGTGCGCGAACACCTCCTTGAGCGCATAGAGCGGGCTCGTGCCGATGTCGCCGTAGACGACGCCGATGGCCGCCAGCGTCAGCGCGGCCAGCGCGCCGGAACGGCGTGATTCGGGGGGCATGCTCATGGCAGGAGGGCGATGCGGCTCGCCCGGGCCGGGTTCAGGCGTAGTCCTCGGCCTCGGGGTCGGTGGCCTCGAGTTCGTAGGCGGCGGCCAGCATCGCCAGCCGTCCGATCACGCCGTACATGTAGAAGCGGTTGGGGGCGCTCGCCCCGGGCCTGGCGCCGCGGGCAGGCAGGTGCTGCTGATCCTCGGCAAAGGCCAGCGGCACGTAGCGCGCGTCCGGGGCCTGCAGGCTCTCGTCGCTGGCGCGCCCGCCCAGCACCCGGTAGTAGCCGCCGACGACGTAGCGGTCGATGGTGCAGACCACCGGCTCGGCCATCGCCTCGCCGATGCGCTCGCAGGTCGGCACGCCCTCCTGGATGATGACCTCGCTGACGCCGGGCTCCTGCCCGGCCGGGCGCGCCAGCGCCCGTTGCAGCCGCGCGGCGTCGAGCTCGCGCGCGTCGCGCACCGTCAGCACGCCCGCGCCCATGCCGCCGGCATCGGCCTTGACGACGACGAAGGGGCGCTCGGCGATGCCGTACTCCTTGAACTTGCGCCGCTGCTTGACGAGCATCGCCTCGCAGTGGCTGCGCACGCACTCCAGGCCTTGCTCGGTGCCAGAATCGACCTCGCCGCAGTGCGCGGCCATCGGGTTGATCAGCCAGGAGTCCATGCCCATCAGCTTGGAGAACTTCTTGGCCACTTCCTCGTAGCTGCGGAAGTGGCGCGACTTGCGCCGCGTCGCCCAGCTCGCGTGCAGCGGCGGCAGCAGGTACTGCTCGTAGAGGTTCTGCAGCGCGCGCGGCACGCCCGCGCGCAGGTCGTCGTTGAGCAGGATGGTGCAGGGGTCGAAGTCCTTGAGCCCCAGGCGCGTGCGCTGGCGCAGCAGCGGCTCGACCACGAGCTCGGCGCCGCCCGCGGTCCGCAGCGTGCGCGGCGCGGCCAGCGCCGGGTCGGCCGAGCCCAGGCGCACGTTCAGCCCGGCCTGGGTGAAGATCTGCACCAGGCGCTGCAGATGCTCGACGTAGGACGCGCCGTCGTCGCGCTCGCTGGGCACGAGCAGCAGGTTCTTCGCCTCGGGGCAGATCTTCTCGATCGCGGCCATCGCCGCCTGCACCGCCAGCGGCAGCATCTGCGGCGTGAGGTGGTTGAAGCCCTGCGGAAAGAGGTCGGTCGCCACCGGCGCCAGCTTGTAGCCGGCGTTGCGCAGGTCCACCGAGCAGTAGAAGGGCGGCGTGTGCTCCATCCACTCGAGGCGGAACCATCGCTCGATCGCCGGCACCGACTCCAGCATGCGCTGCTCGAGCTCGTTGATCGGGCCGGTGAGCGCGGTGACCAGGTTCGGGACCATCGGCGCATTCTAGGAGCGCCCACGCCGCCCCCGAAGCGCTCCCGTGGTCACATGCCCACCGCCGCGGCCGCCGATGCCGCCTACTTGCCGTAGGCGGTCTCGCCGTGCGCGCTGATGTCCAGGCCCTGGCGCTCCTCGTCCTCGGGAACGCGCAGGCCCAGCGTCAGGTCGGCGGTCTTGTAGGCGACGAAGGAGACGACGCCCGACCAGACGATCGTGAACAGCACGCTCTTGACCTGCACCCAGAGCTGGTGGCCCATCGCGAAGTCCGCCGCCGCGGTGCCGCCCAGGCCGGGTGCCGCGAAGACGCCGGTGAGGAGCGCACCGACGATGCCGCCGACGCCGTGCACGCCGAAGACGTCGAAGGCGTCGTCGGCGCCGAGCCAGCGCTTGAGGCCGTGCACGCCCCACAGGCAGACCAGGCCGGCGACGAGGCCCAGCACGATCGCGCCCATCGGGCCGGCGAAGCCCGCGGCCGGGGTCACGGCGACGAGGCCGGCGACCGCGCCCGAGGCGGCGCCGAGCATCGAGCCCTTGCCCTTCATCAGCGCCTCGCCGGCGATCCAGGACAGCGTCGCCGCCGCGGTGGCGAGCACGGTGTTGACGAAGGCAAGGCCCGCGAGCGCGTTCGCCGCACCGGCGGAGCCGGCGTTGAAGCCGAACCAGCCGACCCACAGCAGCGAGGCGCCGACCATCGTCAGCGTCAGGCTGTGCGGCGCCATCGACTCGCGGCCGTAGCCCACGCGCTTGCCCAGCAGGTAGGCGCCCACCAGGCCGGCGACGCCGGCGTTGATGTGCACCACGGTGCCGCCGGCGAAGTCGAGCGCGCCGTCCTGTCCCAGCAGGCCGCCGCCCCAGACGATGTGCGCCATCGGCACGTAGGCGAAGGTGAACCAGAGCACGCTGAACAGCAGCACCGCGGCGAAGCGGATGCGCTCGGCGTAGGAGCCGACGATCAGCGCCACCGTGATCGCCGCGAAGGTACCCTGGAAGGCGACGAACACGTACTCCGGGATGGTCTGCAGCGCGCCGATGCTGTCCTGGGTGACGCCGTTCAGGAAGACCTTGTCGAAGGAGCCGAAGAAGCGGCCCTCTCCGGCAAAGGCCAGGCTGTAGCCGTAGACGGCCCAGAGGAGGCTGACGAGCGCGAAGATCGTGAAGACCTGCATCAGCACCGACAGCATGTTCTTCGAGCGCGCCAGGCCGCCGTAGAACAGCGCCAGGCCGGGCAGCGTCATCAGGATGACGAGCAGCGTCGAGGTCAGCATCCACGCCGTGTCGCCGGAGTCGATCGCCGGCGCCTGGGCCCAGGCACCGGCCGGAAAGCCCAGGGCCGCGAGGCCCAGGGCGAGGGTTGCAACGGGTTTCTTCATGGTCGTCTCGGGGTAAGCCTTGCTCGGGTTGGCAGTCAAAGGGCGTTCTTGCCGGTTTCACCGGTGCGGATGCGCACCACCTCGTCCAGCGGCGCGACGAAGACCTTGCCGTCGCCGATGCGGCCGGTGCGCGCGGCGCCCTCGATGGCCTCGAGGACGCGCGGCAGGAGCGCCTCCTCGACGGCGATCTCGAGCTTCACCTTGGGCAGGAAGTCGACGACGTACTCGGCGCCGCGGTAGAGCTCGGTGTGGCCCTTCTGGCGTCCGAAGCCCTTCACCTCAGTCACCGTGATGCCCTGCACGCCGACGGCGCCGAGGGCTTCGCGTACTTCGTCGAGCTTGAAGGGCTTGACGATGGCAGTCACCATCTTCATGGTTGCTTCTCCTTGGGCTGTGGGGAAGGGTGGATCAGAAGTCCGCCTGCACGCCGAGCACGACGGTCGTGCGGCCCAGGTTGCGGCCCTTGGGACTGGCGTAGACGGGGGCGCCGCCGACCTTCTTCACGTCCGCATGCACGGCGCTGGCGCTCAGGCTGAAACCGCCGAAGTCCTTGCTCAGGCCGACGGCGACGTCGGCGTAGGACAAGTCGTCGTTGTGGGCGACCTTCTGGTAGCCCAGATGCGGCGTCAGCGTGAAGCCGTCGCCGAGGTCGAAGCCCGCGCTCAGGTCGGCGTAGGTGCTGCCCTTGCTCCCGGCGGTACCGAAGAGGTTGCGCAGGCTGTGCGAGACCTTCAGCGTCGCGACGCCCCAGCCGAGCGCGGCGTAGACCTCGGTGGTGTTCGGGCTCACCGGCAGCGCGTGGTCGATGTACTGGTAGCGCAGCAGCCCCAGATCCCAGCTCAGGCCCGGGGCGAACTCGCCCCGGATGCCGCCGTAGACGTCGAGTTCGCCGCGGCTGTCGCCGCCGGCATCGCGGATCCACTGGATGGACGAAGCCCAGGCGCCGGCATAGAGCCCGCCGGAGGCAAAGTCGACGCCGCCTTGCACGGCCGGGCGCAGCCGCGACTGCGAGAGGCCGCGAAAGCGGTAGTCGCTGACGGCGCCGAGGTTGAAGGAGAGGTCGGCGCTCGCGCTCGTGGGCGCGGCGAGCGCCGCGAGCAGCAGCAGCAGCGCGGGGGAGGCATGCAGTCGTTTCATGAGGAAGGCTCCGTGGGGTCATCGAAAAGTGCGACACCCAGCTCTTGCAGCTTCCGTGCCACACCCGGACTGGGGAAATCGGCCCCCTGTTGGTGGGTTTGCCCACGAAACGCGCCCCCGGCTGGTGCACTGTCTCGCGCATGGGGTTCGGTTGGGCTTCGGTTGCACCGCATCGGTGCAGCACCGACGCCAGGATCGCCGGACGATCGAAAGCGATGAGCACGTGCGCCGCGGTCGGCGTGAACGGGGTGAGGGGAGAAGTCATGTCGCTGGCCGTCGTCGCCAGTCGCGCACTCGACGGGCTGAGCGCGCCGCCGGTGCGCGTCGAAGTCCAGCTCGCCAACGGGCTGCCCAGCTTCACGCTCGTCGGCCTGGCCGAGATCGAGGTCAAGGAGTCGCGCGAGCGCGTGCGCGCGGCGCTGCAGCAAAGCGGCTTCGGCTTCCCGCACAACAAGCGCATCACCGTCAACCTGGCGCCGGCCGACCTGCCCAAGGATTCCGGCCGCTTCGACCTGCCGATCGCGCTGGGCATCCTGGCGGCGCAGGGCGTGATCGAACCCGCAGCACTCGCCCCCTACGAGTTCGCGGGCGAGCTTTCTCTGGGCGGCGCGCTGCGCCCGGTGCGCGGCGCGCTGGCGCTGGCCCTGGCGATGCGCCGCGAGGGCCAGGGGCGCACCCTGGTGCTGCCCGCGGAGAGCGCGACCGCCGCGGCGCTCGTGCCCGGGCTGCTGATCCGCCAGGCGACGAACCTGGCGCAGGTCGTGCAGTCGCTGCTGCCGGCCGAGCTTGCCGTGCCGCTGCCGCCGCCGCAGCCCGAACCCGCGAGGCGCGAAGCCCACGGGCCCGACCTGCGCGACGTCAAAGGACAGGCCGAAGCCAAGCGCGCGCTGGAAATCGCCGCAGCCGGCGGCCACAGCCTGCTGCTGGCGGGGCCGCCGGGCAGCGGCAAGTCGATGCTCGCGCAGCGGCTGCCCTGCCTGCTGCCGCCGATGACCGAGGCCGAGGCGCTGGCCAGCGCCGCCGTGCACAGCCTGCTTCCCGGCGGCTTCGACCCCGCACGCTTCGGCCGCCGGCCGCTGCGCGCGCCGCATCATTCGGCGAGCGCGGTGGCGCTGGTCGGCGGCGGCTCACCGCCGCGGCCGGGCGAGATCTCGCTCGCGCACGGCGGCGTGCTCTTCCTCGACGAACTGCCGGAGATGCCGCGCGCGGCGCTCGAAGCCCTGCGCGAGCCGCTGGAGAGCGGCCACATCACGATCTCGCGCGCCGCGCACCAGGCGCGGTTTCCGGCGCGCTTCATGCTGGTGGCGGCGATGAACCCCTGCCCCTGCGGCTGGCTCGGGGCGCAGGCGGCCACCGGGCGCAGTTGCCGCTGCACGCCCGAGCAGGTGGCGCGCTACCAGAGCCGCATCTCGGGTCCGCTGCTGGACCGCATCGATCTGCGCGTCGAGATGCCCGCGGTGCGCCCGGCCGAACTGCTGCGCCTGCCCGACGGCGAGCCCTCGGAAGCCGTCGCCGCGCGCGTGGCGGCCGCGCGCGAGCGCGCGCTGCAGCGCCAGGGCCTGGCCAATGCGCAGCTCGACGTCGCCGGCATCGACCGCTTCTGCACGCTGGACCCGCGCACCGAGGCCTTTCTGCGCAGCGCGGCCGAGCGACTGGGCTGGTCGGGCCGGCGCCTGCACCGCACGCTCAAGGTCGCGCGCAGCGTGGCCGACCTCGCGGGCGCGGACGCTATCGCCGTCGCCCACGTCGCCGAGGCGCTGCAACTGCAGCGCGCGCTGGCGGCATAAGCTGGCGGCGACGGCGTCTCAGCCGAGGCTTGGCGCCAGGCGCCGCCGCGCCTGCTCCTCGGTGAGGCCCTCGCGGCGCGCGAAGTCGCGCAGCTGGTCCTCGCCGATGCGGCCGACGTTGAAGTAGCGCGCGTCGGGGTGCGCGAAGTAGAAGCCGCTCACGCTCGCCGCGGGCATCATCGCCATGCTCTCGGTGAGCTGGATGCCCAGCTCCTTGGCGCGCAGCACGTCGAAGAGCGCGCGCTTGATGCCGTGGTCGGGGCAGGCCGGGTAGCCGGGGGCGGGGCGGATGCCGCGGTAGGCCTCGGCGATGAGCTGCTCGGTGCCGAGCGCCTCGTCGGCGGCGTAGCCCCAGAACTCGGTGCGCACGCGCTGGTGCAGGCGCTCGGCGAAGGCCTCGGCCAGACGGTCGGCCAGGGTCTTGAAGGTGATGACGCTGTAGTCGTCGTGCGCGGCGAGGAAGTCCTCGATCTTCTTCTCGGCACCCAGCCCGGCGGTGACGGCGAAGAGGCCGAGGTAGTCCTCGCGCACGCCCTTGGGCGCGACCCAGTCGGCGAGGCTGCGGTTGGGCCGCGGCACGCCCTCGATCACCGGACGCACGCTCTGCAGCCGCAGCGGGTTCCAGCGCAGCGCGACCTGGCTGCGCGTGTCGTCGGTGTAGACCTCGATGGTGTCGTCGTCGACCGTGTTGGCCGGCAGCAGCGCGATCACGCCATTGGCCTGCAGCCAGCGGCCTTCGATGAGCTGCTGCAGCATGCGCTTGCCGTCCTCGAAGACGCGGCGCGCCTGCTCGCCGACGACCTCGTCGTCGAGGATGCGCGGGAAGTGTCCGGCAAGGTCCCAGGTCTGGAAGAAGGGCCCCCAGTCGATGCACGCGGCGAGTTCGGCGAGGTTCTGGTTGCGGAACTCGCGCCGGCCGATGAACTTCGGCCGCGGCGGCACGTCGTTCGCCCAGTCGATCGGCGTCTTGTTCGCGCGCGCGGCTTCGATCGTCACCAGCGGCGTCTTCTTCTTGCCCGCGTGCAGCTCGCGCACGCGGGCGTAGTCGGCCTGCACCTCGGCGATGAAGGCCGCGGCGCGCTCGTCGGAGAGCAGCTCGCTGCAGACGCCGACGCTGCGCGAGGCGTCGGGGACGAAGACCACCGGTCCCTCGTAGTGCGGCGCGATCTTCACCGCGGTGTGCACGCGGCTGGTCGTCGCGCCGCCGATCAGCAGCGGGATCCTCCTCTGCCGAAACCAGTCGTCGCGCTGCATCTCGGCGGCCACGTGCTGCATCTCCTCGAGGCTGGGCGTGATCAGCCCGGAGAGGCCGACGAGGTCCGCGCCCTCGTCCCTGGCCTTGGCGAGGATGTCCTGGCAGGGGACCATCACGCCCATGTTGACGACCTCGAAGTTGTTGCACTGCAGGACGACGGTGACGATGTTCTTGCCGATGTCGTGCACGTCGCCCTTGACGGTGGCCACGACGATGCGCCCCTTGGAGCGCACCTCGCCGCCGGCCTCGCGCAGCGCCTGCTTCTCGGCTTCGATATAGGGCAGCAGGTGCGCCACCGCCTGCTTCATCACGCGCGCGCTCTTCACCACCTGCGGCAGGAACATCTTGCCCTGGCCGAAGAGGTCGCCGACGACGTCCATGCCCGCCATCAGCGGCCCCTCGATGACGTGCAGCGGGCGGCCGCCGCGGGCCTCGGTGGCGCGCCAGGCCTCCTCGGTGTCCTCGACGATGAAGTCGGTGATGCCGTGCACCAGCGCGTGCGACAAGCGCTGCTCGACCGTGCCGGCGCGCCAGGCCAGGCGCGCACCCTCGTCCCTGGCCGCGCCCTTGGCGCGCTCGGCGACTTCGAGCAGGCGCTCGGCGGCGTCGGCGCGGCGGTTCAGCACCACGTCCTCGACGCGCTCGCGCAGCTCCGGGTCGAGCTCGTCGTAGACGCCGACCATGCCGGCGTTGACGATGCCCATGTCCAGGCCGGCGCGGATCGCGTGGTAGAGGAAGACGGTGTGGATCGCCTCGCGCACCGGGTCGTTGCCGCGGAAGCTAAAGGAGACGTTGCTGATGCCGCCGCTGACCTTGGCGCCGGGCAGGTTCTGCTTGATCCAGCGCGTGGCCTCGATGAAGTCGACGGCGTAGTTGGCGTGCTCCTCGATGCCGGTGGCGATGGCGAAGACGTTGGGGTCGAAGATGATGTCCTCGGGCGCGAAGCCGACCTCGTCGACGAGGATGCGGTAGGCACGCGCGCAGATCTCGATCTTGCGCGCCACCGTGTCGGCCTGGCCCTGCTCGTCGAAGGCCATCACCACGGCCGCCGCGCCGTAGCGGCGCACGAGCCGCGCCTGGCGGCGGAACGCATCCTCGCCCTCCTTCATCGAGATCGAGTTGACGATGCCCTTGCCCTGGATGCACTTGAGCCCGGCCTCGATCACCTCCCACTTGGAGCTGTCGATCATCACCGGCACGCGCGCGATCGAGGGTTCGGTGGCGATCAGCTTGAGGAAGCGGTCCATCGCCGCCACCGAGTCGAGCATGGCCTCGTCCATGTTGACGTCGATGACCTGCGCGCCGTTCTCGACCTGCTGGCGCGCCACACCGAGCGCGGCCTCGAAGTCGCCCGCGAGGACCATGCGCGCGAAGGCCTTGGAGCCGGTGACGTTGGTGCGCTCGCCGACGTTGACGAAGAGCGAGCGCTCGTCGATCGACAGCGGCTCCAGGCCCGACAGCCGCAGTGGCGGCGGCATGGCGATCGGGACCTGCGGGGTCTGCGGGGCCTGCGTGACCTGCGGGGCGGAAGCAGCGGACATGACTCACCTCGTCGTGGGAGGTGAGCGCCGTTGGCAAGGCCGCGCGGCAACAGGCCGGTGCGGCGCGGGGTCCCGAGCCTGGCGGTCGGCCGACCGTCGCAACGCTCCTCGGGAAGCGCGAAATTCTAGCCAGCGACCGGGCTCAGGCGCAGGACGCCACCTTGAATTCCACGCGCCGGTCGAGTGCATCACGCATGTCGTCGCTGCCGGTGCCGACGATGTTCTCGTCCCAGCCCCGGCCCTCGGTACGCACGCGCTGGCCGCGCGCCAGCGTCGGCGCCTCGCGCACGAGGCGCTCGCGCACGGCCTGGGCGCGCCGCAGCGAGAGCGCCCGGTTGAGCTGCTCGCCGCCGGTGCGGCTGGTGTGGCCGACCACCGTCAGGCACATCGACGAGGCCTGCGCGGCGCGCGCGATCTGGCGCAGCCACATCGCATAGGTCTCGGTCTCGCCGAGGAAGTCGGTCGAGCCGGGCCGAAAGAGGATCTTCACGGCGAGGTTGCTGGTCGACAGCCCGAGCGTGGCGATCTTGCCGAAGGCCTCCTCGGCCTCGGCCGTGCGCCCGAGCTTCATGTTGGCCATGTACAAGCCGTTGAAGGTGCGCAGCTGCTGGCCGTCGTCGCGCTGCGCGGCGGTGGCCATGAGCTTCTGCGCCTCGTCCCAGCGCTCGCCGTTGTAGGCGTCCTGCGCCTGCGCCAGCAGCGCGGCGGTGGGGATCTGCTCGAGGTAGAGCGCGTCCGCCGGCTGGCCCACGGGCTTCTCGGTCGTCTCGAGGTAGCCCTGCACGGCGCGGTCGCGCACGAGCGAGGGGCTCTCGGCATAGAAGCGCGTGGGCTCGAGGTCGAGCTGCGCGTCGCGCACCGGCGCCACGCCGCGCGCGACGACGAGGCCGTTCGTGCGGTTGGACAGCGCCACGGTCAGCCGGTAGCTGCCGGCGCGGCCGTCCACCGCGCCCAGCGTGCCGTTGAGCAGCCAGCCCGCGCCGCGCGTGCCGGCCTCGTCGAAGGGCAGCAGGCGCAGCCCCGGCAGGACCTTGGGCGCGGCCTGCGCCAGCACCTGCGTCGCGCGCTCGGTGGCCTTGGTCTGCTGGCCGCTGCGGCCGTCCAGCAGCGGGTCGATGACGGCCACGCGCGGCGCCGCCGCCTGCGCGCCGAGCTGGCGCGCGATGTCGAGCAGGGCGCCGTTGATCGCGCCTTCCAGCGTCTCGTTCACCGGCGGCGGCGGCGGGGGCGGCGGCGGCGGTGCCGCACAGGCCGCCAGGCCGGCGGCCAGCACCGCAAGGACCAGGCGTCGCCCGCCGGAGCGGGGCGTCGAACCGGAATCGCGTCGGCGGAATGCGCGCAAGATGATCTCCAGGGCCCGTCGTGTCGGCTGGGGCGGGCGCGCGATTTTGCCCACGAACCGGCGCCGCCGGCCAGCCCTCGTTCGCCATCGGCGGCAACGAAGGCGCCGCTCGAATGCCCCGCGGACCCGCTTGCTATGCTCCCGCGGCCCGCTCGCTGCGACGCACACGCCGCGGCGTCGCGCCCGCGCCGAACCGAACCGACCTGACCTTTCCTGACCTGCATGAATCTCGTCCGCCTGCTTGCGCTCGTCGTCCTGCTGGCGCTCGGGAGCCCGGCGCCGCCCGCCCGCGCGGCAGCGGCGGCAGCGGCGGCAGCGGCGGCAGCGGACACCGTGCGCGTGAAGGTTCTGGCGATCAACGACTTTCACGGCAGCCTGAAGACGCCGCCTGGCCGCGTGCGCGTGGCCGACGCGCAGGATGCGGCGCGCGTGCGCGAGGTCCGTGCCGGCGGCGCCGGGCAGCTGGCGACGCGGCTGCAGGAGCTGAAGGCGAAGAACCCGCAGCACATCGTCGTGGCCGCGGGCGACCTGGTGGGCGCCTCGCCGCTGCTGTCGGCGCTCTTTCACGACGAGCCGACGATCGAGGCGCTGTCGCGGATGGGGCTAGAGCTGAGCGCCGTTGGCAACCACGAGTTCGACCGCGGCGCCGCCGAGCTGCTGCGGCTGCAGCAGGGCGGCTGCGCACCGCAGGGCTGCCGCGGGCCGCAGCCGTTTGCCGGCGCCGGCTTCCAGTACCTGGCCGCCAGCACCGTCGAGCGCAGCAGCGGCCGCCTGCTGCTGCCGGCCTACCGCATCAAGCGCCTGGCCGGCGTGCCCATCGCCTTCATCGGCCTGACGCTGAAGGGCACGCCCGGCATGGTGGTGCAAAGCGGCGTGCGCGGCCTCGTCTTTCGCGACGAGGCGCGCACCGTCAACGCCCTGGTGCCGCAGCTGCGCCGCCAGGGCGTCGAGGCGATCGTGCTGCTGATCCACCAGGGCGGCGTGCCGGGCGACCCCGAGGAGCCCGTCTCCGAAAGCGACACCGCCGACTGCCCGACGCTGCGCGGCCCGATCGTCGACATCGTGCGGCGGCTGGACCGCGCCGTCGACGTCGTCATCAGCGGTCACACGCACCGCGCCTACAACTGCCGCATCGACGGGCGCCTGCTCACCAGCGCCGGCAGCCACGGGCGGCTGCTGACCGAGATCGACCTCGAACTGGATGCGCGGCGCGGCGACGTCGTCTCGGCGACCGCGCGCAACCATGTCGTCGACGCCGACGCGACACCCGCGGACGCGCAGCAGACGGCGCTGATCGAAGCCTACGAGCGCCTGGCCGAGCCGCTGGCGCAGCGCATCGTCGCGCCGCTGGCCGCGCCCTTGTCGCGACGGGCCGACGCGAGCGGCGAGTCGGCGCTCGGCCAGCTCATCGCCGATGCCCAGCTTGCCGCCACGCGCGCCGTCGGCGCCCAGCTTGCGCTGATGAACCCGGGCGGCATCCGCGCCGATCTCGTCCCGCAGCAGGACGGCCTGCTGCGCTACGAGCAGCTCTTTGCCGTGCAGCCCTTCGGCAACCGGCTGGTGACGATGACGCTGAGCGGCCGTCAACTGCGCACGCTGCTCGAACAGCAGTGGCTGCGCCAGCCGCTGGCCGCCGGCCGCGTGCTGCAGGTCAGCCAGGGCTTCGGCTACGCCTGGGACGCCGCGCGGCCGCCCGGGCAGCGCGTCGTCGAGGACAGCCTGCGGCTGCACGGACGGCCGCTGGCCGCCGACGCGGCCGTGCGCGTGACGGTGAACAGCTTCATGGCCGAAGGCGGCGACCGCTTCTCCGTGCTGCGCGAGGGCAGCGACCGGCAGACCGGCGCTTCCGACCTCGACGCGCTCGAGGCCTACCTGAAGACGCGCCCGGCCCTGCCCCGGATGCCACGCCTCGAGCGCCTGCACTGACGCGAAGCGCCGCCGGGCCGCCGGGCGCGGCCGCCCGTGCTCAGGCCCCGCGAAAGCGCGGCGGGCGCTTCTCGGCGAAGGCCGCGCGCCCTTCCTGCAGGTCGGCCGAAGCCAGCGTGCGGGCGATCTCGGCGGCCAGCGCCTGCGCGTCCAGGCGGCCGCGCGCGATGGCGTTCAGGT
>CAUJJO010000216.1 GCA_963205125.1 Pseudomonadota bacterium | reverse complement strand
GGCCAACAGGCTGGCAGCCAGAAAGTCGCTCAGCCGGGCTCCAGCACCCAAGACCGCCTTGGTTCGCGCCATGCCACCTCCCGCCGTCGAGTTGCCACGATGGCGATTGTAGGCAAGAACTACCTAAGCGAACAGTATTGGGACCTGACCCACATCGCTGTCGAGCCACTGGGCCGGCAGCACGACCGAACGGCCTTCCACTGCGGCGCGGAGGCGCTCGACCGTTACCTGAAGCAGCAGGCACGGCAAGAAGCCGACAAACGGGTCGCTGCGCCGTTCGTCGCGGTCGATTCGCCCGACCCACGCGTGCTGGGCTACTACACCTTGTCGGCCTCGGTGCTGAGCCTGGCGGACCTGCCCGACGAACTGGCTCGCAAGCTTCCGCGCTATCCGCAGCTGCCCGTCACGCTGCTGGGCCGGCTGGCGGTCGACCAATCCGCCAAGGGCCAGGGTCTCGGCGAGCACCTGCTGCTGGATGCCCTGAGCCGCAGCTTGACGCACGCCGGCCAGATCGCTGCCATGGCCGCGGTGGTCGACGCGAAGGACGAGTACGCCGCTCGCTTCTACCGTCACTACGGGTTCCTGCCCTTGCAGCCGCAGCCGAGCAGGCTGTTCGTTCCCATGACGACCGTGGCAAAGCTGCTCGGCAAGTGAGGCACGCCATGACCAGCGCTTCACCACCCAGCAACTTCACGCAGCTTCGCCAGCGCTCATGCCGCTGCGCCGCCCGCGGGCCGCGCAGCGAAGGCTTCCGGCTTCCTTGCCAAGCTTGAATGTAAGGAGATCGGCCGCTCCCAGGACTCCAGTCAAGCAGCTCTGACCGCCCCGGCCGCTCGGGCACGGCATCGGTCGCGGGTCAGTGGCGCTCATCCTCGAGCGGGTGGCGCACGGCGAGTCCTTGCCGGGGTCTCCCTCTGCCGGCGCATACTGCGGGGCCCGCCCGTGCCTCCCGACGTGCCGTGAACGCCTCCCATCGTCGTCCTGCGTCTTCGCTGCCGCTTGGCCTCTGGGCGCTGGCGCTGTTCGCACTGGGCCTGTGGCTGACGCGCCGCTTCGAGGCGCCGCTCGTGCATGAGCTGGCGCATTGGCAGGCGCTCGGGGAAGTGGCCTTCGTCGCCAGCTCGGCGCTCGCCGTGCTGCTGCCGGCGGCAAGCAACCTGCCGCTGCTGCCGATCGCCGTGGCGGCCTGGGGCACGCTGCCGGCGGCGGCGCTGCTGCTGCTGGGCTGGACGATCGGATCGCTGCTCGCCTTCGGCCTTGGGCGCAAGGCGCGGCCGTTCGTGCTGCGCCATTGGCCGAGCGTGCTTCTGGCCGCCGACATCGAGCGCCTGGTGCACCCGCAGCGGCGGCTGCGCTCGCTGGTCGTGTTGCGCATGACCTTCCCGGTCGACGTGCTCTCACACGCGCTCGGGCTGTTCGGGCAGGCGACGACGGCGCGCGAGGTGGCGCTGTCCACCCTCATCGGCGCCGCGCCCTTCGCGCTCCTCTTTGCCCTGGTGCCGACGATGTCGCTGACCCTGCAGGCGCTCGTGCTCGTCCTCACCGGCGCCGCCTTCGTGCTGCACGCGCGCTGGATGCTGCGCCGCCCCTTCAGTCGACCTCCTGGAACGCCTCCTGCCGCTTGCTCTTGATCGCCGGCAGCGAGACGACGAGCACCATCAGCGCCGCGGCGATCAGCAGGCCGGCCGACAGCGGCCGCGTGACGAAGGTCGACCAATCGCCGCGCGACAGCAGCAGCGCGCGGCGCAGGTTCTCCTCCATCATCGGGCCGAGGATGAAGCCCAGCAGCAGCGGCGCGGGTTCGCAGCCCAGCTTGTAGAAGACCAGGCCGATGAGGCCGAAGAGCGCGCCGACGTAGACGTCGAAGCTGTTGTTGTTGAGCGTGTAGAGGCCGATGCAGCAGAAGGCGAGGATCGCCGGGTACAGGATGCGGTAGGGCACCGTCAGCAGCTTGATCCAGATGCCGATCAGCGGCAGGTTCAGCACGATCAGCATCAGGTTGCCGACCCACATCGAGGCGATCAGGCCCCAGAACAGCTCGGGGTTGCTCGTCATCACCTGCGGGCCCGGCTGGATGCCCTTGATCGTCATCGCGCCGACCATCAGCGCCATCACCGCGTTGGGCGGGATGCCGAGCGTCAGCATGGGGATGAAGGAGGTCTGCGCGCCCGCGTTGTTGGCCGACTCGGGCCCGGCCACGCCGCGGATGTTGCCTTCGCCGAAGCGCACTTCGCCGGGGCGGCCGCGCACCTTCTTCTCCAGCGTGTACGAGGCGAACGAGGACAGCAGCGCGCCGCCGCCGGGCAGCACGCCGAGGATGGAGCCCAGCGCCGTGCCACGCAGCACCGCCGGGGTCATGTCGCGGAAGTCCTCGCGCGTGGGCCACAGGCCCTTCACGTCCTTCGTGAAGACCTCGCGGTGCTCGGCGGGCCTGCCCAGGTTGGCGATGATCTCGCCGAAGCCGAACACGCCCATCGCGATGGCGACGAAGTTGATGCCGTCGGTCAGTTCGGCGATGTCGAAGCTGTAGCGCGGCACGCCGGAGATGACGTCGGTGTTGACCTGCCCGAGCAGCAGGCCGAGGATGATCATCGCGATCGCCTTCACGAGCGAGCCGGAAGCCAGCACCACCGCGCCGATCAGGCCCAGCGCCATCAGGCTGAAGTACTCGGCCGGGCCGAACTTGAAGGCGAGTTCGGTGAGCGGCGGCGCAAAGCCCGCGATCACCAGCGTGCCCACGCAGCCGGCGAAGAAGGAGCCCAGCCCCGCCGCGGCCAGCGCCGGCCCGGCGCGGCCCGCGCGCGCCATCTTGTAGCCGTCGATCGCGGTGACAACCGAGGAGGACTCGCCAGGCACGTTGATGAGGATCGCCGTCGTCGAGCCGCCGTACTGCGCGCCGTAGTAGATGCCCGCCAGCATGATCAGCGCGGGGGTGGCGTCCAGCGTGTAGACGCTGGGCAGCAGCATCGCGATGGTGGCCACCGGCCCCAGGCCCGGCAGCACGCCGATCAGCGTGCCCAGCACCGCGCCCGCGAAGGCGTAGGCGAGGTTGACGAGCGAGAAGGCGACGCCGAAGCCCAGCATCAGGTTGTTCAGCAGCTCCATGATGCGTGATCCTTCAGGCGACGAGGAAGGTCGGCCACATCGGGATCGTCAAGCCCAGGCCCTTGATGAACACCAGCCACGAGAAGACGGTGATGACGACGGCGCTGGCCAGCACCTCCGCGAGCTTGAACTCGCCGCTGCCCAGGCTGCCGACGACGATCAGCAGCGGCAGCGCCAGTGCCATGCCGAGCACCGGGATCGCCGCGCCGAACAGCACGACGGCGACGAGCACGATCACCGCGGGCCGCAAGCCCCACTTGCCGATCGGATCCCCGCCCTCGACCTCGATGGCCAGCGCCTTGAAGAGGACAAGCGCGCCGAGGATCGCCAGCAGCACCCCGAGGCCGAACGGAAAGTACGCCGGCCCCGGCCGCGCGGAACTGCCGAAGCTGTAGTTCGTCGCGCCCCAGGCAAAGACGATGCCGGTGACGATGAACATCAGCCCCGACCAGAAGTCCTTCTGGCTCTTGATCTTCACGCTGTCGGTCTCCGTGGTTTCGTTTTTCGGGTGGACGCGCATTCTAGGAATCGGCGCTCGAAATCAGCGCTCCAGCCCCGGCGTGCTGCGCAGCACTTCCTCGATCGTCGTCACGCCTTCGGCCACCTTCATCGCGCCGGCCAGGCGCAGCGGGCGCATGCCGTCCTTGCTGGCCTGCCGGCGCAGCGCGGCGACGTCGAGTTGCGGATGCACGCACTGGCGCGCGGCCTCGTTCATCACCAGCAGTTCGTAGAGGCCGGCGCGGCCGCGGTAGCCGGTCTGCCGGCACGCCTGGCAGCCGACCGCCTTGTAGGGGCGCACGCCGCCGGAGAGCCGCCAGGGCCGCGCGAGCTCGTCCAGCGCCTCGCGCGTCGTGCCCTCGTCGCGCTGCTTGCACGAAGGGCAGAGCGTGCGCGCCAGGCGCTGCGCCAGCACGCCGATCACCGTGGCGGCGATCAGGTAGCTCGGCACGCCGAGGTCGGCCAGCCGCGTGATGGCGCTGGCCGAATCGTTGGTGTGCAGGGTGCTGAAGACGAGGTGGCCGGTGAGTGCGGCCTGGATCGCCATCTCGGCGGTGGCGAGGTCGCGGATCTCGCCGACCATGATGATGTCCGGGTCCTGCCGCATCAGCGCGCGCACGCCCTCGGCAAAGCCCATGTCGATGGCCGCGTGCACCTGGGTCTGGTTGAACGCGGGCTCGATCATCTCGATCGGGTCCTCGATGGTGCAGACGTTGACCTCCTCGGTGGCCAGCGCCTTGAGCGTGGCGTAGAGCGTCGTCGTCTTGCCGCTGCCGGTCGGGCCGGTGACGAGCACGATGCCGTGCGGGCGCTTGATCAGCTCCTGCCAGCGCGCGGCGTCGTGCTCGCCGAAGCCGAGCTGGGCGATGGTCTTGCCCGCGGTCTGCGGGTCGAAGATGCGCATCACCATCTTCTCGCCGAAGGCGGTGGGCAGGGTCGAGAGGCGCATCTCGACCTCGGCGCCCTGCCCCTCCGGCGCATCGGGGCGGCGCGTCTTGATGCGGCCGTCCAGCGGCCGGCGCTTCTCGACCACGTCCATGCGCCCGAGCAGCTTGATGCGCGAGGTCATCGCCGCCATCACCGGCAGCGGCACCTGGTAGACGGTGTGCAGCACGCCATCGATGCGAAAGCGGATGGCCCCGATGTCGCGCCGCGGCTCGAGGTGGATGTCGCTGGCGCGCTGGTCGAACGCGTACTGCCACAGCCAGTCGACAACCTGCACCACGCCCTGGTCGTTGACGTCGAGCTGACCCTTGGCCTTGCCGAGCTCGACGAGCTGCTCGAAGCTGGCCGTGCCGGAGACCTCGCTCGTCTTGTGCGCCGCGCGCACCGAGCGCGAGAGCGTGTAGAACTCGCTCGTGTAGCGGCGCAACTCCTCGGGGCTGGCCAGTACCAGCTTCACCGGCCGGCGCAGATGGTTCTCGATCTCCGCCACCCAGCCCGTGTCGAAGGGTTCGGCTGTCGCGATGGTGACTTCGGTCGCGCTCAGCTTGATCGGCAGCGCATGGCGCATCTGCGCATACTGCGCCGACATCACCTCGGCCACGCGGCCGGCATCGGCCTTCAACGGGTCGATGCGCAGGTAGGGCAGCTGCGCACGGGCTGCCAGCCACTGCGTGAGCGCCTCGACGTCGAGCCCGCGGCCGCCACCGGCCGCGTCACGGCGCACCAGCCCCGCGCCACCCAGACGCACGAGCGCATGCAGCGTCGACGTGCCGGCCGACAGGCGCCCCGCCACGCGCTCGGCATCTTCGGCAGCAATCCAGCCGTCCGCGAGCAGCCATTCCAGCAACTGGCGCCAGTCGAGTCGCCCGCTGGCCGTTGGCGACGTCTGGCGAGGTGCGGGGCGGTCGGTGCGTCGGGAATGGGTGCTGCTCATGGGCCGATCATCGCTGCGTTGCAGGATACGCCGCCGGCCGCCATGGCCGCACCATGCGCAACCAGCGGCGCGCCGGCAGGCCAAGCGCCCCCACGTGCTGCTCGATCTGCGCCGCACGCTGCAGCAGTTCCGCGCGCCCGGGCACCTGCACGTCGCGACCCCCGACGATGACCGTGTTGCCTTCGCGCGTGGGACGCAGGCTCCACACCTGGGCAGCGCCGAAGACTGCGGCAATGCGCGCGGCACTGGTAGCAAAGCTCGCGCGGCGGCCAAAGAGGTTGACCGCCATCACGCCCCCGGCCCCGAGCACGCGGTGGCAGGCGGCGTAGAAGTCTTCGTCATCGAGCACGGGCGCAGCCGCATCTTCGTCGTAGAGGTCGACATGCAGCAACTGCACGCTGCCGGGCTCTGCGCACTCGCGCAGCCAGCGCAGCGCGTCCATGCGCAGCACCTGCAGCCGTGGCCCGTCCTCGGGCAGATGAAACCACAGCCGGCAGGCGTTGATCACGAGCGGGTTCAACTCGACGGCAATCGTGCGCAGCCCGAGCGCGCCATGCGTGAAGCGCGTGATCGCTCCCGCGCCCAGTCCCAGTTGCACGGCCAGCGCCTGCCCCGGCAGCGGCTGCGGCAACCACAGCAGGCTGGCCAGCATGCGCTGCACGTAGTCAAGCTCGATCACATCGGGCTTGCGCAGGCGCATCGCGCCCTGCACCCAGATCGAGCCCAGGTGCAGGTAGCGCACCCCCTCGTGCTCGCTGATGGTGACGGGCGGCAGCGCCCCCGCGGCTTCCGCAGGCGGCGTGACCATGCGCTTGGGTGCAGCCATGGGGCGAGGCTAACGCAGCCGCATCACCACGGGCCGCATTGCCACCGACCCCTCAGGCATCAGGCGCGGCCGGCAGCGCGGCCAGGCGCGGCAGGGCCGCCAGGGTGTTGGCCCGCGTGATCGACGCCGTTTCCTCGAGCGTCCAGCCGCGCAGCTGCGCCAGCGTCGCCCCGATGCGCGGCAGCTCGGCCGGCGTGTTGCGGCTGCTCGCGCCGGCTGCGCGTTCGGCGGCGCTGCGCTGCATCCATTGCGGGGCGATATCCGGCGCATCGGTCTCGAGTACCAGCGCCTGCGGCGGCAGCGTGCGCGCAAGCTCGCGGATGCGCCGCGAGCGCTCGAAGGTCAGCGTGCCCCCGAAGCCGAGCTTCAAGCCCAGCGTCAGCAGTTGTGAAGCCTGCTGCGTGCTGCCGTTGAAGGCGTGGGCGATGCCGCCACGCACCGGCTGGCGACGCAGCGCCGCCAGCACCTCGTCGAGCGCGCGCCGCGTGTGCAGGATGACCGGCAACCCCGCCGCATTCGCCAGCGCCAGCTGCGTCTGCAGGAAGCGCTGCTGCCGCGGCAGGTCCAGCCCCGGCACGAAGCGGTCCAGGCCGATCTCCCCCACGGCAACGCACAGGGGGTCGGTTGCCGCGTCGGCCAGCGCCTGCTGCAGGCGGTCGAGGTCACCGTCCTGCGCCTGCTCGACGAAGAGCGGGTGGATGCCCAGGGCGTATGCCAGGCCGTGCGCGCGCGCCAGCCGCTGCAGGGGTTCGAAATGCGCCACGGCAACCGCAGGCAGAACCAGTTGCCCGACCCCTGCCGCGCGCGCCGCGGCCAGCACCTCGACACGGTCGGCGTCGAACTCGGGCGCGTCCAGGTGACAGTGCGAGTCGATCCACATCCTGCCGTCGATGATGCCAGTCCCAGCGCAGCGTCCAGCGTCCAGCGTGCGGCGTTCAGCGCGCAGCGTGCGCGCCATCGAACTCGACGGCTGTCAGCTTGCCGCGCCAGTACGGCAGGCGGGCCCCGGGCAGCAGCCAGGCCACTTCACCCGTGTGCGGCACCCAGACTCCCGCATGCGCAGCGTAGTCACGCCAGCGCCCTTCCCAGGGCGTCTGGATGCTGCGCCCGCCGACCAGGCGGCCTCGCCCCGGTGCATACACGCGCGCGATCAGGTCGTCGGCGCCGAATTCGAACTCCAGCGTCACGGCCAGCGCGCCGTCGTGCAGCGTGGCCCGGGCGCGCTGGGCGTCCACTCCCTCCCAGCGCACGCCCTGGCTGGGCAGCAGCGCGGTCGGATACCAGGCGGCCTCGGCCAGCCAGCGCAGGAGCTCGTCGCGCGCGAAGTCGCCCGTGCCCCGCTGCTCGGCCACGGTCACCAGGCCCAGGAGCGCTGCCTGCAGCAGTCCTTCGCC
>CAUJJO010000215.1 GCA_963205125.1 Pseudomonadota bacterium | reverse complement strand
CCGCCGACGACAGTTCGGCCGCCGTCGTCTCGCTCTACCAGAAGCAGCGCAAGATCTACGCGCGCGCCGTCAGCGGCCTGTTCGCGAAATGGCGCTGGGCCTTCGTCTGGCTGACGCAGCTCCTCTTCTACGGCCTGCCCTGGCTGATGTGGAACGACCGCCAGGCGGTGCTGTTCGACCTCGTCTCACGGCGCTTCTACATCTTCGGCCTCGTCCTCTATCCGCAGGACCTGATCTACCTGACCGCGCTGCTGATGATCAGCGCCTACGCGCTGTTCCTGTTCACCGCGGTGGCCGGGCGGCTGTGGTGCGGCTACGCCTGCCCGCAGACGGTCTACACCGAGATCTTCATGTGGATCGAGCAGCGCTTGGAGGGCGACCGCGTGCGCCGCATGAAGCTCGATGCCGGCCCCTGGACCTTCGAGAAGCTCTGGCGCAAGGGCGGCAAGCAGCTCGCCTGGATCGCCGTCGGGCTGTGGACGGGCTTCACCTTCGTCGGCTACTTCACGCCGATCCGCTCGCTGGGCGCGGCCGTCGCATCGCTGGGCCTGGGGCCCTGGGAGACCTTCTGGATCCTCTTCTACGGCTTCGCCACCTGGGGCAACGCCGGCTTCATGCGCGAGCAGGTCTGCAAGTACATGTGCCCCTACGCGCGCTTCCAGAGCGCGATGTTCGACAAGGACACGCTGATCATCACCTACGACCCCGAGCGCGGCGAGCCGCGCGGCGCGCGCAACCGCAAGCTCGATCATCGCGCCGCCGGCAAGGGCGACTGCATCGACTGCACGCTGTGCGTGCAGGTCTGCCCGACCGGCATCGACATCCGCAAGGGCCTGCAGTACGAGTGCATCGGCTGCGCCGCGTGCATCGACGTCTGCGACGGCGTGATGGACAAGATGGGCTACCCGCGCGGCCTCATCCGCTACGCCACGCAGAACGCGCTGCGCGAACACCTGAGCCCGCGCCAGATGCTGGCGCGCGTGCTGCGGCCGCGCGTGCTGATCTACAGCGGCATCCTGGCGCTGATCGTGCTGGCCTTCGCCTGGAGCCTGGCCACGCGCATGCCCTTCCGCGCCGACGTCGTGCGCGACCGCGCCTCGCTGGCGCGCCTCGTCGACGAGGGCCGCATCGAGAACGTCTACCGCCTGCAGGTCATGAACCAGGCCGAGCAGGCGCAGTCCTACCGCTTCACGGTGCAAGGCCTGCCGGGCATCGCCATCGCCGAGCGCGCCGAGCTGACGCTCGGGCCGGCGCAGGCGCAGTGGGTCACGCTGCACGTGCAGATCCCGCACGAGACCGCGAGCCAGGTCGGCGCGGGCGCGCACCCGATGCACTTCGGCATCGAGCGCCTGCCCGCGCGCGCGGGCGAGGCGCCGATCCGGCTGGACGAGAAGTCGACCTTCGTCGTGCCGCGCTGAGCCGGCGCCTCCCCTCCCCCCGCGGGCCGCTCAGCGCGCCGTCGGCATGACGAAGGAGGCGCCCTCGGCCACGCGGTCGGGCCAGCGCTGCATGATGCTCTTCTGCCGGGTGTAGAAGCGCACGCCCTCCTCGCCGTAGGCGTGCATGTCGCCGAAGAGGCTCCTCTTCCAGCCGCCGAAGCCGTGCCAGGCCATGGGCACGGGAATCGGCACGTTGATGCCGACCATGCCGACCTCGATCTGCCGTGCAAACGTCCGCGCCGTGCCGCCGTCGCGGGTGAAGCAGGCCACGCCGTTGCCGAACTCGTGCGCGTTGACGAGCGCGATCGCCGCGGCCGGATCGGGCACGCGCACGCAGACGAGCACCGGGCCGAAGATCTCCTCGCGGTAGATGCGCATCTGCGGCCTCACGTGGTCGAAGAGCGTGCCGCCGGTGAAGAAGCCGCCCTCGCGCCCGGGCACCGTATGGCCGCGGCCGTCGACGACCAGCTGGGCGCCTTCCTCGACGCCCAGCGCGATGTAGCCCTCGATGCGCTGGCGCGCCTCGCGCGTGACGATGGGGCCCATCTCGGCGGCCGGGTCCATGCCGTCGCGGATGACGAGCGCGCGCGCGCGCTCGGCCAGCCGCGGCACGATGCGCTCGGCCACGTCGCCCACCAGCACCGCCACGCTGATGGCCATGCAGCGCTCGCCCGCGCTGCCGTAGGCGGCACCGACGAGCGCGTCCACCGCCTGCTCGAGCTCGGCGTCGGGCATCACCACCATGTGGTTCTTGGCGCCGCCCAGCGCCTGCACGCGCTTGCCGTGGCGCGCGCCCGTCTCGTAGATGTGCTGCGCGATCGGCGTGCTGCCGACGAAGCTGACCGCGCGCACGTCGGGGTGCGCGAGCAGCGCGTCGACGGCGAGCTTGTCGCCCTGCACGACGTTGAAGACGCCGTCGGGCAGGCCGGCCTGCTGCAGCAGCCGGGCCATCAGCAGGCTCGCGCTCGGGTCGCGTTCGCTGGGCTTGAGGACGAAGGCGTTGCCGCAGGCCAGCGCCACCGGGAACATCCACATCGGCACCATGCACGGGAAGTTGAAGGGCGTGATGCCCGCCACCACGCCCAGCGGCTGGCGCATCGTCCAGTTGTCGATGCCGGTCGAGACCTGGTCGGTGTAGCCGCCCTTGAGCAGCTGCGGGATGCCGCAGGCGAACTCGACGATGTCGATGCCGCGCATGACCTCGCCCTGCGCGTCGCTGAAGACCTTGCCGTGCTCGGCGGTGATCATCGCCGCGAGTTCGTCCCGGTGCTGGTTGAGCAGCGCGAGGAAGGCGTTGAGCACGCGTGCGCGCCGCAGCGGCGGCATCTCGCCCCAGGCCGGCTGCGCAGCGCTGGCCGCGGCGACCGCCGCCGCCACGTCGACCTCGTCGGCCAGGCGCAGCTGCCGCGCCACCGCGCCGGTGGCCGGGTTGTAGATGGGCTGGCTGCGCGCACCGCGGCCGGGCGTGGCGGCGCCTGCGATCCAGTGGCCGACGTCGGCGGTCGAGGTGAAGGCTGCGGCTGCGGCTGCGCCCATGGTCTGCTCCTGAAGATGGCGAGCCCGCCAGTCTAGGGAAATTCGCAGGCCACGCGGCAAGGCACGAGAATGCCGGCATGAAGCCAGCTCCCCCACGCGCCGGGTCCCGGGCGCCTCTTGCGTCGCCCGCACCTCCTGCGCCGCTGGCGGAGGCCGAGATCGAGCAGCTGCAGTCCCTGCTCGACGCCGTGCCGGCGCCGCTCGAAGCGCTGGACGTGAGCGCGCTCGACGGCTACCTCTGCGGCATGCTGCTGCAGCCGCAGCCGCAAGCGCTGTCGGCCTGGTGGCCCGGCGTGCTCGATGTCGAGGGGCGGCCGGCGCCGACCGCCTTCGACGCCGCGCCGCTGCAGGCGCTGGTGCTGCGCCGCCACGCCGAGATCGAACGCGCGATCGCGCAGCGCGACTGGTTCGACCCCTGGGTCTTCGAGCTCGACGGCGCGGACTCGCCCTCCGAAGCGCTGCAGCCCTGGGTCGCCGGCTTTGCCGCGGCACTCGACCGCTGCCCGGCGCTGCTGGCGCTCGACGCGTCCGAACTGCTGGAGCCGCTGGCGCTGCTGTACCTGCACTTCGATCCCGAGGACCTGGAGGATGCCGACGCGCTGCTCGAGGTCATCGAGACGCTGGAGCCGCCGCAGGACCTCGCCGAGGCGGTGCAGGACCTCGTGCGCGCGCTGATGCTGATCGCCGACGTGACGCGCCCGCGCGCGACGGCGCCCCGGCGCCCGCCAGCGCGCGGCCGCAGCCCGCGCAGGCATTCGCGAACGCCGTGAACTGAGGCACGTCGGGCCTGCAGATCGGGGGTTTCGCTGCGCCCGGAAAAGCCGACACTGGATGCACCGAGGGCATCTTCCCCGGCTTCACCCGACGAGGCCCACGATGCGCGAATCCCGTTCCTCCCTGCGGCTCTTCACCCTCTGGCGTCGTCGCGTCGACGAGCCTGCGGCGGCCGAGCCTGCCGACCTCGGCACCGCCTTCGGCCTCGAGCTGAGCATGCTGCCCGACGACGACGCGAACCCGCCGCAGACGCCGCCGCCAGGCCCCTGGTGGCAGCGGCTGACGCAGCGCGCGGCCGGCTGAAGCGCGGCAGCGCGCAAGAGCGCGCAAGGGCGCGCAAGGGCACGCAGGAGCCGCGCAAGCGCCTGCGCGCCGGGGCTCCGCGGCTCAGCGGATCAGCAGCACCGGCGTGTTGCAGTTGGCAAGCACCTTGGTGGCCACCGAGCCCATCACCAGACCGGTCAGCGCGCCGTGGCCGCGCGAGCCCATCACCAGCAGTTCATAGCCGCCCTTCTCGGCGGTCGTCGCGATCGCATCGGCCGCCGCGCCGACCTTGGCGAGGTACTCGGCCTTCATGCCGCGCCGCGTGAAGAAGCTGCGGATGGGCTTGAAGACCTTCTCCGCCTCCGCGTCGTAGTAGTCCTTCAGGACCGTGCGATCGAGCACCGCGGCGGCGCGCTGCGGTACCGGCGCCACGGTGTGGATGACGGTGTACTCGTGCGCGCTGCCCAGCCACTCGTCGTGGGCGGCCAGGTAGGCCAGCATGCGCTTGGTGTAGGAACTGCCGTCGACGGCGACCAGGATCTTCAACGTCGTCTCCTCGCAGCGGCAACCGCGCCGCTGCGCCGAGTGTGGCGCATGCCGGGCCGCGCCGGTTGGGTGCCCGACTCCACGAGTCGGGCGAGGCGGATCACATGCCGAGTGCCGAGTGCCGCGTGCCGAGTGCCGCGTGCCGCGTGCCGAGTGCCGCGTGCCTCGGGGTTCAGGCCTCGATCAGCCGCGCCGCGTCGAAGCCCGCCGCCTCGCCCTTGCGCGGCATGCCCCGCGCCTGGCAGACGACGCGCGACGGTCGCCTGCCGGCGCGCGCCACCTCGTAGTCGTGCCGGCAGTGCACGTGGCCATGCAGCCAGAGGTCGGCGCGCACGATGAGCTCGTCGTCGGCGTTGCAGAAGCTCGCCGTCCCCGGTTGGCGACCGTAGCGCGGGTCGGCACTGCGCAGGCTGGGCGCGAAGTGCGTGACGACGACGGTGCGCGCAAAGGCGCTGCCTGCGGGCCGCGCCAGCTCCCGCTCGAGCCAGGCGCGGTCGGCCAGGCCCTCGGCGCGCACCGCCTCGGCGTCGAAGGGCCGACCCCCGGCGCTGGCCTGCATCCGGCGCTGGAAGTGCGCCGCCGCACGCATCGCCCGCGCGCGCTCGGCCGCGCCGAAGACCTCGTAGTCGCTCCAGCGCACGACGCCGAGAAAGCGCACGGGCACGCCGTCGGCGCCGCGCAGCACGATCGCCTCCCGGTGCAGCAGCCGGATGCCCAGGGACGCGCAGTGCACGCGCAGCGCAGGCAGCACAGCCTCGACCGCGCGACCGTCGAACTCGTGGTTGCCGGGCACGAAGAGCACCGGCACCGGCCACTGCGCGAAGCGCGCAAGCCCCCGCCAGCGCGCGTCGATGTCCCCGGCCAGCACCAGCAGCTCGGCCCCCGCCGCCGGCCGCGGATCGAAGCTCTCGGTCTCGAGGTGCAGGTCCGAGAGCAGTTGCAGCTTCATCGGGGGGCATTGTGGCGGGGCCGTCGGACTGGCTGCTCGAGGACACCGGGACGTTTGCCTTCACCAAGGGCAGGAATGGCGTGGCCGATGCCGACATGACGGCGGTCATGGGTTCGGGAATGCAGTTGCGGGCGGAGAACGCCTACCCCTGGCGCGAAGCGCTGCGCAGTTTTGCGCTGGCCGACGCGCTCTCCGCGGCGTTCAGGCCGGCTTCGTTCGGCGGCCTGCTGCGGGGCCTGCAGATCCCCATCGTCAGCCTGACCTCGGTCTGGCCGGCCCGCATGCAGCGACACTATCCGCGCACGGCGGCCGAGGTGCAGGCCGGGCAAATGATCACCACCCGGCCTCACCGCGGTGCCTGAGGAGCCTTGGTCATGTTGCGAAGAACCCGGATCACGGCCCTGGGCGCGGCCCTGGGCCTGTGTGTCGGATCGCTCGGACTTGTCCTGCCGACGAGCCCGAGAGCCCAAGCCCCTGCTGCGAGGACGTGCAAGATGGACCCGATCAAGCAGTCGATCTGCATCTACCAGGCGATCCTCGACGACGTCGACAGGAACTACGCGACGCGCGGCGGCGGCGGCATCGCCCGCATCGTGCAGAACTCGACCAACTCCTACGCGGTCCACCTCCTGCAGGAGGGCCGCGAGGACGTCCGCACGTATGAGGTGAAGACGTCCCCCGGCGGCAAGGTGACGATCACCGGCGTCACCGAGAAGACGCTCAGGCACTGAAGGCCGGCGGGCGGCCCGGGGGCGGCGCCCGACGCGCCCCGGGGCCCCGCGTCATGCCTCAGGCCGCAAGCGCGGCCTCGATGCGCTTCATGGTCGCCGGCAGGGCGGCGGGCAGCTTGTGTGCCAGCCGGGCGAAGTGCTCGGCGTGCAGGGTCAATTCCTGCTGCCAGGCGGCCTTGTCGATGCCGATGACGCTGGCGTACTGCTCACGCGTGAAGGCCAGGCCGTCCCAGCGCAGATCCTCGTAGCGCGGCGAGAGGCCGAAGACGTTCTCCGCGCCCTCGGCGCCGCCCTCGAGGCGCCTAAGCATCCACTCGAGCACGCGCATGTTCTCGCCGTAGCCGGGCCAGACGAACTTGCCGTCGGCGCCCTTCCTGAACCAGTTGACGCAGTAGATGCGCGGCAGCCTGGCGCCTTGCGCCTGCAGCTTCGCCCCCAGGTCCAGCCAGTGCTGGAAGTGCTCGGCCATGTTGTAGCCGCAGAAGGGCAGCATGGCGAAGGGGTCGCGACGCACCACGCCCTGCTGGCCGGCGGCAGCGGCGGTGGTCTCGCTGCCCATGGTCGCGGCCATGTAGACGCCTTCGGTCCAGTCGCGCGCCTCGGTCACCAGCGGCACCGTGCTGCTGCGCCGGCCGCCGAAGATGAAGGCGTCGATGGCCACGCCCGCGGGGTTGTCCCACTCGGGGTCGAGCACCGGGTTGTTGGTGCTGGCGACGGTGAAGCGCGCGTTGGGGTGCGCGGCCGGGCGCAGCTTGCCGTTCTCGCCCTGCTCGCGCGCGATCGCCGGCGTCCAGTCGCGGCCCTGCCAGTCGATCAGGTGCGCGGGCAGCTCGTCGGTCATGCCCTCCCACCAGACGTCGCCGTCGTCGGTCAGCGCGACGTTGGTGAAGATGACGTTTTCCTGCAGCGAGGCCATGCAGTTGGGGTTGGTGTGGTCGTTGGTGCCCGGCGCGACGCCGAAGTAGCCGGCCTCGGGGTTGATCGCGTAGAGGCGGCCGTCCTTGCCCGGCTTGATCCAGGCGATGTCGTCGCCGATGGTCGTCACCTTCCAGCCGGCGTAGCCTGCGGGCGGCACGAGCATCGAGAAGTTGGTCTTGCCGCAGGCGCTCGGGAAGGCGGCGGCGACGTGGTACTTGCGGCCCTCGGGGTTGCTGACGCCGAGGATCAGCATGTGCTCGGCGAGCCAGCCCTGCTCGCGCCCCATGGTGCTGGCGATGCGCAGCGCGAAGCACTTCTTGCCCAGCAGGGCGTTGCCGCCGTAGCCCGAGCCGTAGGACCAGATCTCGCGCGTCTCGGGGTAGTGGACGATGTACTTGGTCTTGTTGCAGGGCCAGGGCACGTCCTTCTGCCCGGCCGCAAGCGGCGCGCCCACGGTGTGCACGCAGGGTACGAAGTCGCCGTCCTCGCCCAACACCTCGTAGACCTGGCGGCCCATGCGCGTCATCACGCGCATGCTCACGGCGACGTAGGGGCTGTCGGTGAGCTCGATGCCAATGTGCGCGATCGGCGAGCCCAGCGGCCCCATCGAGAAGGGCACGACGTACATCGTGCGCCCGCGCATCGCGCCCTTGAAGAGCGCCTGCTCGCCTCGCTGCAGCAGCGCGCGCATCTCGGCCGGCGCCATCCAGTTGTTGGTCGGGCCGGCGTCTTCCTCGCGCTCGCTGCAGATGAAGGTGCGGTCCTCGACGCGGGCGACGTCGCTCGGGTCGCTGCGCGCGAGGAAGCTGCCCGGTCGCCTGGCCGGGTTGAGTTCCTGCAGCGTGCCCGCGGCCACGAGCTGCGCCGTCAGGCGGCGGTACTCCTCGTCGCTGCCGTCGCACCAGTGGATGGCGGCGGCCTCGGTCAGCGCCGCGATGTCGCCCACCCAGGCCACGAGGCGATCGTGCTTCACGTAGGCAGGCGTTTTCAAGGGCAGTCCCTCCAGCGCGGGTCGGTTCATGTGGGCTCCAGTCAGGCTCGAATGAAAGAACGGTCTTCGGCCAGGCCCGCGAGGCGCTGCGGCGTGCCGCTCCGAAAAAGCCGGAGCGGCGGAGCGCGCGGGGCTCGCCGAATGCCGCGAGCGTCATCGATCGAGGCCGCCACGACGCGGCTCGCGGGTGGCGGCGACGCCTGGAGGCGCCCTGCCGCAGCGGTGGCGCGAGCAGGGGATGGGCATTGTGCCCCCCGCTTCCGCCCAGGGGCACCACGGGGCCGGATGCCTTCATGCAATCCCTGCATGAGGCGATGCCCGTCTTCCCGGACCCGGCCCTGCCGCCCAGGGCCGCCCCGGCATGGCACAGTCCGCCCATGCTCGCCTACCGACACGCCTTTCACGCCGGCAACCACGCCGACGTGCTCAAGCACCTGACGCTGGTCCACCTGCTGCAGCACCTGAACCAGAAGGACAAGGGCTACCGCGTGATCGACACCCACGCGGGGGCGGGGGCCTACAGCCTGGGTGGCCGACAGGCCGGCCTGCACCGCGAGTACGAGGGCGGCGTCGGCCGCCTCTGGGATCGCGACGATCTGCCGCCTGCGGTGCAGGCCTACGTCGAGCAGCTGCACCGCTTCAACGAGGGCCCGGCGCTGCGCCGCTATCCAGGCTCGCCGGTGCTGGCGCAGCAGCTCCTGCGCGCGCAGGACCAGTTGCGCCTCTTCGAGCTGCACCCGACCGACCACGCCAAGCTCGCCGGCCGCATGCGCGGCGACGCGCGCGTGCAGGTGCAGGTGGCCGACGGCTTCACGGTGCTGAAAGCGCAGTTGCCGCCGTCGACGCGACGCGGGCTGCTGCTGATCGACCCGCCCTACGAGCTGAAGACCGACTACGCGCGCGTGCTCGGCGCTTTGCGCGAGGCGCTCAGCCGCTTTGCCGAGGGCATGGTGCTGATCTGGCTGCCGCAGGTGCAACTCGTGGAGGCGGCGCGGCTGCCGCAACGGCTGAAGGCCGCGGCCGTCGGCGTCGCGCCCAAGGGCTGGCTGCTGGCGCGGCTGACGGTGCAGGCGCCGCGCGAGCGCGGCCTCGGGCTGCTGGGCAGCCTGGTCTTCGTCGCCAACCCGCCGCATACGCTGGCGCCTGCGCTCAGCCAGGCCCTGCCCTGGCTGGCCCGGGTGCTTGCCGAGGACGCGCGCATCGCCGGCTGGGCCTGCGAAACCAGCGGCTGAAGCGGCGCCTGGGCGGCCGTCGGAGCCGGAGCTCAGGGTCGCTCGGACTCAGAGCATGGTCGGGGCGCGGTCGGCGCGCGGTCGGCGCCGCGTCGCGCTCAGCCCGGCGCCACGGCCGACTGGAAGATCGTCGTCCCGCCGTCGTCGGGGGCCAGCACGCGCACCGCCAGCGCGCTGAAGTTGTCGTGCGTGGCGCGGCCGCGGGCGGCCTCGCGCACGCCCTGCTCGAGCGCGGCGACCCAGGCGCCGGCGGTGCGGGAGCGCGCAAGCGCGGCCTGCATCGCGTCGTCGTCGATGAACTCCCAGAGGCCGTCCGAGCAGAGCAGGAAGGCGTCGCCCGGCTCGATCTCGACCGTCGCCGCGGCGTCGATGCGCAAGTCCTCCGCGCGCGTGCCCAACGCCGACTGCAGCTCGCTGCGCCGCGGATGGGCGCGCGCCTGCTCGGGCGTCAACACGCCGGCCTGCAGCAGCCCCTGCACGAGGCTGTGGTCCAGCGTGCGCTGGCGCAGGCGGCCCGCGCGGAACCAGTAGAGGCGCGAGTCGCCGGCGTGCACCCAGTGCGCGCGCGCAGCGACGAAGTCGATCACCAGGCAGACCAGCGTGGTGTGCATGTCGCGCAGCCGTGCGTCGCTCTCGCGCTGCGCCAGCAGCGCCTCGTTGGCGCGCTGCGCCAGTTGCGCCAGGGCCGCGCCGTCGGCGCTGGGCGCGTCGGCGAAGGCGCCCAGCAGCGTCTGCACGACCAGCCGCGAGGCGACATCGCCACCGCCGTGGCCGCCGGCGCCGTCGGCCAGCACGCAGCAGAGGTGACGCTCGGAATGCCAGTGCCCGCAAGCGTCCTCGTTGCCGGAGCGCCCGCCCGGGTCGGAGAGAAGCGCGATCTCGACGGCCAGCATCAGCCCTCCCCGGCGCGCGTGCGCGGCGCCTCCAGCGGATCCTCGTGCAGGCCGAGCATCTGCTCCTCGTAGGCGCGCACGAAGGCGTTGCCGAACACCTCGTGGAAGTCGTCGCGCGCTTCGGCCGAGAGCTGGGCGAAGAGCTCGCGATAGGCCTCCCACAACTGCGCGCGCCGCCCGCCCGCCAGCAGCGAACCCAGCGCCGAACGGGCGACGATGCGGCCTTCGAGCTGCGCCGGATCGAAGCGCTGCAGCAGGCCGGTGAGCGCGGCGCGCATGCCGGCCATCACCGCCAGCTCGTGCGCGCGCAGGTCGTCGAAGGCGTCGCGCATCGACGCTTCGGCACCCATGAAGCCGGGCGCGGCCTCGCCCAGCAGGTACTGCAGCGCGACCGCGGCACTCGGCGAGAACTTGATGACGTTGTTCTGCTGCGGCCGGATCGCCGTGACCTCGGCGCGCACCTCGCGCTTGACGGCGGCGCGCGCATGCAGCAGGTCGACCGCGCCGCGCACCGACTCGCCCAGCAGCGCGCCGACGCGGCGCATCAGCTCCGGCGTGAGGCGGGCGATCGGCGGCGCGGCGTCGACCGTGCGCAAGCCCTCGAGGAAGGCCTGCAGCAGCGCGTCGTCGCCAACACCTGCCCCCTGCTGCGGCGCAGCGGAACGCGGCGCAAGGCGGGGCGATGGCGCGGCAGTCGCCGCGGGCGTGGCCGCTGCGGGTGCCGGTCCCGGTGCCGGCGCTGCGGCCGGGGCGACGACCTTGGTCTCCCGCACGCCGCCGCCGTCCCACGACACCACCGGCGCGGGCCGGCCGCGCGCTGCGCCCGCTTCGGCGGCCACGGCAAGGCCACCGTTCGCTGCAGCCGGCGCAAGACCTGCCGCGGGCGCCGCGTCGACAGGCGCAGGGCGCGCAGGCGGCGCGTCGGTGAGGTCGATGAAGCCCGACAAGGTGGCATCGACCACCACCGGCTCGCCCAGGCCAAAGAGCTCGTCGATCGAGCTGCCAACGGGCGGCGCAACGGCCGGCGCAACGGGCGGCGCAACGGCCTTGGGCGCGGGGTTCGGCCGGGGCTCGACCGACGGCCTGGGCGCAGCCTGCGCCGCCGTGGTGCCGGCCATCGGATCCCAGTCCGGCGGGATGGCGTTCGCTGCCGCCGCGCCCGGCATCGGTGCCGGCGACGCCACGGCGCGCCCGGCCTCGGGCGGCACGCGTTCACGCACGCTGATCTCGTAGCCGCCGATGCGCAGCACGTCACCTGCGGCAAGCGGCCACGGCCGCTCGCGTCCGACCACCTTGCCGTTGACCTGGATCGGATTGCTGCCGCGGTCCTCGATCGTGTAGGCGCCGCCGCGATACGCGACATGCGCGTGCACGCGCGAGACGCTGCGCATCGGGTCGGCCAGCACCAGCAGGTTGCCATCGGCACGGCCGATGCTGCCGCCGAGTTCGTCGAAGCAGGCCTCGACCGGCTCGGCCCTCTGGCCGTTGTAGCTCGTCACGGACAGCACGATCATGCCGGGTCGTCTTTCCTCGGGCGATGGCACCGGTTGCGGGAATGCCGGGGCGAAGGATAGCGCGCGGGCGCGAGATCCTGCAGCACGGTCGGCGGGGTCGATCAACGAGCCAGCGCACGCATCCAGTCGAAGAAGTCCTTGCCCAGGCTGTAGTAATAGGGAATCAGTGGCGACTCGCTGACCTGCCCAAAAATCTGGAGGAACTCGCGTGCGGAGGGCCCCCAGCGCGCTTGCTCGGGTGCGGGAGTCTCGCCCGCCCAGACGGGGAACAGATGGTCATACAGCTGGAAGAGGCGTTCGCGCAAGGCCAGGTAGCTCTCGGCGGTCACGCCCTGCGCCAGTCGGAATTCGCCCAGCGGCTCGCGCGGCGGGTGAGACTGCCCGAAAGACGTCGGCGTCACCGGCCTTATGCCTAGGAGCGCACCGCTGCGAGGGTCAAGCCAGGCCATCTGATTAGGCGGCGCCATTCGCGTGACACCCGGCAGTGCCTGCGCTGGGCAGAACATGAACGCCACTCGCAATGGCCGGTCCTGCCGCGCCGGCACGGGCACGGGCAGCGACTGGCGCGACTGCTCGGGCACCTGATCGACGGTCAGCGTGCGGCCCAGCGCCATCATCTTCGAAAAGCTCTGCATGCTCTCGCTCATCGGGCTACTCCTGGCGACGCAGACACGTCCTGCAGCCAGCCAACCCGCACACCACGCCAGCAGGTGCCAGCGCGGGACGGGAAATGCGGCGCTGACTCTTGGCATGGCTCCCGCACAAACCGGACCCGGACCGAGGGACGCTCACAGAATGGACTTGTCGGTGACGTTTAGGCGCGAGGCCGGATGGGCCGCCACGGCCGCGTTCCAAGTCGCGATCGGTACCGACTGCCCGCACAGCCCGGTCCCGGTGTCGTTGATGACCACGTGGGTGGGATTGCCTGCGTCGTCGTACTGCACGCCCGTCACCGTCACGGCGTGAAGCGCGCCCGGCGGCGTGCTGCCGCCCCAAAGCGGCGCAGCGTCGATGCTGGCAATGGTTCCCTGGCCGCGCGACATCGCCAGGCCCAGCGCATCCGGCGTATTGACCTGCACGGTCGACGTAAGACCTGCATTGGCAAGGATCGACTGACGCGTCGCGGGCACCGTGCCGCCGTCGGCAAAAACGGGCGCTGAGCCCGGCGTTCCGCTGGCCCATTGCTTGTTGATGGCGGTCTGCAGCAACTGGTTCTCGCTCACGTTGCTGCCGTTCGCGCGATTGATGAGCTGCCGTGACGACTCGACTCCGCAATTGTTGTAGCTCTGCTGCGTGGTCCCCGAAGCGCGGCCTCCTGCGGCAGCGTTGCACATGTCCGTCCCGACGCGCACATTGCCGGCGGTGCCCGACAGCCCAATCAACACCGTCGGGCAGCCCATCGAGACCACGCCGCCATGCACGGTCTGGTCTCCCAGGCGAGCGGCAGGGCTCCCAGCGATCGGGACGGGAAACGCCCCCTTGACGATGGAATCCGGCGGGCCGACGCAGAGCGACATGTCGCCTATTCGCGCGGCAGGCAGCGCCCCGATCAGCACCGTCACGCCTCCGGGCGGGAGCACGGGGCCGCCGACATGCGGCACCGGAGGCGTCCCCGGAGTGACCATCGGGCAGGTATGCATGTCCCCCACCCGTGCTGCGGGTTGTCCGCTCATGAGTCCGACTGCCTGCTCAGGTGTTGATCTTGACCATCGGGCCCTTGATGTCGACGATTCCGCCAGGATCCACGCTGACCTTGCCGGCTCCCGCCTTCATCGTCGTGTCCGTCCCGGCAACCTGGATCACGCCGCCGGAGTCGATGTGGACCTGGCCGCCTGCGGTCTTGATGGTGATCTCGCTGCCGCTGATCTCGATGCTGCCGCTGTCCTTGATCAGAATGTAGCCGCCGCCGGTATGCAGCCGGATCTCCTTGGCAGCCAGATCGACACTGCCGCCGCTCTTCATCGACAGCGTCGACGCGCCGCTGTTCAGCGCAATCTCGTCGCCCGCCTTCAGCGCATAGGTCTTGCCGATCGACAAGGATTTGCCCAGGCCCACGACCTCGCCTCGCTGCCCTGCCACCTCGGTGAGCTTGGCCCCGCCAACCGTCTCGTTCATGGCGGCGCCCACACTGACCTGGTAGGCCCCGCCGATCGAGAGCGCCTTGGCCAGCGCGACAGTCTCCGCCTTGGCGCCGCTGATGGTTTCGGTCTTGTTGCCACCGATCGTGACGCTGCGGTTGATCCCGATCGTCACCGTCTCGTTCAAGTCCACCGTCTCGGTTCGGTTCTTGTGGATGACGTTGGTCTCGTGGCCGTCGACGGTCTTCCTGCGGTCGTTGCCCACCCACTTGTCTTCGTCGTGCTCGACTTCGGTGAGCTGGTCCTTCTGCGCGTGCAGCCAGAGCTGTTCTTGGCCCGCCTTGTCTTCGAAGCGGATGGCGTTGGCGTCTCCGGCGCCGTTCTTCATTCCCGCGCCTGGCGCTCCGCCCTTGCTGCTCCTGGTGAGCAGGCCGCTTTGCGTGGCGTTGTCCGGCAGCGCCCAGGGCGGCATGTTGCTGGCGTTGTAGACGCAGCCGGTGAGGATGGGGTAATCCGGGTCGCCATTCAGGAAGTCGATGATGACTTCCATGCCGATGCGGGGGACGAAGACGGCGCCGAAGTTGGGCCCGGCCCAGGAGGTGCTCACGCGCACCCAGCAGGAGCTGTTCTCGTCGTTGTTCCCGAGACGGTCCCAGTGGAACTGGACCTTGATGCGGCCGTACTTGTCGGTCCAGATTTCTTCGCCCGCGGGGCCGACGACCACGGCTGTCTGCGGGCCGTGGGTGCGCGGCTTGGGGGTCGTGCGCTGCGGGCGGTAGGGGATGGTCTTGGGTTGCAGGACGAGCTGGAATTTCTGCTGCGAGCCGCTTTGGCCCGAGCCTTCGCTGACCTGGGGGTTTTCGTGCAGGTCGTAGTGGGTGGCGAGGATGAGGTAGGTCTGGTTCTGGTCTTGGCGCGGGTGGTTCTGCAGCTGCAGGGTGTAGCCGGGGCCAAGTTCTGCGCGGTTGCTGCTGGCGCGCGCGAGGTGGCGGGGGCTCAAGTGTTCTTCCAGGCGCAGCCGGGCGTAGGTTTCGCCGTCGGCGAATTCGGTGTAGCCCCCGGGCCATTCGTATTGTTCGTAGCCGTCATGGGCGTGCCCGGGGGGGTTCTGGCGCATATTGGCCAGATCCGCCCGCGGCTTCTTGAAGTCGTAGTCGTCGTTGGCGTGGCGCCCGGGGTGTACGTCCTGCAGGACTTGCCAGGTGTGGATGCTTTCCTTGTCGGCAACGGCGGCCTTCTCGGGCGGATGGAAGGGGATGGCGGCCCCTCCGGGCAGGGGTTTGTGGCCCGATTCGATGTCGTCGACGAGCACGAGGGTGTGCTGGCCGGCTTCGTGGCGGTGGTACCAGTAGATGCCTTCGTGCTCGCACAGCCGCGCCATGAAGGCGTGGTCGCTTTCGCCGTACTGGACGCAGTATTCCCAGGCGCGGTAGCTGCGGGCCAGTTGCAGTTCGAAGGGCTTGCCGTAGCGGCCGAGGACTTCGCGCAGGATGTCGGGGACGGTCTTGAACTGGAAGATGCGAAAGTCGCTCTTCAGGCTTGCCAGCCACAGCCAGGGGCGCAAGGTGGCGCGGTAGCTGTAGTGGCGGTGGTCCTGCCCTTGCAGGCCAAAGCGGGTGACGATGCCGTCGATGTGGCGAAGGCCGCCGCTTTGGGTCTGGATGCTGACGCTTGCGCCCTGGCCGAGCAGGGCCTTGGGGTCGATGTTCTTGTCTTCGGCCAGGAGGTCGACTTCGAGTTCGAAGAGTTCGCTCAGGGCTTCGTGGCCGCGCAGTTGGCGAAACTGCAGGGCCTCCCCCAGGGGGGTCGTGATGCGGATGCGGCGCGCCATGCGCTGGGCCCTCCTGGGGTTGGCGGTTGCGCGCTCAGGCTTCCTTGTTCTCCTTGATGGAGAAGCCCATCTGGCTTTCGGCGCCCTTGCCGCCTTGCGCGGTCTGCTCCCAGTACTGGCTCTTGACCTTGGCGGCCTGGAAGGAGTAGTTGATGACGACGGCGTCCTGCCCGTTGGCCCCGCTCACCGTGACGTTGGTGACCAGCACGTCGGTGAGGGTGATCTTGCCGAATTCGATCTGCGAGCCCCCGGCCTTGCACAGCGAGATCTCGACCTGCCCCAGGTGCTTGCCGGTTGCGCAGTGCTTGAGCACCGCCGGGTAGGCCTTGTCCATCGAGGCGACCACGTTGAGGTCGTGAAAGGTCACCTTGCCCGCGCCCGCGCCCCCGCCGCTGGCCATCGAGTGCGGCTGCGTGGCGCCCCACGAGAACGAGTCGATGTTCGTCCAGCCCTTGTGGTTCGCGTCCTGCGATTCTCCGCTTGCACCTTCCACCTTCATGAACATGTCTACGGCCATTTGGCGCTCCTTGGGTTGATCCGGGAACGCATTGTGGTCGCTTCGTCGACGAAAGACATCGGGCAAAAGTCGAGGCGCAAACGTGAAAAGTCACGTCGCGCCCGAGGCGGCCCGCCGTTACGCTAGCCCCTTTGCCGACGCTCGCAACAGATGCAAGCAGGTGTATGAGCGCCCAGGCGCGCATTAGCATGCGAAGCTCTTGCCATGGACACGATCGAGATCAGGGTCGAAGCGCATGACGGAGTCCCCGTGGCCAAGCCGTGGGCGGCGGTCTTTGCGCTCTCCGGCGGGACGATCGGCCGGGGCAGCCAGAACAAACTGGTCCTGCCCGAAGCCGATGCGCAGGTCGATCCCGTCCACGCCATGGTGCGCCTGCACGCCGGCAAGGCCTTCCTGACCAACCTGTGCGAGCGGCGCAACCTGCGCGTCGGCGAGGCCGAGTTGCCCCCGGGCCAGGAAACGCCGCTGGCGATCGGCAGCCGGATCCAGGTCGGCCCCTACACCTTGCGCGCGGCGCTTCCCGGCGGCGCCTCAGCCGATGACGACGGCTTCGACGCGCTCGCGGCCCCGGGCGCAATGGCGGCGGATGACAACCCGTTTGCCTTCATCGGCCGCGTCGAGGCGGGCGCGCCGGCCCGCGTCCCGGCCGCCGCGAGAGCGTCCGCGCCCGCATCCGCGCCCGCCGGGCACGGCTCGCTGATCCCCGAAGACTTCGACCCGTTCGCGCGCGACATCGAGCGCGAACGGCGCGAGAAGGATCCCTGGGCCGAGGGGCTGCCGATGCAGAACCTCGCGGAAATGGCGGCCGTGCACGACGACCTCTTGCGCACGCTGCCGCCGATCGGGCGCCTGGCGCAGCCCTCGGTGCTCGACGCAGGGGCGGTGCGGGGGCTGCCGGCCTCGCTCGATCCGCACGGCGAACGCGATCCGCTGCGCCTCTTCGGCGACGAGCCGACGCAGCCGGGGCTCGCGCCCGAGTCGGCGCGCCTCTTGCGCGGCTCGGAGATGCACCAGGCGCTGCGCCTGCCGCAGCTTGCCAGCGCCGATCCCCTCGCCGCGCTCGCGTCTGCCGCGGCAGCCCCTGCTGCGACGGCCCCTGCCGAGACGCCGAGGCCTGCGGCGCCGCCGCTGCAGGCAGCCGGGCTGCAGCGCATGGAAGGGCTCGATCTCGCGATGTTCGACCGCGCGCCCGCGCCCGCGCCCACGAGTGCGGACGAAGTGATCGCGCCCGAGGCCACGGTCTTCGCGCGTTTCGACGCCGATCTCGCGCCGACCCGGATCCAGCCGCTTCGCCTGACGCCTGCCGCGCAGGAGGGCGGCGGCGCCCCTGCGCTGGACCTGGATCTCGACCTCGCCCCAGGCCTTTCGCGCGAAGCCCAGTCGCCGCCGCTGCCGTCGCCGCCGACCGCGCCGCTGCCGCCTCCTGCTCCGCAAGTGCCGACGCCGAGTCCGCCGGATCCGTCGACTGTGCCGCACCCGGCCGCCGCCGACGAGCACGCGCTGATGCAGGCCTTGCTGGAGGGGCTCGGCCTGCCGCCCGAGCGGGCGCCGTTCGAGATGACGCCGGAATTCATGCGTCGCTTCGGCGAGTTGCTGCGCACCGCCGTGCAGGGCACGATGGACCTGCTGCACGCGCGCGCAGAGGTCAAGCGCGAGTTCCGCGCCGACGTGACCATCATGGCCAACCGCGCCAACAATCCGCTGAAGTTCCTGCCCGACGCCGAGGGCGTGCTGCTGCAGATGCTCGGGCAGACATTCCCCGGTTTCACCCGTCCGGTGCCGGCGATGCGCGAGGCCTTTCGCGACCTGCGGGTGCACCAGCTGGCCCTGATGGCCGGCATCCGCGCGGCGTATGCCGAGGCCTTGTCCCGGCTCGATCCGGCCGAGCTAGAGAAGCAGGGCGGGGCAGGCGAAGGACTGCTCGCGCGCCTTGGGCGCACCCATCGCAAGGCTGCGCTGTGGGACGACTACCACGCACGCTACGACGGCCTGCGCCGGCAGGCCGAGGACGAGCTCAGCGCCTTCTCCGGACGCAGCTTCGTCAAGGCCTACGATGCCGCCGCCGATGCCGCCCTCTGCGACGACGAGCTGCCGGTGGCCAGGCCGCCGCGCACGCCTGCATCATGATCCGGGACGGCCTCGAATGCCCTCCGCCTTCCCCCCTCCCCCTCCCCGTCCCCGTTCCCGGGATCCCGTTTGAAGGACCGCTTGCGATGAGCCCTCTCTCCCCGCGCCGCCGCCAGGCCCTGCACGGACTCTTCGTCGGCGGCGCCGGCGCACTGCTGCTGCCGAACCTCTCGGGCTGCGGCGCGGTGAGCGCGATCGCCACGCCCTCCGCGCCGCCGCCGCCGCTGATGGTGGTGCCCGCTGCCGTCTTCGAGCTCGTGGCCGACCCCGGGCTGAACCCGGATGCCCAGGGCACGCCCAAGCCGGTGCTGCTGCGCCTCTACGAACTGAAGGCCGGCGCCAGCTTCGAGCGCGCGAGCTTCCTGGATCTGATGGAAAAGGACGAGGCCGCACTCGGCGCCGACTTCGTGCGCCGCGAGGAGTGGCTGATCCGCCCCGGCGAGAAGCGCACGATCGACCGCAAGAGCAACGCCGAGGTGCGCGCCTTCGGCCTGCTGGCGGCGTTTCGGGATCTCGAGCGCAGCTCCTGGCGCACGATCATCGACGCCCCGGGTTCGGTCGAGATGCGGCGCCGCTTCCTCGGCCTTGGCGCCGCCGAGAAGCTGCTGCCGGTGCGCTACCGCATCACGCTGGCGCGCGACGCGGTGCGCGTCGAGCACCTGTCGCAGGCGGGGTAGCGCGGCATGGTCTGGCGTCGCAAGGTCGTGTGGTCGGAGGGCATGTTCCTGCGGCCGCAGCATTTCCAGCAGCAGGAGCGCCACTTCGAGGCCTTGCTGCAGCGGCGCAGCCACGCCGCCGAGCCCTTCTTCTGGGGCTTCACGCGGCTCGTGCTCGACCGCGAGCTGCTGGCCCTGGGCAAGGTCGGCGTGCGCGAGGCCGAAGGCGTGTTCCCCGACGGCACGCCCTTCTCGATCCCGCAGGACGACGACGCACCGGCGCCGCTGGAGGTGCCGCGCGAACTCAAGGACAGCCTCGTCAGCCTGGCGCTGCCGATGCGGCGCACGAGCGCCGTCGAGGTCGGCTTCGGCGGCGCCGACTCGACGCTGGCGCGCTACCACGCGCAGGTGCACGAGGTCGCCGACGTCAACGAAGCCGGCGCGCAGGCCACCGAGCTGCAACTGGCGCAGGCGCAGCTCGTCGTGCGCCCGGCCGCCGAGGTCGGCGGCGGCTGGGTCGCGCTGCCGCTCGTGCGCGTGGTCGAGCGTCGCGCCGACGGCTCGCTGCTGCTGGACACCGCCTACATCCCGACCGTGCTCAACAACGGCGACAGCAGCAGCCTGCTGGCGCTTGGCCAGGAGCTGCTGGGCCTGCTGCGCCAGCGCGGCCAGGCACTGGATGCGCGGCTGTCGCAGCCCGGGCGCAGCGGCACCGGCGAGTTCGGCGACTTCCTCATGCTCACGCTCATCAACCGCTGGGAGCCGGTGGTCGAGCACTGGACGCGGGTGCGGGCGATCCACCCCGAGCGGCTGTTCCAGGAGCTGCTGCGCCTGGTCGGCGAGCTGGCGAGCTTTCGCCGCGAAGGCCGCCGCCCGCCCGAGCTGCCGGCCTACGACCACGACGACCTGCAAGCCTGCTTCGCGCCGCTGATGCTGGAGCTGCGCCGCGGCCTGTCGTCGGTGCTCGAGCAGAACGCCATCCAGATCGAGGTGCGCGAGCGCCAGTACGGCGTGCACGTGGCCATCATCCCGAGCGCGGAAATGCTCGACAGCTGCGAATTCGTGCTCGCCGCGCAGGCGCAGACCAGCCAGGAGTTCCTGCGCAGCAACTTCCCCGCGCAGGTCAAGATGGGCCCGGTCGAACGCATCCGCGACCTGGTCAACCTGCACCTGCCGGGCGTCGTGATGTCGCCGCTGCCGGTGGCCCCGCGCGACATCCCCTATCACGGCGGCTTCACCTACTTCCAGGTCGATACCGCGCACGATCTGTGGCGGCAACTGCACAAGTCCGGCGGCCTGGCGCTGCACGTCTCGGGCGCCTTCCCCGAGCTGCAGCTCGAGCTGTGGGCGATCCGCCGCACCTGACGGGCCGAGAGCCGAAAGCCGAAAGCCGAGAGCCGAGATCCGAGAGCAACGCATGGCCACCGACCCCTTCGTCAACGCCACCGCAGGCCAGTTCCATACCATCTTCGGCGGGACGGCCGCCGCCGCGTCGGCGCAGGCCTTCGGCGGCGCCGCGGCCGCGCCCGGGCTTGCCGCCACGCGCTCGGACCTGCCCGAGGTCGTCAGCGGCGGCAACCCGCTGGTGGCCGCGGCCAACGGGCTGCTGAATCTCATCCCGCAGATCCGCGCCACCGCCACGCACCCGGATCCGGCGGGCTTCCAGCAGTACCTGCTGGAAGCCATGCGTGGCTTCGAGCGCAAGGCCGCGGGGGCCGGCGTGCCCATGGAGACGGTGATCGGCGCGCGCTACTGCCTGTGCACGGCGATCGACGAGGCGGCGGCGCAGACGCCCTGGGGCGGCGGCGGCGTGTGGCCGCGCTACAGCCTGCTGGTGGCGCTGCACAACGAGACCTGGGGCGGCGAGAAGTTCTTCCAGCTGCTGGCCAAGCTGGTGCAGTCGCCGCGGCAGCACATCGACCTGCTCGAGCTGATGTACTTCTGCCTCATGCTCGGCTTCGAGGGCCGCTACCGCGTGCTGGACGACGGCCGCAGCAAGCTCGAGACGCTGAAGGCGCGGCTGCTGCAGGTGATCGAAAGCGAGCGCGGCGACCGCTCGTCGGCGCTTTCGGTGCACTGGAAGGGCATCGAGCGCGCGGCACAGCCGCCGTGGACGCTGGTGCCGCTGTGGGTGGCCGCGGCCCTTGCGCTGCTGCTGGGCTTCCTCATCTGGCTGGCGTTCAGCTGGCGGCTGGCCGGGCAGTCGGACGAGGTCTTCGCCGCGCTCAACGGCGTGCGCTTTCCCAAGGTGGTGGCAGCCGCGCCGGTCGAGCCGGTGGTCACGCCGCCGCGGCTGCGGCAGTTCCTCGAGCCCGAGATCCGCGAGCGCCTGGTCGAGGTCAGCGACGAGGCCGACCGCAGCACCATCGTGCTGCTGGGCGACGGCCTCTTCGACCCGGGGCAGGTCGTCGTCAAGCCGCGTTACCAGACCGTGCTGCAGCGCGTGGCGCAGGCCTTGAGCCAGGTGCCCGGGCGCGTCCTCATCAACGGCTACACCGACAACGTGCCGATCCGCTCGGCGCGCTTCCCCTCCAACTGGCACCTCTCACAGGCGCGCGCCGAGGCGGTGGCCGAGCTGCTGCAGCGCGGCATCGGCAGCGCCGAGCGCCTGCGCAGCGAGGGGCGGGGCGACGCCGATCCGGTGGCGCCCAACGCGACGCCCGAGGGCCGCGCGCGCAACCGGCGCGTGGAGATCGTGCTGCTGGTGCCGCCGCCCGCGCGCGACGCCGCGCTGCAGCAGCCCGCGCCGCCCGCCGCCGCGGCCTCGACCGCACCGGGGAACTGACGACGATGCTGCGCCGAATCGCTGCCTTCTTCTTCAACCGCATCACGCTGGCGCTGGTCGGCCTGCTGCTGCTGAGCCTGGTCATCTGGTTCGTCGGCCCGCTGGTGGCGATCGACCGCTTCCGCCCGCTCGAGGGCGAGGGCATCCGCTGGCTGATCATCGGCCTGCTGTGGCTGCTGTGGCTGCTCAAGCAGCTGCTGCAGTGGTGGCGCAGCCGCAACATGAACGGCCGCATGATGGCCTCGCTTGCGCGCTTCACGGCCAGCGACCCGAACGCGCAGACGCCCGGCGCCGGGCAGCTCGAGGTGAAGGAGCTCGAAGGCCGCTTCAAGGAGGCCGTCGACACCCTGTCCAAGGCGCGCTTCGCGCAGGCCGAGGGCGGGCTCTTCGGCCGCTTCACGCGGCGCTACATCTACCAGCTGCCCTGGTACCTGATCATCGGCTCGCCGGGCTCGGGCAAGACGACGGCGCTCGTCAACTCGGGGCTGAACTTCCCGCTGGCCGACAAGTTCGGCAAGGGTTCGATCCGCGGCGTGGGCGGCACGCGCAACTGCGACTGGTGGTTCACCGACCAGGCCGTGCTGCTGGACACCGCCGGCCGCTACACCACGCAGGAGAGCGACGCGCAGCAGGACAGCGCCGCCTGGCGCGGCTTCCTGCAACTGCTGCGGCGCTTTCGCGCGCGCCAGCCGATCAACGGCGTGCTGGTCACGCTCAGCGTGCAGGACCTGCTCTCCAGCACCGAGGCCGAGCGCAGCCAGCTCGCGCAGGCGATCGGGCAGCGGCTGGCCGAGCTCTGCGAGGAGCTGGCGCTGCGCTTCCCGGTCTACGTGCTGGTGACCAAGACCGACCTGCTGGCGGGCTTCAGCGAGTTCTTCGGGCCCATGAGCCGCGAGGAGCGCGCGCAGGTGCTGGGCTTCACCTTCCCCTACGAGGAGGGCGCTGTACTGGCCGACCCGCTGGTGCGCTTCGGCGAGGAGTTCGACCTCGTCGCGCGCCAGGTCGACCGGCTGCTGCCGCAGCGCCTGGCCGCCGAGCCCGACCTCGCCCGGCGCGGCCTGCTGTACGCGCTGCCGCAGCAGTTCGTCGGCCTGCGCGAGGTCGTGCACGACACGCTGGCGCAGGTCTTCGCCTCCACCCGCTTCAAGGAGAAGCCGCTGCTGCGCGGCATCTACTTCACCAGCGGCACGCAGGAGGGCATGCCCTTCGACCGCGTGATGTCCTCGCTGTCGCGGCGCTTCGGCGTGCAGTCGGGCCTGGCGCAGGCGCTGAAGACGCAGAGCGGGCGCAGCTACTTCATCGAGACGCTGTTCAAGGACGTCATCTTCAACGAGGCCGGCCTGACCGGCCGCAACGCCCGCAAGGAACGCCAGTTGCGCCTGCTGCAGGCTGGCGGCCTGGCCGGGCTCGCGCTGGCTCTCGTCGGCCTTGGCGCGGCCTGGTTCGTGAGCTTCGGCAACAACCGCGACTACCTCGGCGAGGTCGCCAGCAACGTCGGCGTGCTGCGCCAGGCGGTCGACGAGGCCAAGCTCGCCGACGCCGACAGCATGGTCGCACTGCTGCCCATGCTCGACCACGCCGAGACCGTGGCGCGCAGTGGCCGCTACGAAGGCGACTCGGCACCGCTGTCCTGGCGCTGGGGCCTGCTGCAGGTGCCCAAGATGGAGGCCGCCGCCGAGAGCACCTACCTGCGCCTGCTCGAAGACGCCTGGCTGCCGCGGCTGTCGCGCCAGTTGCGGCGCTCGCTGCAGGAGGTGGCCACCGACAACCCGGAGGCGAGCTACGAGGCGCTCAAGACCTACCTGATGCTCTACACGCCGGAGCACTTCGACGCCGCCGTCGTGCGCAACTGGATGGCCACCGAGTGGGCGCGCACGCTGCCGCCACAGGCGCAGGAGCGCGGCATCATCGAGCGGCTCGCGCACCACCTGGACGCGCTCACCCGCGACCGCACCGTGAGCGCGCGCGAGCCCATCGACGCCACGCTCGTGGCCGAAGTGCGCCAGCGCCTGCTGCAGATGTCGCCGGCGCAGCGCGCCTACAGCCGCCTCAAGCAACTGCTGCTGACCGATCCCGACCAGCCGCCGGACTTCACCGTCGTGCGCGCGGCCGGCCCCGAGGCGCCGCAGGTCTTCACGCGGCACAGCGGCAAGCCGCTGACGCAGGGCATCCCCGGCCTCTTCACCTACGACGGCTACCACGGGCTCTTCCTGCGCCAGCTCGCCAAGACCACGACGCTGCTCAGCCACGAGGAGGGCTGGGTGCTCGGGCAGCTTCCGGGCGGGCGCAGCGGCGCGGGCTCCGCCGCCAGCGAGGCGCTCACCGGCCAGCTCGCCAACGAGGTCAAGCGCCTCTACCTGATGGACTACGCCAAGCGCTGGGAGGACTATCTTGCCGACGTGCGGCCGGTGCCCATCGGCTCGCTCGAACAGGCCGGCGAGCAGGCGCGGCTCTACGCCGCGCCCAACTCCAGCATCGAGCAGTTCGTGCGCGCGGTCGCGCGCGAAACCACGCTGTCGCAGAAGCCCGACAGTGGCGGCAGCGGTTCGGGCAGCACGAGCAGCTGGCTCGGCGAGAAGCTCAACCGCATCAAGGAGGAGCAGGCGCAGCTCAGCCGCCTCACCGGGCGCCAGGTCAACGTCGCCGGCCTGGCCACCAGCGGCACGCTGGAGGCCGACATCGTCGACGCGCGCTTTCGCGAGTACCGGCGCCTGGCCGGCGTCGGCGCCACCGGGCCCGCGCCCATCGTCAACAGCCTGGCGGTGATCAACGAGGCAGCGACGGTGATCGCCTCGGCGCGCCAGCAGGTCACGGCCGGCGGCAGCGTGCCGCCGACGCTGGCCGGCACGCTCGAGAAGGTGCGCGGCGAAAGCCAGCGCCTGCCCGCGCCGATGTCGGTGATGTTCAACAGCCTGGCCGCGGCGACTTCGGGCCTGGTCGGCAGCGACGTGCGCCGCACCATCGGCGGCAACCTCAACGCCACCATCGGCGACTTCTGCCGCAAGGCGATCAGCGGGCGCTACCCGTTCACGCGCGGCGCGAGCAAGGACGTGACGGCCGACGACTTCGCCCGCCTGTTCGCGCCCGGCGGCCTCTTCGACGAGTTCTTCCGCGCGCAGCTGCAGCCGATGGTCGACATCTCGCGCGAGCCCTGGACCTTCAAGCAGGGCATCGACGGCACGCCGGTGGGCGGCTCGGCGGCGCTGGCCGCCTTCCAGCGCGCGGCGACGATCCGCGACGTCTACTTCCGCTCGGGTGGCCGCCAGCCCTCGCTGCGAGTGGAGATCAAGCCGCTGGACATGGACGCGAGCCTGGCGCAGATGGTGCTCGACGTCGACGGCGAGGTGCTGCGCTACCAGCACGGGCCGCAGATCCCGAAGTCCATGACCTGGCCCGGCGCGCGCGGCACCAACCAGGTGCGGCTGCAGCTCACCACCGCCAGCGGCGAGAACCTGGGCCTGCTCACCGAAGGGCCGTGGGCGCTGCACCGGCTCTTCGACCGCGCCCAGCTCGCGCCGGGCAGCACGCCCGAGCGCTTCATCGCGTCCTTCGCAGTCGAGGGCCGGCGGCTGCGCGTGGAGGTCACCGCCAGCAGCGTGCAGAACCCCTTCCGGCTGCCGGCGATGGAAGGCTTCGCGTGTCCGAGCCAGCTCTAGCGAGCCGACGATGAGCGCCACCCCGACCATCGACGCCTGCTGGTACGGCAAGCTGCCGTCGATCGGCGACTTCGTCGGCCGGCGCATGCCGCATGCGCTGGCCACCGACTGGGACTACTGGCTGCGCAGCGGGCTGGACCAGTTGCGCGGCGAGGCGCCCGAGAGCTGGACGCAGCGCTTCATCCATTCGCCGATCTGGTTCTTCGTCACGCCGGCGCGCGTCACCGGCGTGCCCGCCTGCGGCGTGATCGCGCCCAGCGTGGATCGCGTCGGGCGCTTCTACCCGCTCACCGTGATGTCGCTGGCCAGCGCGCAGCAGCAGGCGCTGGCCGAGCCGGCCACGCTCTGCCGCTTCCTCGTCGGCGTGCACGCCGCGGTGGTCGACGCCAGGCGCCTGCCGCTGTCGCCCGACGGCCTCGACGCGCGGCTGGCGGCGCTGCCCTCGCCCTTCGAGGACCGCAGCGCGGCGCCGCTGACGCCGCTGATCGCCGACATCCTCGCCGACCTCGACGCCGCAAGCGTTGCCGCAGGCCAGGCCGCGCCGGTGGCCATGCCCGGCGCCGATCTGCGCGCCGTGTTCGGGCGCGCAGCCGACACCAGCGTGTGGTGGGTCTCGCCGACTGCACAGTGGCCGTTCCAGGAGCTGAGCAGCAGCGGCGCACTGCACCGGCCGCTCTTCATGCGCCTGTTCCAGGGCGCCTCGCGGTGAGCGTCGCGCGCCACGACCCCGGAGTTGCCCCGCATGTCCGATCTCCAAGCCCTCCTGCAAGCGGTCGACGCCAGCGCACCCTGCGGCGAGGACCTCACCTACGACGCCGACTTCCTGGCCCTGGAGACCGCCGCGGCCGGCAAGCCCGAGCAGCAGTTCGGCGACACCGTGATCGCCGCCGAACCGCCCGACTGGCGCGATATCGAACGGCGCTGCCGCGCGCTCCTCGCGCGCACCAAGGACCTGCGCGTGGCCGGCCTGCTCGGCCGCGCCTGGGTCGGCGTGCAGGGCCTGCGCGGCCTGGCCGATGCGCTGGAGCTGGTCGCCGCGCTGCTCGAGGCGCACTGGGACGAGGTGCACCCGCGGCTCGAGGACGGCGACGCCTTCATGCGCGTGAACGCGCTGGGCATGCTGGACGACACCGGCGGCCTGCTTGCCGACCTGCGCGGCAGCGAGCTGCTGCGCGCCCCCGGCGGCGGCGTGGCCGTGCGCGACGCGCTCGCGCTGCTGCGCGGCCAGACGCTCGAGCAGCAGCCGAGCTTCACCGCCGCGCAGCTGCGCCTGGCCGCGGCTGACGCCTGGCAGCAGGGCCAGCCCGGCCTGCAGGCGCTGGCGGCAGCGCGCGCCAGCCTGCAGCGCATCGTCGCCGCGTGCAGCGCGCACCTGCAGGGATCGGACATGCCGCCGTTCGAGAACATCGCCCCGATGCTCGAACTGCTGGCCCAGCTGGAACCGCGCGCCGGTGGGGCGGCCACGCCCGACGCCGCAGAGGCCGACGCCAGCGCCACCAGCGCCGGCAGCGCGGCCGCGGCTGCGCCGGGGGCGGCCATGGCGACGGCCGCCGCGCCCGGCGAGCTGCGCCACCGCGAGGACGCGCGCCGGCAGCTGATCGCCGTGGCCGAGTTCCTCGAACGCACCGAGCCCACCAACCCGGCGCCGCTGCTGGTGCGCCGCGCCGCCCGCCTGATGGGCCTGGGCTTTCTCGACATCCTGCGCGAACTCGCGCCCGACAGCCTGGGCACGGTGCAGAACATCACCGGCGAACCGGGCGGCGACGCATGAGCGCGCAGGGTGGCCCAGTGAGCCCGCGATGAGACCGCGCGCCATCCCCAAGAGAAGCGACGGGCGCCGTGCGCGGCGGCCCCTGCGCGCTGCTATCGTGACATCCACCCGCCCGACGCGGCTTGGCGCCCGGGCGCGCCGGATCGACAATCCCCCACGCGTGGCCCGAGGGCACGCGCTTTCCTCCGAGGTGATTCGATGAGCAAGACAGGCAAGAGCGGCCAGAAATTCATCGCGCGCAACCGGGCGCCCCGAGTCCAGATCGAGTACGACGTCGAGGTCTACGGCTCCGAGAAGAAGGTCCAGATCCCCTTCGTCATGGGCGTCATGGCCGACCTCGCGGGCAAGCCACTGGAGCCGCTGCCCGACGTGGCGGACCGCAAGTTCCTCGAGATCGACATCGACAACTTCGATGCGCGCATGAAGGCCATCAAGCCGCGCGTGGCCTTCACCGTCCCCAACACGCTCACCGGCGAGGGCATGCTCAACGTCGACCTGAGCTTCGAGAGCATGGACGACTTCTCGCCGGCGGCGATCGCCGGCAAGGTCGGCGCGCTGAAGTCGCTGCTCGACGCGCGCACGCAGTTGCACAACCTGCTCTCCTACATGGACGGCAAGCAGGGCGCCGAGGACTTGATCGCCAAGGTGCTGCAGGATCCCGCGCTGCTGAAGTCGCTGGCCGCCGCACCCAACACGGGTGCCGCCGCCGAAGGCGACAAGGCCTGAGCGCGCACGAGCTTTCGGAGGACACGATGAACGCACCCCAGACCGAACGCAGCGCGCAGACCCAAGTCGCCGAGGGCAGCGAATTCGCCGCCCTGCTGCAGAAGGAATTCCGCCCCAAGACCGACCAGGCCCGCGAGGCCGTCGAGTCCGCCGTGCAGACGCTGGCGCAGCAGGCGCTGGCGGCCACCGGCGCCATCTCCGGCGACGCCTACAAGACGGTCGAGGCGATCATCGCCGAGATCGACAAGCGCCTGTCCGAGCAGATCAACCTGATCGTCCACCACGCCGACTTCCAGCAGCTCGAGGGCGCGTGGCGCGGCCTGCACTATCTCGTCACCAACACCGAGACCGACGAGATGCTGAAGATCCGCGTGATGAACATCTCGAAGAAGGACCTGCACCGCACGGTGCGCCGCTACAAGGGCGTGGCCTGGGACCAGAGCCCCATCTTCAAGAAGGTCTACGAGGAGGAGTACGGCCAGTTCGGCGGCGAGCCCTACGGCTGCCTGGTCGGCGACTACCACTTCGACCACAGCCCGCCCGACGTCGAGCTGCTGGGCGAGATGGCCAAGATCGCCGCCTCGGCGCACGCGCCCTTCATCGCGGGCGCCGCCCCCTCGCTGATGCAGATGGAGTCGTGGCAGGAGCTGGCCAACCCGCGCGACCTGACCAAGATCTTCACCAACACCGAGTACGCCGCCTGGCGCAGCCTGCGCGATTCCGACGATTCCAAGTACGTCGGCCTGGCGATGCCGCGCTTCCTCTCGCGCCTGCCCTATGGCGCCAAGACCAATCCGGTCGACGAGTTCGACTTCGAGGAAGAAACCTCGGGCGGCGACCATGGCAAGTACTGCTGGGCCAACGCCGCCTACGCGATGGCGGTCAACATCAACCGCTCGTTCAAGTACTACGGCTGGTGCACCTCGATCCGCGGCGTCGAGTCCGGCGGCTCGGTGGAGAACCTGCCCGCGCACACCTTCCCCTCGGACGACGGCGGCGTCGACATGAAGTGCCCGACCGAGATCGCCATCAGCGACCGCCGCGAGGCCGAGCTCGCCAAGAACGGCTTCATGCCGCTGGTGCACCGCAAGAACTCCGACGTCGCCGCCTTCATCGGCGCGCAGTCGCTGAACAAGCCGGCCGAGTACTACGACGCCGACGCCAGCGCCAACGCCAACCTCTCGGCGCGGCTGCCCTACATGTTCGCCTGCAGCCGCTTCGCGCACTACCTCAAGTGCATCGTTCGCGACAAGATCGGCTCCTTCCGCGAGCGCTCGGACATGGAGCGCTGGCTCAACGACTGGGTCATGAACTACGTCGACGGCGACCCCGCCAACTCCTCGCAGGAGACCAAGGCGCGCAAGCCGCTGGCCGCCGCCGAGGTCAAGGTCGAGGAGGTCGAGGGCAACCCGGGCTACTACACCTCGAAGATGTTCCTGCGCCCGCACTACCAGCTCGAGGGCCTGACCGTTTCGCTGCGCCTGGTCTCCAAGCTGCCTTCGGTGAAGGCCGCGGGCAGCTGAAGCCGACGCGATGGCCGACTGGCAGTTCCAGGCCGAGCAGCAGGGCGACGAGCGGCTGCTCGACGACGTCCTGGAGAGCTTCCAGGCGCAGCTGGCCAACGTCGGCGCGCACCTGCACATCGACGGTGCCGCGCGCGCCCGCTACCAGCGCCTGATCCACGACCTGGCCCAGGAGCTGCGCCAGCAGGCGCAGGCCGGGAACATCACCTGGACGCAGGCGGCCGAGCAGGCCAACGAGGCGCGCAACGCGGTGATGCAGACCCTGCGCGCGCGCAGCACGCCCGCCGGCCGCGCGCTGGCCGAGCGGCTCAAGCGCGAAGGTCGAACGCTCAACGAACTCATCGCGCGCAAGGTGACGCAGTTGCACGGCCCGAACGCCAGCTTTGCCAAGCTCGCGCCCAGCCAGCAGAACGCCGTCTACGCGGAGATCGTCAAGTCGGCCGGCAAGTCGGACCCGACCATCAGCCGCTGGATGCGCCGGCTCGGGCCGGCCGGGCGCGGCCTGCTCGTGCTCTCGCTGGCGGTGTCGATCTACCAGATCGCCAACGCCGAGGACCGCATTGCCGCGGCCAAGCGCGAGGCGGCGGTGACGGGAGCGGGCATCGGCGGCGGCATCGCCGGGGGTGCGCTCGCCGGCCTGGCCTGCGGGCCCGGGGCGCCGGTGTGCGTGACCGTCGGCGCCTTTGCCGGCGGCGTGCTGGCCGCCTTCGGCGTTTCGCTGATCTGGTAACTGCCAAGGCGCCTGCCCGGCCTCGACCCGACCATGCGCCTGGCCCCCGAAGTGAGCGTGCGTGCGCTGCCGGCGACCGGCGAGGACGCTCCGCCGCGCTGCGAAGTCCAGTTGCACGGCCGCGCCCTCGGCACCGAGCTCGGCGGGCATCTGCTGGAAGCGGCGGTCGAGGCCGACGGGCGCTTCCTGCTCTTCGTCAGCAACGACTGCCCCTACGAGGAGCTGCTGCACCTGCACCTGCTCGACGCGCAAGGGCAGCTACTCGACTCCGCCACGCTCGGCGGCCCCTACACCACCGGCCGCTTCGCCGGGCCGCGGCTGCTCGATGCGCGGCGCGTGGGCTTTGCCTTCTTCGACGACAAGGACTGGGAGGTCGAGCTGCTCGACGCCCCGCGGCTGCGGCTGCCGATCTTCACCGAACCGCTGGGCGTGTGGCGTGCCAGGCCACTGCGCTGCCACTTCGTCGTGCACGCGCGACCGCGGACCCTGGCCACCTCCTGAGGACGACCCCACCCATGGTCCGCTTCGATCCGAACCGTGCGCTCGACCTGCAACTGGGCGAGCTGAAGAACGCGATCCGCGCCGCGCCGGCCGAGGCCTCGCTGCGCGTCTACCTGTTCCAGCTGCTGGCCGTGATGGGCCAGTGGCGCAAGGCGCTGGAGGCGCTGCAGCTGGCTGCCCAGCTCGACGACAAGGCGCAGCCGATGGCGCGCACCTATCGCGAGGCGATCGCCTGCGAGATGCTGCGCGCCGAGGTCTTCGCCGGCCGCCGCTCGCCCAGCATCCTGGGCGAGCCGCCGCCCTGGATGGGCCTGCTCACGCAGGCGCTGCAGCAGCTCGGCCAGGGCGACGCGGCCGCGGCGGCGGCGCTGCGTGAGCAGGCCTTCGAGCAGGCGCCGACGAGCGGCGGCCGGCTCAACGACGAGGCCTTCGCGTGGATCGCCGACGCCGACTCGCGCCTGGGCCCGGTGTGCGAGCTGCTGGTCAAGGGCAACTACTACTGGGTGCCGTTTGCCGCGATCCGCAGCATCGGCTTCGAGAAGCCGCAGGACCTGCGCGACTTCGTCTGGACGGCCTGCGAGGTCACGCTGGTCAGCGGCGGCACGCTGGCGGGCTTCATCCCGACGCGCTACCCGGGCAGCGAGGATGCGGCCGACGCGTTGCGCCTGGCGCGCCGCAGCGAGTGGCGCGAACTCGGCGACGGCCACGCCAGCGGCCTGGGGCAGCGCGTCTGGCTGGTCGACGGCGAGGACCGCGCGCTGCTGGACGTGCGGCGCCTGCAGATCGACGCGGCCTGAGCTGCCCGACCTGCCCTACCACGGCGCGCGCGATGGCCGCTCCCCGCTCTTCGAGGACGCTTGGCGACGGCGGCAAGGACCGCCTGCAGCCGGCGCTGCTGGACCGGCTCACCGACGACGCGCCGCTGGCGGCCAAGGAGCGCGCCGAGACCGTCTTCGTCACCGAGTCGCGCCTGCGCGCGGCGCTGCTGCGCGACCTCGGCTGGCTGCTCAACGCCAACAACGCCAGCGGCGTGATCGATTTCCAGGGCCTGCCGCAGGCCGAGCATTCGGTGCTCAACTACGGTGTGCCACCGATGTCGGGGCAACTGCTGTCGGAGCTGGACTGGCCGACCCTCGAGGCCGGCATCCGGCGCGCCATCGTCGACTTCGAGCCGCGCATCCTGCCCGAGACGCTGCAGGTCACGCTGGCGCCGAGCGCCTCGGCCATGAGCAGCCACAACACGCTGCAGTTCGAGATCCGCTGCCAGTTCTGGTCGATGCCCTACCCGATCGAGATGCTGCTCAAGAGCAGCCTGGACCTCGAGTCGGGGCAGGTCGCGGTGCAGCCGAGCTGAGGCAGACCCCGCGTGCCTTCCCTCCTGCCGTGAAGCCGCAGTTCGTCGAGTACTACAACCGCGAGCTCGCCTACCTGCGCGAGCTCGGCGCCGAGTTCGCCGCGGCCTTTCCGAAGGTCGCCGGGCGGCTGGCGATGCGCGAGACCGACGTCGCCGACCCCTACGTCGAGCGCCTGCTCGAAGGCTTCGCCTTCCTCACCGCGCGCATCCAGCTCAAGATGGACGCGGAGTTCCCGCGGCTGTCGCAGCGCATCCTGGAGATGGTCTGCCCGCACTACCTCGCGCCGACCCCGGCGATGCTGGTGGCGCAGTTCGAGCCCAGCGCCACCGAAGGCAGCCTCGCCGCAGGCTTCACGCTGCCGGCGGGCACCGTGCTGCGCAGCCGCAAGCTGGCCGACGAGCAGACCGCCTGCGAGTTCCGCACCGGCCAGGAACTGACGCTGTGGCCGCTGGAGGTGCTGCGCGTGCGCCTGGCCGGCGCACCGGTGGAGCTGCCGGCGACGACGCTGCGGCTGCCGGCGCCGGCCGCGGGGCACCTGCGGCTGGACCTGGGCACGCGCAGCGGCCTGACGTTCGACCAGCTCGCGCTGGACCGGCTGGATCTCTACCTCGCCGGAGCCGACAGCGTCGCCACCCCCTTGCAGGAGCTGATCCACGGCTCGCTGCTGGGCGTGGTGGTGCACGACGCGCAGGATCCCTCGCGCATCTACGCGCAGCTCGGCCCCGAGGCGCTGCAGCCCGAGGGCTTCGAGCAGGCGCAGGCGCTGCTGCCCTACACCCAGCGCGCCTTCCAGGGCCACCGGCTGCTGCACGAGTACTTCGCCTTCCCGGCACGCTTTCGCTTCTTCTCGATCCGCGGGCTGGCCCCGGCGCTGCAGCGCTGCACGCAGCGCCAGATCGCCCTCACGCTGCTGCTGCGCAAGCCGCGCCCGGAGCTGGAGGCGGCGATCGACGCGCAGAGCCTGCTGCTGCACTGCACGCCCGCGATCAACCTGCTGCAGCGCAACGCCGACCGCATCCACCTGAGCCCGGGCGTCAACGAATACCACGTCGTGCCGGATCGCACGCGCCCGCGCGACCACGAGGTCTACGCCATCGGATCGGTCTGCGGCCACTACGAGGGCCGCACCGAGGAGCGCGAGTTCGTCCCCCTCTACGCCGCGATGCACGGCATCCGCGCCGAGGACCAGGCCTACTACGCGGTACGGCGCGAGCGGCGACTGTTCTCCGACCACGCGCTGCGCTTCGGCCCGCGCACGCGCTACCTGGGCAGCGAAGTCTTCCTCTCGCTGGTCGACCAGCGCGACGCGCCCTTCTCCGACGATCTGCGCCAGCTCGGCGTCGTCATCCTGTGCACCAACCGCGACCTGCCGCTGCTGATGCCGGTGGGCCAGGCCGGCGGCGACCTGGTGGCGGTCGAATCGGCGCCGGTGGGGGCGATCCGCATCGTCGCCGGCCCCTCGCAGCCGACCGAGGCGATCGCCGAGAGCGAAATCACCTGGCGGCTGATCTCGCACCTCACGCTGAACTACCTCGCCTTCAGCGACCGCTCCGAGGAGGAAGGCGCGGCCACGCTGCGCGACCTGCTCGGCCTCTATCGCGACCTCGGCCAGCGCGAGCTGGGCGGCCAGATCCAGGGCCTGACCTCGCTTGCGATGGCGCCGATCACGCGGCGGCTGCCGCAGCATCGGCAGCTCGTCTACGGGCGCGGCGTCGGCCTGCGGCTGCTGGTCGACGACGTGCCCTTTGCCGGCGTCAGCCCCTGGCCGCTGGCGGCCGTGCTCGAGCAGTTCTTCAGCCGCCACGTCGGCATCAACAGCTTCACCGAGCTCGAACTGCACTCGCGCCAGCGCGGGCGGCTGGCGAGCTGGCCCGCGCGCATGGGCCAGAGGCCCGCCGCATGAACGCCGCCGCCGTGCCGGATCCGGGGCCGCGCCTGCGCGCCTTCTGGCAAAGGCTGCAGGACCGGCCGGGCGACTTCGACCTCTTCTTCGCCCTGCGCCTGCTGCAGGCCCGGCACCCCGAACTGCCGCGCCTGGGCCGCGCGCTGCGGCCGCACGCCGAGCCGATCCGGCTAGGGCAAGACCCTTCGCTGTCGTTCGCGCCGACGACGCTGGCCGAACTGCTGCCCCCGCCGCCACGTGCGCCGCAGGTTCCGCCGCGGCTGACGGTCTGGAGCTTCGGCCTCTACGGCCCCAACGGGCCGCTGCCCACGCACCTGACCGAATACGTGCGCGAGCGCCTGCGCCAGCACGACGATCCGACGCTCGCGCGCTTTGCCGACATCTTCCACCACCGGCTGCTGCTGCTGTTCTTCCGCGCCTGGGCCGACGCGCAGCCCACCGTCGCGCTGGACCGCCGCGAGGGCGACGCCTTCGGGCGCTTTCTCGGCAGCCTGCTCGGCCATGGCGAGGCGGGCATGCTCGCGCGCGACGCCGTGCCCGACCACGCCAAGCGCTTCGCCGCCGGGCACTGGAGCCGCTGGAGCCGCAACCCCGAAGGCCTGGCTGCGGCGCTGGCCATGTACCTCGGCGTCGCGGTGCAGCTGCAGGAGCACCGGCTGCACCACCTGCCGCTGGAGCCGGCGCAGCAGACGCGGCTGCTGCCCTTCGGCGGCAACACCGGCCTCGGCGTCGACGCCGTCGTCGGCGCGCGCGTGCCCGATGCGCAGTACGCCTTTCGCCTGCGCCTGGGGCCGATGCCGCTGGCTGCCTACCAGCGCCTGCTGCCGGGCGGCGAGGACTTCCAGGCCACCGTCGACTGGGTGCGCAACTACGTCGGCCTCGAGTACGCCTGGGACCTGCAGCTCGTGCTGCGCCAGCCCGAGGTACCCGGCACCGCACTGGGCGGCCCGGCGCGCCTGGGCCACAGCAGCTGGATGCTCGCCGGCCCGGCCAAGGCCAGGGCCGACGCCGACGACTTCTGCTTCGACGCCGAGCGCTGGCTGAGCGGAGGTGCGCGCGCGCGCGGCGCCGCTCCTCCCACCGCCACCGCCACCCCCAACCCAACCCTGTGAGCCCGCCCATGTCCGAGATCAGTCGCCTGGCCCTCTTCGGCAAGCTCAACCCCATGCTCTTCAAGTCGCTGGAGGGCGCCACCGTCTTCTGCAAGCTGCGCGGCAACCCCTACGTCGAGCTGGTGCACTGGCTGCACCAGTTGCTGCAGGAGCCCGACTCCGACCTGCTGCGCCTGTCGCGCCACTTCGGGGTCGACGCCGGCAAGCTCGCCGCCGACGTGGTGGCCAGCCTTGACCGCCTGCCGCGCGGGGCCAGCAGCATCAGCGACTTCTCCGACCAGATCGAGGCGGCGATCGAGCGCGGCTGGGTCTACGCCACGCTGATGTTCAACGAGTCGCAGATCCGCAGCGCCTACCTGCTGTCCGGGATGATGCGCACGCGCGTGCTGACCAACGAACTGCGCGCGATCTCCAAGGAGTTCGACAAGCTCGCCGAGCCCATGCTCAGCGAGGCCTTCGGCAAGATCCTGCCCGGCTCGCCCGAGGCGCGCCAGCAGGCCAGCGACGGCAGCGGCCTGCAGGGCGCCCCCGGCGAGGCCAGCAGCGCGCTGCCGGGCGCTGCGCAAGGCAAGGGCACGGCGCTCGAGAAGTACACGCAGGACCTGACCGAGCGCGCGCGCCGCGGCGAGATGGATCCGGTCACCGGCCGCGACGACGAGGTGCGGCAGATGGTCGACATCCTCATGCGCCGGCGCCAGAACAACCCCATCCTGGTCGGCGAGGCCGGTGTCGGCAAGACCGCGGTGGTCGAGGGCCTGGCGCTGCGCATCGCCGAGGGCGACGTGCCGCCGCCGCTGCGCGGCGTGCAGTTGCGCGTGATGGACGTCGGCCTGCTGCAGGCCGGCGCCAGCATGAAGGGCGAGTTCGAGAACCGCCTGCGCACGCTGCTGGACGAGGTGCAGGCCAGCACCACGCCCATCATCCTCTTCATCGACGAGGTGCATACCCTGGTGGGCGCCGGCGGCGCGGCCGGCACCGGCGATGCCGCCAACCTGCTCAAGCCCGCGCTCGCGCGCGGCGTGCTGCGCACCATCGGCGCCACCACCTGGGCCGAGTACAAGAAGTACATCGAGAAGGACCCGGCGCTGACGCGCCGTTTCCAGCTCGTGCAGATCCTCGAGCCCGACGAGGCCAAGGCGATCGCCATGCTGCGCGGCGTCACCGCCAAGCTCGAAGCGCACCACAAGGTCCGCATCGGCGACGACGCGGTGCAGGCCGCCGTTCGCCTGTCGCACCGCTACATCCCCGCGCGCCAGTTGCCCGACAAGGCGGTGAGCCTGCTCGACACCGCCTGCTCGCGCGTGGCCATGGGCCTGCACGCCGTCCCGGCGCGACTCGAGCACGTGACGCGGCGCCTGCAGGCGCTGCAGATCGAGCTCGAGGTCGTGCAGCGCGAGCTGGCGCTGGGCGTCGATCACGACAAGCGCCACGGCGAGCTGAAGGCCACGCAGGCGCGGCTGGAAGAGGAGCGCGCAGCACTCGCCGCGCGCTTCGAGGCCGAGAGCAAGCTGGTGCAGGCGATCGGCAAGGCCGAGGCGCGGCTGGTCGCCGCCGACGCCGCCTCGGTGGATGGCGCCGCGGACGGCTCAGCAGACGGCGCGGCGGACGACTCAGCGGACAAGGCGGCCGGCGATGTCGCCGAGCTGCAACGCCTGCGCAAGGAGCTTGCCGCGCTGCAGGGCGACGACCCACTGCTGCAGCCCACCGTGGACGCCAGCGCCGTCGCCGCGGTGGTCGCCGAGTGGACCGGCATCCCCGTCGGCCGCATGGTGCGAAACGAGATCCAGGCCGTGCTGCAACTGGCCGACACGCTGGGCCGGCGCGTCATCGGCCAGCGCCACGGCCTGGACGCGATCGCGCGGCGCATCCAGACCGCGCGCGCGCAGCTCGACAACCCGAACAAGCCGGTCGGCGTCTTCATGCTCGCCGGCCCCTCGGGCGTGGGCAAGACCGAGACGGCGCTGGCGCTGGCCGAGTCGCTCTACGGCGGCGAGCACAACCTCATCACCATCAACATGAGCGAGTTCCAGGAGGCGCACACCGTCTCCACGCTCAAGGGCTCGCCGCCGGGCTATGTCGGCTACGGCGAAGGCGGCGTGCTCACCGAGGCGGTGCGCCGCCGGCCCTACAGCGTGGTGCTGCTGGACGAGGTCGAGAAGGCGCACAGCGACGTGCACGAGATGTTCTTCCAGGTCTTCGACAAGGGCTGGATGGAGGACGGCGAGGGCCGCTACATCGACTTCAAGAACACCGTCATCATCCTCACCTCCAACGTCGGCACCGAGGTCATCGCCAGCATGTGCCGCGACCCGGAGCTGATGCCCTCGGTCGACGCGCTGTCGACGGCGCTGCGCAAGCCGCTGCTCGAGAAGTTCCCGCCGGCCCTGCTCGGGCGCCTGGTGGTGGTGCCCTACTACCCGATCTCCGACGAGATGCTCGGCCAGATCATCCGGCTGCAGCTCGCGCGCATCCAGCAGCGCGTGCAGGACCGCCACGGCGCGCGGCTGGACTACAGCGACGCGGTGGTCGAGCTGGTGCGCAGGCGCTGCACCGAGGTCGAGTCCGGCGGGCGCATGGTCGACGCCATCCTCACGCAAAGCCTGCTGCCGCGCCTGGCCACGCACTTCCTCGAACACGCGGGGCAGGAGCACGCGGTCGAGGCGATCGACCTCGACGCCGCGGCCGACGACTTCGTGATCGCGTTCCGGACCGCGGCCGCGGCGGCCACCGCGTCGAGCTGATGCCGGGCGCCGCCGCCTCGTGTGCCGCCCGTGAGCGCCCCGTGAGCGCCCCGTCAGCGGCGGGCGTTCAGGGCTGCCGGGTGACGATGGTCACGCGGCGGTTCTCGGGCGCGTCCGGGCGCTCCGGGTTCAGCAGCTCGGTGGAGCCCTTGCCGACCGGGCTCAGGCGCCCGTTGTCGACGCCGTGCGCCGACACCAGTTGCGCGACCACCGACTGCGCGCGCGCCTCGGACAGGCGCTGGTTCAGCTCGGCGCTGCCGCGCGGGTCGGCATGGCCCTCGACGCTGAAGGAGAAGCCCGCGAGCTTGTCCGACTGCAAGGCCTTGGCCACCGTGGCTAGCGCATGCTTGCTCTCCTCGGTGAGATCGGCGGAGTTGGTGCGGAAGGTGATCAGGATGTTGGAGCGCCCCGCGGCCGCGCGCGGCGCCTGCGTCGGCGCGCTGCGTGCCATCGGACGGATGCTGCGCGTCTTCACGACATCCTGGGCGCCGGGCTCGTCGACCGCCAGCGCGTCGACCAGCGCCTGCTCGGTGACCTGGTTCAGCTTGAGCACCGGGCCCGCGGACTGGGCGTGCAGCGACGCGCCGCCGAGAATCAGCAGCGCGAGCGAGGTGGAGCGCAGAATCGAGTTCAACATGGTCAGCCTCCGGACTTCGGGTCGACCCGCCGGCCGCAGGGTTCGCGGCGGCGTGGGGTCGATGCGGCGGATGATGCAGCGTCCGGCCCGCGCTGCCAACGTGAAGATTCACGGCGACCGTCGGCCGCGCGCGATCTGGCAGACTTCCGGCTCTGGCCCGGCGCAAGGCCCAGGCGGGGCGGCACCCGTTGCACGCGCGCCCCGCAGCGGGTCGCGGCCGGTGGTGAAGGGCCACGCAGGATCCGATTGAACAAGGCATGAGCAAGGACGCGCCGCAGGACGACCGCACGCTTGCGCAGGCCCCGCCCGCGCAAGCGGGGGGCGCTGCGGGCCACGGCGGCAGCGGCTTGCCGCCGGCCGGCGGGCGCCAGGATTCGGGCAACGCGCTTGCCGTCGGCAGCTTCCTCGACGAGTTCGAGCTGCAGAGCGTGGCCGGCGAAGGCGGCTTCTCGATCGTCTACCGCGCCTGGGACCACACGCTCAAGCGCGTGGTCGCGCTCAAGGAGTACTTCCCCTCGGGCATGGTCGCGCGCTCGGGCGGCACGCAGGTCGTCGTGCGCTCGGACCGCCACACCGAAGCCTTCGAGGCCGGCCTGCGCAGCTTCGTCGAAGAGGCGCGGCTGCTGGCCAAGTTCGACCACCCGGCGCTGGTCAAGGTCTACCGCTTCTGGCGCGCCAACGGCTCGGCCTACATGGTGATGCCCTTCTGCGAGGGCATCACGCTGCGCGACGCCTGGCGCAACGCCGCCGCGCCGCCGGACGAGATCGCGCTGCTGCAGTTGCTGGACCCGCTCACCGACGCGCTGGCCGTGCTGCACGCCGAGCGCTGGTATCACCGCGACATCGCGCCCGACAACGTCATGCTGCTGGCCGGCTCGGGGCGGCCGCTGCTGCTGGACTTCGGCGCCGCGCGCCAGGTGATCGGCGACCTCACGCACGCGCTGACGGTCATCCTCAAGCCCGGCTACGCGCCGATCGAGCAATGGGGCGAGGTGCCGGGCATGCAGCAAGGCCCCTGGACCGACGTCTACGCGCTCGGCGCGATGATCCACTTCGCGATCACCGGGGCTACGCCACCGCCCTCGGTCGGCCGCCTGATCAGCGATGGCTACGAGCCCCTGGCCCGCGTCGCCGCCGGACGCTACAGCGAGGCCTTCCTGCAGGCGATCGACCACGCGCTGGCGGTGCGGCCGGAACAGCGCACGCCCTCGATCGCGCAGTTCCGCGCCGAGATCGGCCTGCCCGAGGCGAGCGGCGGCCAGGCGCCGGTGACCTGGATGCCCACGCAGGTGGCACGCGCAAGGGCC
>CAUJJO010000214.1 GCA_963205125.1 Pseudomonadota bacterium | reverse complement strand
ACCCTGCGATTACCGGCCAGTGGGCCTGCAAACGCCCCCCGCGCCGTCATTTCGAGGGGCCGCACGAAGACTTCGGCCATGGAAATCGCGGATTCAGCGAACAGTAGGCACGCCTGCCGCAGGGGGGTCACGGATTCAGGTCAAACTGTGGGGAAAAGGCGTCATCAGCCGGGGCAAGGTTTCTGGCAGTGATGTCGTTTCGGCGCGGCGTGTTGTGCGTGCCAACCAACTGATCATGTCCAAGATCGACGCACGAAATGGCGCAATTGGTTTGGTGCCGCCAGAGCTTGACGGAGCAATCGTCAGCAGCGATTTCCCCTCATTCGAGTTTCGCGACCCGGATCAGTGCGATGCGACATTCATGGGCTGGCTGGTGCGGTCAACGCCCTTCGTGGAATTGTGCAAGGCTGCCAGTGAAGGCACAACCAATCGGGTACGCATCAAGGAAGATCGCTTTCTTGATCAGCAGATAGCGCTTCCGCCGTTGCCCGAACAACAAGCCCTCGTCGCCCGCCTCGACGCGCTGGCCAAGAAAACCCGGCAGCTCGAAGCGCATCTGGATGCCGTCGAGCGCGATGCCGAGCACCTGCTGGCCCTGCGTTTCCGTGATGCGATTGCCGGTGCGCCGCTGCGCCCGATGGCAGAGGTGGCGCCACCCGTTCGCCGTCCGGTGGAAATTGACATCGAAACCCGCTACCGGGAAGTCGGCGCTCGGTCATTTGGCAAAGGGTTGTTTGCTAAACCCGATTTCGACGGGGCTGAGGCAACTTGGCAAAAGCCGGTCTGGATCAAAGCCGGTGATTTGGTGCTCAGCAACATCAAAGCATGGGAAGGCGCCATCGCTATTGCACGCGACGAGCACGACGGCTGCATCGCCTCGCATCGCTATATCACTTGCATCCCCGACCCGGAGCAGGCCACGGCAGGCTTCCTTGTCTACTATCTGTTGAGCGATGACGGTCTGGGAAAAGTGGGGCTCGCATCACCCGGCACAGCTGATCGCAACCGCACACTGAGCCTGGGCAATCTTGCCAAGAGCGAAGTGCCCACGCCCCCGCTGGCCACCCAGCCATCCTTCGACCGCCTGCAAGCCGAAATTGCCGCACTCAAGGCCAAACACAGCGCCATCCGCGAAGCCAATGCCGCGCTGCTGCCCGCGACGCTGGAGCGGGTGTTTGCCGGAGCGTCTTGAGTGCAATTCGTCACCCATGGCCCCACAGCCCGGATGCGCTCCTTCCGGGCCCATTTTCTTGCCTGAAATCCCCGCCCTACGCGCCCCTTCGCCATGAACCACGCCACCCTCGCCACGCTGCGCGAACACCACCCTGCGTGGCGGCTGCTGAATGCGCTGCATGCGCCGCTGGTGGCGAGCTTCCTGCATCGCGTCTTCGTCGCGCCCAACGTGCGCGTGATGAGCGAGGCCGATCTCGCCGAGGCGCTGGACGACGAGCTGTTCGCGCTCAACGAGGGGCAGGACGGCAAGCCCTTCCCGAAGCCCGCGCTCGAGTACCTCGGCGATTGGTGCGCGCCCGACAAGGGCTGGCTGCGCAAGTTCTACAAGCCCGGCACCGACGAGGCGCAGTACGACCTCACGCCGGCCACCGAGAAGGCCATCGGCTGGCTCGCCTCGCTGACCGAGCGCAGCTTCGTCGGCACCGAGTCGCGCCTGCTCACGCTCTTTGCGCTGCTCGAGCAGATCGGCGAGGGCACCGAGACCGACCCCGCGCGGCGCCTGGCCGACCTGCAGCGCAAGCGCGACGAGCTCGACGCCGAGATCGCGCGCGTGGCGGCCGGCGAGATGCCGCTGCTCGACGACAGCGCCGTGCGCGACCGCTTCCAGCAGTTCCAGCAGATCGCGCGCGAGCTGCTGGCCGACTTCCGCGAGGTCGAGCACAACTTCCGCGGCCTGGACCGCAAGGTGCGCGAGAAGATCGCGCTGTGGCAAGGCAGCAAGGGCGCGCTGCTGGACGAGATCATGGGCGAGCGCGACGCCATCGGGGACTCCGACCAGGGGCGCAGCTTTCGCGCCTTCTGGGAGTTCCTGATGTCCAGCCGCCGCCAGGACGAGCTCTCGGCGCGGCTGGCGCAGGTGCTGGCGCTGCCGGCGGTGGCGGCGCTGCGGCCCGAGCCGCGCACGCGCCGCGTGCACCACGACTGGCTGGAGGCCGGCGAGCACACGCAGCGCATGGTGGCGCAGCTCTCGCAGCAACTGCGCCGTTTTCTCGACGACCGCGCCTTCCTCGAGAACCGCCGCATCCTCGAGCTGCTGCGCGGCATCGAGGCCAAGGCGCTGGCGCTGCGCGAGGCGATGCCTGCGGGCGCCGTGATCGGCCTGGCGGCGATGGGCGCGGACCTCGAGCTGCCGCTCGAGCGCCCCTTGTTCACGCCCAGCGTGAAGCCGCGGCTTGCCGAGCTGCTGCTGGAGGAGGGCGAGGGTGCGGGCGACATCGACACCGCGCGCCTGTTCGAGGCCATCGTCGTCGACAAGGCGCGGCTCGTCGCCGCCGTGCAGCAGGTGCTGCGCGGCAAGCCGCAGGTAACGCTGCGCGAGCTGCTGCAGGCGCGGCCGCTGCAGCAGGGGCTGGCCGAGCTGGTGGCCTACCTCGAGCTGGCGCACGGCGGCGCGGACGCTGCGGGCTTCGAGGGCGTGCGCGCCCTCGTCGACGAGGCGGTGCAGGAGCCGATCGCCTGGCCCGCGCAGGGCGCCGACGGCGCGCCGGTGACGCGCGTGGCGCGGCTGCCGCGGGTGATCTTCACCCGCTGAGCCGAAGACGCCGCCAGCTCCGCGCACACCGCCGGCCCGGCCGCCCTGCGCACAGCGGCAACAATGCGCAGCCTATGAGCGACGACTTGTTCGGCAACGACGATGCCCAGGGGCCTGCCCCCGTGCCGGTGGCGGCGCGGCCCGTCCCCGAGCTCTCCCGCCTGCTGGTGATGCTGCTCAAGGGCGTGCTCTACCGCGACGACGACGAGCGCCTGTGGGCCAGCCTGTTGCGGCTGCAGGCGCGCGTGCGCGAGCACGCCCAGGTGCTGCTGCTGGAGCTGGTGCTGGACGAGGCCGAGGGCCATGCCTTCCTGCGCAGCGCCAGCGCGCTGGACGAGGACGAGGCAATCGCTGGCGCGGGCGCGGGCGCGGAGGGCGCGGCGCGGCTGCCGCGGCTGGTGGCGCGGCGGCCCTTGTCCTACCCGGTGAGCCTGCTGCTGGCGCTGCTCAGGAAGCGTCTGGCCGAGTTCGACGCGGGCGGCGGCGACACGCGGCTCGTGCTCTCGCGCGACGAGATCGGCGAGCTGATGCGCGTCTTCCTGACCGAGGGCAGCAACGAGGCGCGCCTGCGCGACCAGCTCGACACGACCCTGAACAAGGTCGTCGAGCTCGGCTTCCTGCGCCGCCTCAAGCCCGCGGCGGCGCTCTCCGGCGCGGCAGCCGCGGCGTCGTCGGATGCGTCGGCTTCGGCGTCCAGGCAGGCGCGCTACGAAGTACGCCGCATCCTGAAGGCCTTCGTCGATGCGCAGTGGCTGGCCGACTTCGACGCCAGGCTCGAGGTCTACCGCAGCGCGCTCTCGGCGCGTGAGGGTGAGGGCAAGGGCAAGGGCGAGGGCAAGGATGATCGCGATGCCTGAGGCGCCGACGCTGGAGCTGGATTTCGTCGCCGACGACAGCCGCGTCGGCTTTCGCCTGCAGCGGCTCGAGGTGCTCAACTGGGGCACCTTCGACAAGCGCGTCTGGCGCTTCGAGCTCGACGGTCGCAACGGCCTGCTCACCGGCGACATCGGCTCGGGCAAGTCGACGCTGGTCGACGCCGTGACGACGCTGCTCGTGCCGGCGCAGCGCGTGGCCTACAACAAGGCCGCGGGCGCCGACGCGCGCGAGCGCAGCCTGCGCTCCTACGTGCTCGGGCACTACAAGAGCGAGCGCAACGAGGTCACCGGCAGCAGCAAGCCGGTGGCGCTGCGCGACGCCTCGTGCTGGACGGTGATCCTCGGCGTCTTCCGCAACGAAGGCTACGACCAGTCGGTCACGCTGGCGCAGGTGTTCTGGTTCAAGGACGCGCAGGCGCAGCCCGCGCGCCTCTTCGTCGCCGCCGAGCGCGCGCTGTCGATCGCCGCGGACTTCGCCGTCAAGGGCGGCGAGATGACCGCGCTGCGCAAGGCCCTGCGCGGCCGCGACTGCGAGGTGCACGACAGCTTCCCGCCCTACGGCGCCTGGTTCCGCCGCCGCTTCGGCATCGAGCACGAGCAGGCGCTCGAGCTCTTTCACCAGACGGTGTCGATGAAGTCGGTGGGCAACCTCACCGACTTCGTGCGCAGCCACATGCTCGAGCCTTCGATTCGGGGCAGCGCATCGAGGCCCTGATCCGCCACTTCGACGACCTCGACCGCGCGCACCAGGCGGTGCTCGAGGCCAAGCGCCAGGTCGAGCTGCTGGCGCCGCTGATCGAGGACGGCCAGCGCCACGGCGCGCTGCTGGCGCAGATCCAGGGCTGGCGCGAGGGCCGCGACGCGCTGCGGCCCTACTTCGCGCGGCTCAAGGGCGAGCTGCTCGAGCGCCGCCTCGAGCTGCTGGGCGAGCAGGCGGCACGCCTGCAGGCGCAGCAGGAGCGGCTGCAGGCGCAGCGCGAGGCCGAGCGCGTGGAGCTCGGCCGCATCGAACGCGCGCTGCGCGAGAACGGCGGCGACCGCCTCGAGCAGCTTGCCGCCGAGATCGGCCGCCTCGGGCTGGAGAAGGCGCAGCGCGGGCAGCGCGCCGAGCGCTTCGCGGCGCTGCTGGCGCGCATCGACGAAGCGGCGCCGGCTGACGAGGCCGGGTTCGTCGCCCTGCAGCAGGGCATCGCACGGCGCGCCGAGGGCCTGCGCGAGGGCATCGCCGGCCACCACCAGCGCGAGCGCGAGGAGGACTTCGCCTTCCGCAAGGGGCGCGAGGAGCACGCCGCGCTGAGCGAGGAGATCGAGAGCCTGCAGCGCCGCCAGAGCAACATCGACGCCGCGCAGGTGCGCATCCGCGAGGCGCTGTGCCGGGCGCTGGCCCTGGACGCCGAGGCGCTGCCCTTTGCCGGCGAGCTGATCCAGGTGCGCGACGACGAGCGCGCCTGGGAGGGCGCCGCCGAGCGGCTGCTGCGCGGCTTCGGCCTTTCGCTGCTGGTGCCCGAGGCGCACTACAAGGCGGTGGCCGACTGGGTCGACCGCCAGCACCTGGGCGCGCGCCTGGTCTACTTTCACGTGGGCTTGGCCCGTGCACGCAGGACCGCGCCGGCTGGCGCGCTGCACGCGCAGTCGCTGGTGCGCAAGCTCGTGCTCAAGCACGACTCGCCGCATGAGGAGTGGCTGGAGCAGCAGCTGCGCCAGCGCTTCGACCTCGCCTGCTGCGACAGCGTCGAGGCGTTTCGCCGCGAGGCACGCGCGATCACGCGCGCCGGCCAGATCAAGGACCCGAGCGGCCGCCACGAGAAGGACGACCGCAGCCGCATCGACGACCGCAGCCGCTACGTGCTGGGCTGGAGCAACGCCGACAAGCTGCGCGCGCTGCGCGAGCAGCGGCAGCGGCTGGAGCAGGTGCTGCAGGTGCAGGGAGAGCGCCTTGCGGCACTCGCCAAGGCGCGCGCGGTCCTGGGCGAGCAGCTCGAGACGCTGGCGCGGCTGGAGGAGTTCACGCGCTTTGCCGAGCTCGACTGGATGGGCACGGCGCGCGAGATCGCGGTGCTCGAGGACGAGCACCGGCGCCTGCAGGCGGCCTCCGACGTGCTGCAGGAGCTGGCGCGGCAGCAGCAGGCGCTGCAGCAGCGGCTGGCGCAGACCGAGGCGCAGCACGCCGAGGTGCTCGGCAAGCGCGGCGAAGCGAAGAGCCGCACCGACGCCGCGCAGGAGCTGCTGGCGCAGGCGCAGGCGGTCTGGGACGCCGCGCCGCCGCAGGCCGCGCTCGTGCAGCGCCTGCACGCCTGGCGCGCCGAGGGCCTGGGCGAGCACACGCTGTCGGTCGAGTCCTGCGAGCACCGCGAGCAGGATCTGCGGCGCTGGCTGCAGGAGCGCATCGACGCCGAGGACAAGCGCCTCGCGCGCCTTGCCGAGCGCATCGTCAACGCCATGCGCGGCTTCAAGGAGGCCTTCAAGGCCGAGACGGTCGAGATGGACGTGAGCCTGGCCGCGCTGCCCGAGTACGAGCGCCTGCTCGGCGCCCTGCGGCGCGACGACCTGCCGCGCTTCGAGGCGCGCTTCAAGGAACTGCTCAACGTCAACACCATCAACGAGATCGCCAACTTCAACGCCCAGCTCGCGCGCGAGCGCGAGACCATCCGCGAGCGCGTGGAGCGCATCAACCAGTCGCTGCAGGCGATCGACTACAACCCGGGCCGCACCATCAAGCTGCTGGCCCAGCAGAGCCCCGACGCCGAGATCCGCGACTTCCAGCAGGACCTGCGCGCCTGCACCGAGGGCGCGCTCACCGGCGCCGTCGACGAGCAGTACTCGGAGACCAAGTTCCTGCAGGTCAAGGCCATCATCGACCGCTTTCGCGGCCGCGAGGGCCTAGCCGACGCCGACCGGCGCTGGACCGCCAAGGTCACCGACGTGCGCAACGGCTTCCTCTTCTCGGCCAGCGAGCGCTGGCGCGCCGACGACAGCGAGCACGAGCACTACGCCGACTCGGGCGGCAAGTCCGGCGGGCAGAAGGAGAAGCTCGCCTACACCGTGCTGGCGGCGAGCCTGGCCTACCAGTTCGGGCTCGAATGGGGCGCGGTGCGCTCGCGCTCGTTTCGCTTCGTCGTCATCGACGAGGCCTTCGGGCGCGGCTCCGACGAGTCGGCGCAGTACGGGCTGCGCCTGTTCCAGCAGCTCAACCTGCAGCTGCTCATCGTCACGCCGCTGCAGAAGATCCACATCATCGAGCCCTTCGTCGCCAGCGTCGGCTTCGTGCACAACGAGGGCGGGCGCGACTCGCGGCTGCGCTGCCTCTCGATCGAGGAATACCGCGCGCAGAAGGCCGAGGCGCGTGCGCCCGAGCCCGGGCCCGAGCGCTGGCCATCGCCATGAACTGGAGCACGCCGAGCGAGCTGCGCGCCCAGCTTCGCCGCCGCTGGGAGCGCGGCGACTGGCTGCGCGAGGCGGTGTCGCCAGGCCTTGCCTGGCCGCTGCGCCTGCCGCTGAAGACGCCGGGCGCGGGCGATCTCGGCGAGCGCTTCGAGGCAGTGCGCGCCTGGGCCGCCGAATGGATGCAGGCCGCGCAGGAGGCGCCGCAACTGCGCCTGCAGTGGCGCGACTGGAAGCACCGCGTGCAGGGCGCGCAGCGCCTGCCCGTGGCCGTCCTGCTGGAGGACTTGCCGCAGGCGCTGGCGTGGCTTGGCAGGACGCGCGAGGCGCGCCGCTTCGAGGCGCTGTGGCAGCACACCGCCCAGGCGCAGCCGCTGCTGCTGCCGTGGCTGCACAAGCGCCCGCTGCAGGCGCTGGCGCTGGCCGAGGACTGGCCGCGGCTGCTGGCCGTCGTCGCCTGGCTGCAGGCGAACCCGCGCCCGGGCGTCTACCTGCGCCAGGTCGACGCCGCGGGCGTGGACAGCAAGTTCATCGAGGCGCAGCGCGGCGTGCTGAGCGAGCTGCTGGACCTCGCGCTGCCGGCCGAGGCGGTCGATGCCGGGGCCGGCGGCGTCGCGCGCTTCAACCGCCGCTACGGCTTTCTCGACAAGCCGCTGCGCGTCCGGCTGCGCCTGCTCGACGCCGCGCTGCAGGGCCTGCCGGGCTGTCGCGGGCTGGCCGACCTCACGCTCGACGCGGCGAGCTTCGCCGCGCTGGCACTGCCGCTGGCGCGCGTCTTCATCACCGAGAACGAGACCAACTTCCTTGCCTTCCCGCCGCAGCCGCAGGCGCTCGTCATCTTCGGCGCCGGCTACGGCTTCGAGGCGCTGGCGCAGGCGCCGTGGCTGCAGCGCTGCGCCGTGCACTACTGGGGCGACATCGACACCCACGGCTTCGCCATCCTCGACCAGTTGCGCGCTTGCCTCCCGCACGCCACGTCCTTGCTGATGGACCGGCAGACGCTGCTTGCGCACCGCGCGCACTGGGGCGAAGAGCCCGAGCCGGTGCGGCACGCGCTGACGCGCCTGACGCCCGACGAGGTTGCGCTCTACGACGAACTGCGCCTGGACCGCCTGCAGCCGCGGCTGCGCCTCGAGCAGGAACGCGTGGGCTTTGGCTGGCTGCAGGCGCGGCTGCAGCGCGGCTTCGCGGCCACCGCGACCTGAGCCCGCCGTCCGGGCGGGCGGCAATCGGCGGCTATCTGCAGGACAGGAAGGGCGGCGCTGCGGCTCGCTCGCGGAGTCGATGATCGCGCGCGTAAACTGTATGGATATACAGTCATCGTCTTTCACGGTTCTCCCGCGATCCGCCGGGTCGGCCGCGGTGCCCTGCGTAGCGGTGCGAGCCGGCGCGGCCGTCGCAGCGAGCCCGGCCCCCTTGCCATCCTCGTCATGCTGCCTGCCTACGCGGAGCTCGCCTGCCGCAGCAACTTCAGCTTCCTCACCGGCGCTTCGCACCCCGAGGAGCTGGTGGCGCGCGCACGCGCCCTGCGCTATGCAGCGCTGGCGATCACCGACGAGGGCTCGCTGTCGGGCGTCGTGCGTGCGCACGCCGAAGCCCGGCGCGTCGGGCTGCCGCTGATCGTCGGCGCGAGCATGCAGTTGGCGCCGCCCGTGGCGGCGCCGGCTGCGGCGCGCGGGCAGGCGCCTGCGACCGCAGGCGGCGCGCCCGCGCCACGCCTCGTGCTGCTGGCGCAGACGCGGCGCGGCTGGGGCAACCTCGCGCACTGGATCAGCGTGGCGCGCCGCCGTGCGCCCAAGGGGCAGTACCTCGCGCTGACGAGCGACCTGGAAGGCAAGGTGCCCGAGGCGCCGATGCTCGCCGGCCTGCCCGACTGCCTGGCGCTGCTGATGACGTCGGCGGTGCTGGCGCCCGCTGCAGCGACCGCAGCGACCGCAGCGACCGCAGCGGGCCGCGAGGACGAGGTCTTCGAGACCCTCTTCGCGCAGGCGCTGTGGCTGCGCACCTGGTTCGGTGCCGAGCGCTGCGCGCTGGCGCTGCCGCTGCTGCTGCGCACGCACGACGCGCGCTTGCTGGACGTGGTGCCGCGCGTGGCGGCGCTCACCGGCCTGCGCATCGTCGCGGTGGGCGACGTGCTCATGCACGCGCGCTCGCGCAAGCCGCTGCAGGACGTGCTGACCGCGACGCGGCTGGGCCGCCCGCTGGCCGACTGCGGCCACGCGCTCGAGCCCAACGCCGAGGCGCACCTGCGCTCGCGCGCGCGGCTGGCTCGGCTTTATCGGCCCGAGTGGCTGCAGGCGACGCTGGAATTCGCCGGGCAGTGCCGCTTCTCGCTCGATGAGCTGCGCTACGAGTACCCCGACGAGATCGTCCCCGCGGGCCACACGCCCACGAGCTGGCTGCGCCAGCTCACCGAGGAGGGCCTGCGGCGGCGCTATCGCCGCACGGATGCGCGGGAGGATGGCGAGGCGGCCGACCCGGCGCCGCCTGCGGTGCGCGCGATCGTCGAGCACGAGCTCGCGCTGATCGCGCAGTTGCGCTACGAGCCCTACTTCCTCACCGTCGCCGAGCTCGTGCACTGGGCGCGCGCGCAGGGCATCCTCTGCCAGGGCCGCGGCAGCGCCGCGAACTCGGCGGTGTGCTACGCGCTCGGCGTGACCGAGGTCGACCCGGCGCGCATGTCGGTGCTCTTCGAGCGCTTCATCAGCGCCGAGCGCAACGAGCCGCCGGACATCGACATCGACTTCGAGCACCAGCGCCGCGAGGAGGTGATCCAGCACGTCTATCGCAAGTACGGCCGCCACCGTGCCGCGCTCACCGCCGTCCTCATCACCTACCGCACGCGCTCGGCGCTGCGCGACGTCGGGCGGGCGCTCGGGATCGACCTCGACCGCATCGACGCCGTCGCCAGGAGCCAGCACCGCTTCATCGACGGCGGCCTGGCGCCCGAGCGCCTGCGCGAGCACGGCTTCGACCCCGAGGCGCCGCTGTCGCGGCTGTGGCTCGAGCTGAGCGCGACGCTCACGGGCTTTCCGCGCCACCTCTCGCAGCACCCGGGCGGCTTCGTCATCGCGCGCGAGCACATCGCGCGCCTGGTGCCGGTGGAGAACGCGGCCATGCCCGGGCGCAGCGTCATCCAGTGGGACAAGGACGACCTCGACGCGCTCGGGCTCATCAAGGTCGACCTGCTGGCGCTGGGCATGCTGAGCGCGATCCGCCGCGCGCTGGCGCTGGTGGCCGCCAAGCTCGGGCGCGATGCGTTCGCGATGCAGGACGTGCCGGCCGAGGACGCCGCCACCTACGAGATGCTCTGCCGCGGCGACAGCGTGGGCGTGTTCCAGGTCGAGAGCCGGGCGCAGATGAGCATGCTGCCGCGGCTGCAGCCGCGCGGCTTCAACGACCTCGTGATCCAGGTCGCCATCGTGCGCCCGGGGCCGATCCAGGGCGGCATGGTCCATCCCTACCTGCGCCGCCGCCAGGGCCTGGAGCCCGAGGACTACCCGAGCGAGGAGGTGCGCCAGGCGCTCGCGCGCACGCTGGGCGTGCCCATCTTCCAGGAGCAGGTGATGCAGCTGGCGATGCTGGCGGCCGACTTCACGCCCGGCGAGGCCGACCAGCTGCGCCGCGCGATGGCGGCGTGGAAGCGCAAGGGCGGGCTCGGGCCGTTTCACGAGCGGCTCGTCGGTCGCATGCGCGCCAAGGGCTACAGCGCCGAGTTCGCCGAGCGCATCTTCAGGCAGATCGAGGGCTTCGGCGAATACGGCTTCCCGGAGAGCCATGCGGCGAGCTTCGCGCTGCTCGTCTACGTCAGCGCCTGGCTCAAGTGCCACCACCCCGACGCCTTCCTCGCCGCGCTGCTGAACAGCCAGCCGCTGGGCTTCTACGCGCCCGCGCAGCTCGTGCGCGACGCGCGCGCGCACGGCGTCGTCGTGCTGCCGGTGGACGTGACGCGCAGCGCCTGGGAGAGCACGCTGGAGCCGGACGCTGCCAAGGCCGATGCCAAGGTCGATGCCAAGGCCGATGACGGCGCGCCGCAAGGGCAGGGGAGCGCGCAGGGCACGGGTCGGAGCGCGGCACGGTGCGCGGTCCGGCTTGGCCTGCACCGCATCCACGGCCTGGCCGAGGATGCCGCGCAGCGCGTGCTCGCCGCGCGCGCGCAAGCGCCGTTCGCCGACGTCGAGGACCTCGCGCGCCGCGCGCAACTGGACGCGCGTGCGCTCGGGCAGCTTGCCGCGGCCGGGGCGCTGGCGGTGCTTGCCGGCCATCGCCACCACGCCGCCTGGGCGGTGGCCGGCGTCGACACCCGCGCAAGCGTACTGCTGCAGGCCACGCGCACGCAGGAGCCGCACGCCGATCTGGCCGCGCCCGACATCGCCCAGGAGCTGATCGCCGACTACCGCAGCACCGGCCTGAGCCTCTGCACGCACCCGCTGGCGCTGCTGCGCGCGCAGCTCGCGGCCTTCGGCGTGCAGCCGGCGGCGCTGCTGCAGGGCTACCCGACCGGGCGTCTGGCGCGCGCCAGCGGCCTCGTCACCCACCGCCAGCGGCCGGCCACGGCCGCGGGTGTCGTCTTCGTCACGCTCGAGGACGAGAGCGGCACCGTCAACGTCATCTGCTGGCCGCAGCTCGTGCGCCGCCAGCAGCGCGAATTGCTGGGCAGCGCGCTGCTCACCGTCTACGGCGTCTGGCAGCGCGAAGGCGAAGTGCGCCACCTGATCGCCCGCCGCCTCGTCGACCATACGCCGCTGCTGCAGGGCCTGAACAGCCGCAGCCGGGATTTCAGGTGAGCTCGGGTTCGCCGAGGCCGTGCATCCGCCGGTCGCCCCTCATCCGCGCAGCGCCGCGAGGAAGTCCTCGTCCGATACACCGGCCTGCCGCAGGACGCCGGCCAACGTCCCCGTCTTCAACTCATCGTGCATCGGCACCACGCAGCCGCGCTCGTCGCGGCGCATGACCAGGTGGCTTCCGCTTTGCCGCAGTCTTGCAAACCCCAGTCGCTCCAGCGCGCGTGCGGTCTGCGCGCCGGAGACGCGGGGCAGCTTAGGCATGCACCGGAACGGTGAAGGTCGTCACCACGGGATGCCCCGTCTTGCGCAGGGGAAACTCGCTCAGGTACAGCGTCGTGGCCTCGCGGAGGTTGGCCACCGCTTCCTCGATCGTCTCGCCCTGGGTCGTGGTTCCGGTCTCGGGGTTCAGCGCGATGAATCCGCCTTCCTCGGCGGTCGTCAGCACGGCGGTCAGTTCCATGGTGGCGCGGTGAAAGTTCGTGGGACTGTGCCCGGGATTGTCGCCTGACGGCCGACCTTGGAGTGCAGCCTTGGAGTGCACCTTTGAGCGTTCGCGCTCGGCTTGACCATCGCGATCGCACGCCACAATCCGCGCCATGGAGATCGCCCTCGAGCAACTGCCCGCTTCGGGCCGCCCCGAGCAGTTGCTGCTGTTGCTGCACGGCTGGGCGCAGCAGGGGCAGGCGCTGGCGCCGCTGGCCGCGGCCTTGCGCGGCGAATTCCCGCAGGCCGCGGTGCTTGCGCCCGATGCGCCCACGCCGGCCGACGATGGTCGCCGGGGGCGCATGTGGTATTCGATCAAGGGCCTCGCGGACGCCGCGCTCTGGCGCGCGCGCGTGGACGCGCAGCTCGAACAGCTCGCGCCCTGGGTGCGCGCGCAGCAGCAGCGCCTGGGCGTGGCGCCCGCGGCGACCTGCCTGGGCGGCTTCTCGCAGGGCGCGCTGCTCTCGCTCGAGCTGGTGGCGCGGCACGACGGCCTGGCCGGGCGCGTGCTCGCCTTCGGCGGGCGCTACTGCACGCTGCCGGCGGCCGCACCGCGCCTGTCGACGCTGCACTTCCTGCACGGCCGGGAGGATGCGATCTTCACCCTGGCCGACGTGCAGCAGGCCTTCGACCATCTCGCCGAGCGGCGCGGCGACGCCACGCTCGACGTCGCCCACGGCGTCGGCCACGAACTGCACCCGGCGCTGATCGAGTGCGCGCTGCAGCGCCTGCGCACGCACATCCCGCGCCGCACCTGGGAGGAGGCGCTGGGTGCGCTGCCGGCGGGCACGCCGCCCGGCGACGAGCTGCACTGAAGGCGTGCGCGCTCGCCGCCGAGGGGCGTGCGCGGCGCCGCCCTCGGCCTTCGGCCTGCGCCTACTCCGCCGCGGCGGCGCGGGTGAAGGTCCGCGGCGGCAGCCGCAGCCAGCGCCGCAGCTGCGCGATGGCGTCGTCGACATAGGTGAAGACGACCGGAATCACCAGCAGGCTCAGGAAGGTGGAGGTGATCAGGCCGCCGATGACGACGATGGCCATCGGTGAGCGAAAGCTCGGGTCGACGCCGATGCCCAGCGCGATCGGCAGCATGCCCGCACCCATGGCGATCGTCGTCATCACGATCGGCCGCGCGCGCTTGCGGCAGGCGTCGAGGATGGCCTCGGCGCGCGGCAGCCCGTGCTCGCGCCGCGCCAGCACGATGTAGTCGACGAGCAGGATCGAGTTCTTGGTGGCGATGCCCATCAGCATGATGAGCCCGATCATGCTGGGCATGGACAGCGCCGTGCCGGTGACGAAGAGCGCGAGGAAAGCCCCCGGCACCGAGAGCACCAGCGCCGCGAGGATGGTCACCGGCTGCACGAAGTCGTGCAGCAGCAGCACCAGCACGATGTAGATGCACAGCACGCCGGTGAGCATGGCCAGGCCGAAGCCGGTGGCGAGTTCGGCCATGGCCTCGGCGTCGCCGACCGAGCTCTGCGTCACGCCCGGGGGCAGGTTCTTCAGGCTGGGCAGCGCCAGCGCCCGCTGCTCGACCTCGCCCAGCGGCTGCTGGTTGAGCTCGAGAGTGAAGGTGACGTTGCGCATGCGGTCGTAGCGCGTGATCTCCGAGGGGCCGCTGCCGATCTCGAGCGTGGCCACGTTGCCAAGCGGCACCGGCCCGCGCGCGCCGGGCACCGGCAGGCGCGCCAGCGTCTGCAGGTCGTGGCGCGCCGCGTCGGCCAGCCGCACGACGACCGGCACCTGGCGCTGGCTGAGGTTGAGCTTGGCCAGGCCCTGGTCGTAGTCGCCGACGGTGGCGATGCGCAGCGTGTCGGCGATCGCCGCCGAGGTCACGCCCAGGTCGGCAGCGCGCGCGAAGTCGGGCCGCACGATCAGCTCCGGGCGCACCAGGCTGGCCGAGGAGCTCACCGCGCCGATGCCGGGAATGCCGCGCAGCTCGCGCTCGACCTGCTGCGCGTGCTGCGCGAGCACGCGGCCGTCCTCGCCGGCGAGCACCAGCACGTACTTCTCGTTGGAGGCGCCCAGGCCCACCTTCACGCGCGCACCGGGCAGCACCGCCAGCGCCTCGCGCAACTGGCCCTCGAGCGTCTGCTTGCTCAGGCCCGGACGCTCGCTGCGGTGGGTCATGTTGATGGTCAGCACCGCCTTGCGCACCTCGCCTGCGCCCTGCGGCGCGAAGGGGTCGCCGCCGGCGCTGCCGCCGCCGATGGCGGTGTAGACGAGCTTGACGTGCGGGTTCTGCTGCACGAGCCGGCGCGCCTGCTCGGCCAGCGCGTAGGTCTCCCTGAAGGTGCTGCCCGGCGGCAGCGTCAGCGTCACCTGCGTCTGCGAGAGGTCGTCGGGCGGCACGAAGCCGGTGTCCAGCAGCGTGGCCAGGTACAGGCCGCCAGCGACGAAGGCCGCCGCGGCCAGCAGCGTGAGGACGCGGTGGCGCAGGCAGGCGCGCGCCCCGCGCAGGTACAGGCGCAGCCAGCTCGCCTCCTTCTCCTCGCGGCGGGGCGGCTTCAGCAGGTAGGCCGCCATCATCGGCGTCAGCATGCGCGCCACGACGAGCGAGAAGAAGACGGCGATCGCCGCCGTCCAGCCGAACTGCACGAAGAACTTGCCGACGATGCCGCTCATGAAGGCGGTGGGCAGGAAGACCGCGATCAGCGTGAAGGTGGTGGCGATCACCGCCAGGCCGATCTCGTCGGCCGCCTCCATCGCCGCCTGGTAGGGCGTCTTGCCCATGCGCAGGTGGCGCATGATGTTCTCGATCTCGACGATGGCGTCGTCGACGAGGATGCCCACGACGAGCGACAGCGACAGCAGCGTCACCAGGTTGACGGTGAAGCCCAGCAGCTGCATCACGGCGAAGGTCGGGATCGCCGACAGCGGCAGCGCCACCGCCGAGACCAGCGTGGCGCGCCAGTCGCGCAGGAAGAGGAAGACCACCAGCACGGCCAGCGCTGCGCCCTCGTAGAGCAGCTTCATCGAGCCCTGGTAGTTCTCGGCCACCGCGTCGACGAAGTTGAAGGCCTCGGTGACGACGATCTCCGGGTGCTGCGCCTTCAGCTTCGCGAGCGCCGCGCGCACGCCTTCGGTGACGTCGAGCTCGCTGGCGCCGCGCGAGCGCACGATCTCGAAGCCGACCACCGGCTGGCCGTCGAGCAGCGCGGCCTGGCGCTGTTCGGCCACGCTGTCGATGACCCTGGCGACCTGGTCCAGGCGGATGCGCCGGCCGTCGACGAGCGTCAGCTCGAGCGCGGCCATCTCCTGGGCCGAGCGCACGGTGGCGAGGGTGCGCACCGACTGCTCGGCGTCGCCGAGGTCGACGCGGCCGCCCGCCGCCTCCTGCTGCACGCGGCGCAACTGGCGCGAGAGATCGGCAGCACTCGCGTTCAGCGCCAGCAGGCGCGCCGGGTCGAGCTCGACGCGCAGCTCGCGCGTGGCGCCGCCGACGCGCGTCACCGCGCCGACGCCGGGGATGGCCAGCATCGCCTTGGCGACCTGGTTGTCGACGAACCAGGACAGCGCCTCGTCGTCCATGCGCGCCGACGCGACGGTGTAGGTGAGGATGGGCATCCCGGCGAGGTCGACCTTCTGGATGATCGGGTCGCGCAGGTCCGCCGGCAGGTCCGAGCGCACGCGCGAGACGGCGTCGCGCACGTCGTCGACCGCTTCCTGCGTCGGCTTCTCCAGCCGGAACTCGACCATCAGCGTGGCCACGCCGTCCTGCAGCGTCGTGTAGATGTGCTTGACGCCCTGCACGGTGGCCAGCGCGTTCTCGATCTTGCGTGCGACCTCGGTCTCGAGCTGCGCCGGCGAGGCGCCGGGCAGGGCAGCGATGACGTTGACCATCGGCAGGTCGACGTCGGGGAAGTTCTGCACCTTCATCGCGCGAAAGCCGACCAGGCCGGCCAGCGTCAGCAGCAGGAAGAGCAGGATCGCGGGCGTCGGATTGCGGATCGACCAGGACGAGACGTTGATGCTCATCGGCCGCTCCCGCCGGCTGCGCCGGCCGCGGGGACCACGCGCACGAGGTCGCCGTCGGCAAGGAAGCCGCCCCCGGCGGCGACGACGCGTGCCGCGGCGTCCAGGCCGCCGGTGATCTCCACGCGGTCGCCCTGGCGCCGCCCGACCGTCACCTTGGCCTGCAGCACCTTCGCGTCGGCGCCCACCACGAACACGTAGCTGAAGCCGTCGCGCAGCAGCACCGCGCCCTGCGGCAGCGTCAGCGCCGCGCTGCGGCCGATCTCGAAGCTGCCGCGCGCGAACATGCCGGGCTTGGCCGGGCCGGGCTGCGGCAGGTCGACGTAGACGAGGCCGTTGCGGGTGGCGGGGTCCACCGTCGGCGCGACCATGCGCACGCGGCCGCTCACGGCCGGCGCGCCGACCGGCTCGACGCGCACCTCCTGGCCCGCCCTCAGTTGCGCGAGGTCGGTCGCCGCGACTTCGGCGCGCCACTCGAGGCGCCCCTGGCGGATCAGGCGGAACAGCTCCTGCCCGGGCTGGGCGACCGCGCCGACGGTGGCCAGGCGCGCCGAGACGATGCCGGCGTCGGGCGCCAGCACCTGCGCCTGCGCCAGCCGCAGCTGCTGCGCGGCGAGTGCGGCCTGCTGCGCCTCGACGCGGGCGATGGCGGTGCGCTCGGCGGTCAGCACCTGCTGCGTCTGCTGCGCGCTGATGACGCCGCTGGGCTGCAGCTCGCGCGCGCGCCTGGCGTTGGCCGCGGCCTCGGCGAGCTGCGCCTGCGCCTGCGCAAGCGCGGCCTGCTGCTGCGCGAGATCGGCCTGGGCCAGCTCGGTGGCGAACACGGCAAGCACCTGGCCGCGCCTGACGACGTCGCCGACCTGGGCGCGCACTTCGGCCAGGCGCCAGCCCGGCGTCTCGGCGCCGACGCTGGCCTCCTGCCAGGCGAAGATCGAGCCGTTGGCCGCCACCGTGCGCGGCCAGGTCGCCGTGCTCGGCGTCACCACCGTGACCGCCAGCGCCGGCCTGGCTGCAGGTACGGGGGCGGGGGCCGGGTCGGCGGCCACGGTCCGTGTCGGCCAGGCCGCGCCGACGAGGAACAGCACGGCGGCCAGCACGGTCATCGATGCGGTCGAGGCCGATGCACGGCGAGCGGGCGTGCGGTCGGCGGCGACGCGGCCAGCGGTCGGCAGGACGAAGACGGAGTTCATGGTTCGGGCGGCAGCGTCCCGGGTCGCGGCGGGCGGCATCGCCCGCCCGCGGCGACGAGGCTGCGAAATCGCGGGGCCGGCAGTCTAGCGTCCGGCCGTGCCGCGGCCCTGCTGCGGCCGTGCCTTCGGCCCGCGCTTATCCTGAGCCTCCGATCCGCCTCTTGCTGCCGCCATGCTCTACCTGCTTTCGCCCGCCAAGCGCCTGGACTACGAGACGCCGGTGCCTGCGGCCATCGAACGGCGCGCCAGCGAGCCCTGCTTCACCGCGCGGGCCGCCGAGCTGATCGAGCTCATGCGCGGCAAGACGCCGGCCGAGGTCGCCACGCTGATGAAGCTGTCGGATCCGCTGGCCCAGCTCAACGTCGGCCGCTACGCGGCCTGGCAGCCTGCGGCCGATCGCAGCAACAGCAAGCCCGCGCTGCTGGCCTTTGCCGGCGACGTCTACGCCGGGCTGCAGGCGAGCACGCTGAAGACGGCCGAGCTGGAGTGGGCGCAGCGCCACCTCGTCATCCTGAGCGGGCTCTACGGCGCGCTGCGCCCGCTGGACCGGCTGCAGCCCTACCGGCTCGAGATGGGGACGGCGCTGCGCAACGCGCGCGGCAAGGACTTGTACGCCTACTGGGGCGATGCGCTCGCGCAATACCTCGACGAGCGGCTGGCCGCGGCGCGCGGCGCGCACGTCCTCGTCAACCTCGCATCGGTCGAGTACGCGCGCGCGGCGCTGCGGCCGGCCCTGCAGGCGCGCGTCGTCGAATGCGTGTTCGAGGACTGGAAGGACGGGCGCTACCGGGTGCTCGGCTTCTTCGCCAAGCGCGCGCGCGGCCTGATGGCGCGCTGGGCGATCGAGCAGCGCGTGGACGTCCCCGCGCGGCTGCCGGGCTTCGAGGCCGAGGGCTATGCTTTCGCCGCGGCGGCCTCGGACGCCGACCGCCTCGTGTTCCGGCGCCGGCTGGCGCCTGCTTGATGCCGAGACGCCGCGCGGCCCTCGCCGCACGGCATCGGCCGCAATCCTGTGGAGGGCAACGACGATGGGAACGATGATCAGCTTCCAGCGCCCCGACGGCCAGGCCGTGCAGGGCTATCTGGCCGAGCCCGCGCAGGGCGGCGGCGCGCCGGGCGTGGTGGTGATCCAGGAGTGGTGGGGCCTGAACGAGCAGATCCGCGGCGTGGCCGAGCGCCTGGCCGCAGCCGGCTACCGCGCGCTGGTGCCCGACCTCTACCGCGGCCAGTCCACGCTCGAGGCCGAGGAGGCGAACCACCTGATGACGGGGCTGGACTTCGGCGCCGCGGCCTCGCAGGACATCCGCGGCGCGGTGCAGCACCTGAAGAAGGGCTCGCCGCGCGTGGCCGTGACGGGCTTCTGCATGGGCGGCGCGCTGACCGTGCTCTCGGCCGTGCTGGTGCCCGAGGTCGACGCCAGCGTCGTCTGGTACGGCATGCCGCCGCTCGAATTCGTCGACGCCGCGAAGATCAAGGCGCCGATGCTCGCGCACTGGGGCACGCAGGACGAATTCTTCGGCGAGGCCGCCGTCGACGCGCTGGAGGCCAGGCTGCATGAAGCCAAGGTCGACTACACCGGCCACCGCTACCTGGCGCATCACGCCTTCGCCAACGAGACCGCGCAAGGCCCGCGGCGCATCCCCGCCACGCAGTACGACGCGGCCTGGGCGCAGGTCGCCTGGGACCGCACGCTGCGCTTCTTCGGGCGCGTGCTCGGATAGGCCCGTGGACGTGCGAGTCGGGCAAGGCGTGGCACGGCGGCATTGACCGCCGCCCTCGCGTCGGTCGGCCGCGTGCTCCGGGTGGACGCCCGCTTGTCGCCCGCTTCGATCCGGTCTACTGTAGGGAAACCTTGTTTCATCGTTGCGAAGGCGTGACGGCGTGCGCAGGCGATGCGGCCGGCTGCAAGGCGGTAGCAAGAAGGATGCGCGAGCATGCCGTCCTCATCCCGAGGAGAGGAGGTGCCATGACGCGTGTCTACCTGGTCGACGACCACGCCCTCGTGCGCGAGGGCCTGCGTGCCGTGCTCGAAGCCGCCGGCATGACGGTGGTCGGCGAGGCCGGACAGGCCGGTGTGGCACTGGACGAGATCGCCGCGCGCCTGCCGGACGTGGTGCTGCTGGACCTGAGCCTGCCCGACCGCTCCGGCCTGGACCTGCTGGCGCAGCTTGCGCAGCGCAAGCTGCCGGTGCGCGCGCTCGTGCTCACGGTGTCCGAGCGTGCCTGGCACGTCGCCGAAGCGGTGCGCCTCGGCGCCCTCGGCTACGTCCTCAAGGGGGCGCCGGCCGCGGAGGTGGTGAAGGCGATCCGCGAGGTGCAGAACGGCCGCAACCACTTCGGCGAAGGCCTGGTCGCCGCCGCCGCCGCCAGCGGCGATCCGATCGCGGCGCTGTCGACGCGCGAGCGCCAGATCATGCGCATGGTGGTGGCCGGCATGTCGAGTGCGGCGATTGCCGAGGAGCTGTACCTGTCGCCCAAGACCGTCGACACCTATCGCAGCCGCCTGATGGCCAAGCTGGGCGTGCACGACCTCGCCAACCTCGTTCGCGCCGCCGTGCGGCTGGGCGTGATCGACGCCGATCAGGCTTGAGGGCCGGCCATGCCCGGCGCCGACGCCGATGCCGACGCCGACGCGGATCTGGCCGCGCTGCAGGGCGTGCCGGGGCTGGATGCGGCACGCGGGCTGGCAGCGGTCGGCGGGCGCGTGGCGGTCTACCGGCGACTGCTTGCACTCTTCGTCGAGAAGCACGCCGACGATGGCCGGCAGATCGACCGGCTGCTCGCCGGGCAGCGCGTGGCGGAGGCCGCGGCGCTGGCGCACCGCCTGCGCGGCGCGGCGGCGACGCTTGGCCTCGTCGAGGTCGAGACCGCGGTGCAGGCGCTGGATGACGCCCTCGACGAGGCGCTGGCCGCGCCGCCCGCCTTGCGCGGCACGCAGGAAAATCTGGCAGGCGTGACCGGCATGGCCGGCGTGGCCGGCGTGACGGACGCGGCGCTGGCGACGCCGGTGCTGCGCGCGCTCGACGAGCTGCTGCCGCCGCTTGGCCATGCGCTCGCTCGCTGAGCCCTCCGCCGCCGGGCCCGCGCCACTGCCCGGGCTTGCGCTCGGCACGGCGCCTTGCCGCCTCGTCGTCGAAGGGCATGCGCTGCAGGTGCTGGCGTGCATGCAGCGCCCGCGGCTCGTGCTGCTCGGTGGCCTGCTGGCTGCCGAGGAGTGCGATGCGCTCGTCGAGCAGGCGCGGCCAGGCCTTGCGCGCAGCGAAACGGTCGACCTCGGCAGCGGCGACAGCCGGGTCGACGGCGCGCGCACGAGCGAGGGCATGTTCTTCACGCGCGGCCAGACGCCGCTGATCGACCGCATCGAGCGCCGCATCGCGGCGCTGCTGGGCTGGCCGCTCGAGCGCGGCGAAGGCCTGCAGGTGCTGCGCTACCGCCCCGGCGCGGAGTACCGGCCGCATCACGACTTTTTCGACCCGGCGCAGCCCGGGAGCGCGCCCATCCTCGCGCGCGGCGGGCAACGCGTGGCCACGGTGGTGATCTACCTCGCCGAGCCCGCAGCCGGCGGCGCGACGACCTTCCCGGACGCAGGCCTGGCGATCGCGCCGGTGAAGGGCAACGCGGTCTTCTTCGCCTACGACGCGCCGCAGCCGTCGACCCGCACGCTGCACGGCGGCGCCCCGGTGCTCGCAGGCGAGAAGTGGGTGGCGACCAAGTGGCTGCGCGAGCGCCGCTTCGATTGAGGCTTGCGGCAGGGCGAGGGCGCGCGCAGCCGCGGTCGCCGCACCTGTCGCCGCAGGTGTTGCCGCATGTGTTGCCGCACCCGCATCCTTTGCGATACTGGCCCGCGTGAACGCCTTGCCCGCCGACCATCCGCAGCGCCTGGCGCTGGCCGAGGAGGTGCACGCGCGGCCGCCGCAGGCGCTCGGCGCACCGGCGCGCGTGAGCCACCTCGCGGTGCTGGTCGAGCCGTCGCAGCGCGCCGCCGAGCGCGAGCACCTGGCGCAGTTGTGCCGCCTGCTCGGGCAGCCGCTGCCCACGTCCGATGCCGGGCAGGTGCTGCTCGGGCACGACGGCCTGCAGCTCAAGTGGGAGCGTCACGGCGAGTTCTCGGGCTACACCGTGATCGCCGAGGGCGCGGGCGACCAGGCCCAGCCCTTCGCCGAGGCCGCGTCGGCCCGGCTGCCCGCGGGCTGGCTGGCGGCGGTGCCCGGGCGCACGCTGGTGGCCGCGCACGTGCTGCTGTGGCCGGCAGAGGCACCCGAGAGCGCCGACTCGCCGCGGCTGCGCGAGTGCTTCGGGGCGGGTGCGGTCGTCGTGGGCTCGCGCGTGGCCGGGGGCGCGGGCAGCGTCTACACCGACTTTCGCGTGCATGCCGACGGCTGCTCGCGCTTCGTGCTGCTGGACCACGGGTTCACGCCGCGCCAGGCCGGGCGCGCGCTGCAGCGCGTGCTCGAGGTCGAGGTCTACCGCATGCTCGCCCTGCTGGCGCTGCCGCTGGCGCAGCAGCTCGCGGCGGACCTCTTGCCGATCGAGGCGGAACTGGCGCGGCTGACGAGTGCGATGGCGCGCGACGAGGACTCCGCGCGCGACGGCGCGGCCGCTGCCGGCCGTGAGGAACTGCTGCTGCAGGAGCTCACGCGCCTGGCCGCCGAGGTCGAGCGCGGGCTCTCCGGCAGCCAGTTCCGCTTCGGGGCCTGCGCGGCCTACAGCCGGCTCGTGGCCACGCGCATCGAGGAGCTGCGCGAGGCCCGGCTGCCGGGTCTGCAGACGCTCGGCGAATTCATGGCGCGGCGCTTCTCGCCCGCGGTGGCCACCTGCGCGAGCGTGTCGCAGCGCCTGCGCGAACTCTCCGAGCGCGTGGCGCGCGCCAGCTCGCTGCTGGCCACCCGCGTGGGCATCGCGCGCGAACGCCAGAACCAGGCGCTGCTGGCCTCGATGAACCGGCGCGCGCGCATGCAGCTGCGCCTGCAGCAGACGGTCGAAGGCCTGTCGGTGGCGGCGATCGCCTACTACGCCAGCGGCCTGGCCGGCTACCTGCTCAAGGGCGCGAAGGCCGCCGGCCTGCCGATCGACCTCGACCTCGCCGTGGGCCTGCTGGTGCCGCTGCTGGTCGTGGCCGTCTACTTCGCCGTCCACCGCGCACGCAGCGGGCTCCGTGAGGACGACGAAGGGGCTTGAACGGGGCGGTATAAGGCGCAGCGGTCGATGAAGGCACACGCGCCGCGCCATGATCGCGATGCACCACGCGTGCACCGCGCGTGCACCTGCTGCGCGATCATCGACACTCCCTCTGCGATCTCCAACGTCATGCCAAGCACCCTGCACGAACTGCTCGCCCGCGCCGATGCGGCAGCGCCTGCCCTTGCCGCCCCGGGGCGGACACCCATGAACCACGGCGCGCTGCGCGAACTCGTGCAGCGCACGCTGGCGGCGCTGAACGCCGGGGGCATCGGTCGCAACGACCGCGTGGCCATCGTGCTGCCGAACGGCCCGGAGATGGCGGCCTGCTTCCTCGCCTGCGCCAGCGGCGTGACGAGCGCGCCGCTCAATCCCGCCTATCGCGCCGAGGAGTTCGAGTTCTATCTCTCGGATCTCGGCGCCAAGGCGCTGATCGTCGAGGCCGGCAGCAGCTCGCCCGCGATCGAGGTCGCGCGCAGGCTCGGCGTCAGGGTGATCGAGCTGCACGCAGGCGAGGCGGCCGGCGACTTCACGCTGCGCGGCCTGCCCGCGGCGACGGCCGCGGCGCAAGGCGGCTTCTCGCAGCCGCAGGACGTCTCTATGGTGCTGCACACCTCGGGCACGACGAGCCGGCCCAAGATCGTGCCGCTGTCGCAGGCCAATCTCGCCGCCTCGGCGCAGAACATCGGCGCCACGCTGCAGCTTTCGCCCGCCGATCGCGGCTTGGTCATCATGCCGCTCTTTCACATCCACGGGCTGATCGCCGGCGTGCTCTCGCCGCTGGCCGCTGGCGGCAGCGTGTTCTGCACGCCGGGCTTCAACGCGCTGAAGTTCTTCGCCTGGATGGACGAGGCCGCGCCGAGCTGGTACACGGCGGTGCCGACCATGCACCAGGCGATCATCGCGCGCGCCTCGAAGAACCGGGAGGTGATCGCGCGCCACCCGCTGCGCTTCATGCGCAGCAGCTCGAGCAGCATGCCGCCGCAGGTCATCAAGGAGCTGGAGGCGATCTTCGAGGCGCCGCTGATCGAGGCCTACGGCATGACCGAGGCCACGCACCAGATGTGCAGCAACCCGCTGCCGCCGGCTGCGCGCAAGCCCGGCAGCGTGGGCCCCTGCGCCGGGCCCGAGGTGGCGATCATGGACGAGGCCGGCCGGCTCCTGCCGCGTGGCGCGATCGGCGAGATCGTCATCCGCGGCGCCAACGTCACCGCCGGCTACGAGGCCAACGCCAAGGCCAACGCCGAGGCCTTCACGAACGGCTGGTTTCGCACCGGCGACCAGGGGCAGATGGACGCGGACGGCTACGTCAGCCTCACCGGCCGCCTGAAGGAGATCATCAACCGCGGCGGCGAGAAGATCAGCCCGCGCGAGGTCGACGAGATCCTGATGGACCACCCAGCGGTGGCGCAGGTGGTGTGCTTCGGCATGCCGCACGACAAGCTCGGCGAGGAGGTCGCCGCCGTCGTCGTGCTGCGCGAGGGGCAGAGCGCGACCGAGCGTGAGCTGCAGGCCTTCGTCGCGCAGCGTGCGGCCGAGTTCAAGGTGCCGAAGAAGATCCTGCTGATGGACGAGATCCCCAAGGGCGCGACGGGCAAGCTGCAGCGCATCGGCCTCGCCGCCAAGCTCGGCCTCGCATGAAGATCGCGGTCGTCGGCGCCGGCGCGATCGGCGGCTACCTCGGCGCGCGGCTGGCGCTGGCCGGCGAGGAGGTCACCTTCATCGCGCGGCGAGCCAATCTCGCGGCGATCAAGGCGCGAGGCTTCAGGCTGATCGAGGAGGACGGCCGCGAGCAGCACGCAGCGAGCGTGCGCGCGGTGCAGGACACGGCCGAGGCCGGCGCGCAGGACGCCGTGCTGCTGGCCGTGAAGGCACACCAGGTGGCCGAGCTGCTGCCGGGCCTGCGCGCGCTCTTCGGGCCGCAGACCCTGCTGGTGTCGATGCTCAATGGCGTGCCCTGGTGGTACTTTCACAAGCTCGCCGGGCCGCACGAAGGCCGGCGGCTCGAGAGCGTCGATCCGGGCGGCCTGATCTCGAGCGCGATCGAGCCCGAGCGCGTGATCGGCAGCGTCGTCTACCCGGCGGCCGAGCTGGTCGAGCCGGGCGTCGTGCGCGTCATCGAGGGCAACCGCTTCACGCTCGGCGAGCCCGACGGCACGCGCAGCCAACGCGTCGAAGTCCTGTCGCAGGCGCTGATGAAGGCCGGCTTCAAGGCGCCGGTCAGCCGCGACATCCGCAGCGAGATCTGGGTCAAGCTCTGGGGCAACCTGAGCTTCAACCCGATCTCGGCGCTCACGCACGCCACACTCGAGGACATCTGCCGCTTCGAACCCACGCGCGCGCTCGCCGCGGCGATGATGGGCGAGGCGCAGCGCGTGGCCCAGGCGCTGGGCGTGCGCTTTCGGATCAGCCTCGAGCAGCGCATCGCGGGCGCCGAAGCGGTGGGCGCGCACAAGACCTCGATGCTGCAGGACGTCGAGGCCGGCCGCGCCCCCGAACTCGCCGCGCTGGTGGCCGCGGTGATCGAGCTCGGCCGCATCGCGCAGGTGCCGACGCCGACCATCGAGGCCATCCACGCAGCAACCGCGCTGCTGGCGCGCACGCTGGCCCAGCAGCACGGGCGGCTGCGCGTCGAGCCGGCCTGAGCGCGCCCCGCCTGCACCCCCTCGATTGCGGGGGTCTGGCCGCCGAGTCGCGGCGTATGCTGCCTGCGATCAAGAACCAAGTGCAGGAGCTTGCGATGGGAATGCGTGGTCTGCTCGGTCGCCTGACGGGTCTTTTGTTCGCTGCCGCGGTGCTGGCCGCGCCGGCACAGGCCGCGCCTTCGTTCAGCGGCCTCTACGTCTTCGGCGACAGCCTCTCCGACAACGGCAATCTCTACGCGCTGACGGGCGGCGCCATTCCGGCGGCACCCTACTGGAACGGGCGCTTCTCCAACGGCCCGGTCGCGGTCGAGGTGCTGGCGGCGGGGCTGGGCCTTGGCGGCAGCGGCTTCCACGATTTCGCCATCGGCGGTGCCCAGACGGGCTCCGCGGCAGGCATCGACATGGGGCCGCAGCTGAGCGGCTACCTCGCCGCGCTGGGCAGCGCGAGCGCCGACCCGAATGCGCTCTACGTCGTCTGGGGCGGTGCCAACGACCTGCGCAATGGCGGCGCCGCCGCCGCGCTGCCTGCGGTGCAGAACCTCGCCGACATCGTCGGTACGCTCTACACCAAGGGCGCGCGCAACTTCCTGCTGCCCAACATGCCCGATCTCGGCCTGACGCCCGAGGGTCTGGCCAGCAGCAACCCGGTCGGCGCCACCATGCTTTCGGAGGCCTTCAACAGCGCCCTGGGCATGGCCTACGCGACCCTGGCGGGCAGCCTGAGCGACGAGCATTTCTTCCACTTCGACGTGATGGCCTTGCAGCGGCAGATCGTCGGCAATCCAGCCGGCTTCGGCCTCGCCGACGTAGACTCGGCCTGCCTGCTCACGGTCGGCTGCGATCCTGACGAGTTCCTCTACTGGGACACCATCCACCCGACGGCCGCGGCGCACCGCATCCTCGGGGACGCCATGCTGCGCACGGTGCCCGAGCCGCAGACGCTGCTGCTGGTGCTGCTGGCCGCGGCGGCGCTGCTGCGCGGCGCGACGCGCAAGGCCGGCGTCGCGGCGGCAAGAGAAGGCCTGCGGCGCGCGGCCTGAGGGTTCGGGCCCGTCGCGGCGTCATCGGCCACCCGCTCGTCCCGCCGACGACCCGGTCTGCGGCGGGGCCTTCGGCGACACCGCGCCCGGGTGATAGGTGGAGTCGAACACCATGTCCGCCAGCCAGCGTTTGAAATTCTGGTTGTCACTGAACTGCTTGAACAGTTCGGTGTGGTCGTCCAGCAGCTCCAGCACCACGCGGCCCAGCGCCCGGTCGTGCTCCAGCCGCGCGTTCTGCTTGCCGGAGTTGGCCTGTGCGTTCTGATACGCCTTGTCCTGCGCCACGCGCGCGGGGATTTCTTCGGTGATGACCTTTTTGATCTTGTCCGCGTCGTGCCACTCGATGTTGCCGAACAGGTCATTGAACTGTTTGATCACGTTCGAGAGCCTGTCCAAGTCCGGCTCGCCACTGCCGCCGCCACCACCGGGCGGCGGCGGTTCGACCAAGGCATCCGCGTCGTCCAGCGCCATTTTCATTGCCGCCTGCGCCTGCGCACGGTAGCTGTCCATGTCGATGGCTTCCAGCACGCCTTTGGAGAGGTCTTCCTCCTTCGGAGCGGGTAGCTTCGGCGTCAGGAAATTCAGGAAGATCGACAGCTTCTCCCATGCCGGATGCCCGTAGGGAAGGATCGCGGAGAGGAAGCCGTAGCTGCGAACGAAGGCCTTGGCCTTGCCTTTGAACTTGACCTGTTCATCCTCGCCGAGCTTGCTGACGTACTCGGCCACGCAGACATCGAGAATGGGGTCGAGCTTTTCGCGGTCGGCTCCGGACAGATACAGCGCCACCAAATCGTCCACTTGGCTGCCGCTGTAAACCTGCTGCGCGTCCAGCTCGCCCTTGAGGTCGTGCAACTTGTTCGGGTCGGTTTCGCCGTCCTGAATCGTCGCGCGGTAGTACTCCTGAAACGCCGCCTTCACGCTTGAAGCGTTGTCGGCGAAGTCAAGAACGAAGGTGTCCGCCTTCTGCGGGTGCGCCCGATTCAAGCGCGACAAGGTCTGCACCGCCAGTACACCCGCCAGCGGCTTGTCCACGTACATGGTGTGCAACAAGGGTTCGTCGAAGCCGGTGACAAATTTGTTGGCGACGATCAGGAATCGATACGGGTCGAGCTTCAGCTTGGCCGGAATGTCCTTACTCGGAAAACCGTTGAGGTCGGCCTCGGTCTTCTTCTGGCCGGCAATCTCGACGTCACCCGAATACGCCACGATGGCCTTGTACGGACTCTTGATCTCGGCAAGGTAATCCGACACCTCGCGGAAGTAGTCGATGGCGCGCGCGATGCCGTTGCAGACGATCATCGCCCGCGCCTTGCCTCCGACCTTCTTCGCGCCGATCACCTGCGCGGTGAAGTGATCGACCATGATCTCCGCCTTGCGGCGAATGGCCTTGTCGTGCGACTCGACGTAGCGCCGGATTTTCTTCAGCGCCTTCAGCTTGTCCACTTGCGGATCGTCTTCTATGGTCTTGGCGACGTGGTAGAAGCTGTTCACCGGCGTGTAGTTGGCGATCACGTCGAGGATGAAACCCTCTTGTATCGCCTGCTTGGTGGTGTAGGTCAGTTCCTCCGGCGAGCGGAACTGCACCTTGTCGCCCACCGTCACCCGTTCGCCGAACAACTCCAGCGTCCTGGTCTTCGGCGTGGCGGTGAAGGCGTAGTAGCTGGCGTTGGTCAGCAGCTTGCGCGCTGCAATGCGCTTTTCGATTTCCGCATTCACCGCATCCTGCGTGGAGTCTTCCTCGAACGCTTCCTCGTCGGTCTTGCCGCCGACCGAACCACCCACTGAGCCTCCAAGGGCCTGATGCATCTTGGCCGTGGTCTTGCCGCCCTGGCTGGAATGGGCCTCGTCGATCAACAGCGCGAACTTCCGGTCGCCCAAGTCGCCCAGCTCGTCGAGGATGAAGGGGAACTTCTGCACCGTGGTGACGATGATCTTCTTGCCCCGGCGCAGGAAGTCGCGCAGCTCTTGCGCGTTGTCCGAATGGCCGAGGATCGAGGCCACATGGTCGTAGCCCTTGATGGTCTTGTGGATCTGGGTGTCCAGCGCACGCCGGTCGGTGATGACGATGACCGAATCGAACTGCGCCTGCATGGCATCCGTCGCCGTCTTCAGCTCCACCAACTGGTGTGCCAGCCATGCAATGGTGTTGCTCTTGCCGCTGCCCGCAGAGTGCTGGATCAGGTAACGCTGGCCCACACCGTCGGCGCTCGAGCGGCGCAGCAGGGCGCGTACTGTGCGCAACTGGTGAAAGCGCGGAAACACCGGCTTGCGGGTCTTGCGCCGCCTGCCGCTGGCGTCTTCCTCCTCGTCCTCCACCACCTGTGCGTAGTTCTCGATGATGTTCGCCAGCGACTCCTTCGCCAGCACCTGCTTCCACAGGTAGTCGGTTTTGATGCCGCCCGGGTTTGGCGGATTGCCCGCACCGCTGTTCCAGCCCTGGTTGAAAGGCAGGAACCACGAGGCCTTGCCCTTCAACTCGGTGCAGAAGCGCACCTCGGCGTCGTCCACCGCCAGGTGCGCGACGCAGCGACCGGACTGGAACAGCAACTCCTTCGGATCGCGCGTGGTCTGGTACTGGACGATGGCGTCGGCCACCGTCTGCTTGGTCAGCGAATTTTTCAACTCGAAGGTCAGCACCGGCAGGCCGTTGATGAAGACCACCAAGTCCAGCTCGTTGCCGCGGTCGTTCCCGGTGCTGTTGCTGTAGCGCACCTGCCGGGTGACGCTGAAGATGTTCTTGGTGAAGGCTTCGCTGGCAGCGGCGTTGCCCGGCGTGGGTAGCAGCTTGTAGAGATCAACGTGTACCGGCCCGTGGCTCACGCCACGGCGCAAACAGTCCACCACGCCGCGCTTGGTGATTTCCCCTTCCAGGCGGTGCAGAAACTGCGTGCGCTTGATGCCGTCCACCGTCAGTTCCAGTGTGTCCACCGCCTTGGGTTGTGTGGCCTGCAGAAAAGCCAGCAGTTGCACCACGTCCAGCGCCACATCGCGGTTGTAGTCACTCGCCCGGCCCAGCACGTAGCCACCCGGCCCATACACCGGCACCGACTCCTGCACCGTGTTCGGCATCACCGGCGGGTGCTCGCTGATGCCCGCCAGATGGCGCACGATCAACTGCTCCAGTGCTTTCTCGCTGGTGTCGGTGGGCCGGGTCATGCGTCACCTCTCTTTTTCGGCCTTGGCAAGACTTTCCGGCCTTTCTCCAACTGCTTCACCGGCTGCGCGATGGCCGCCTCGAAGTCCTTCTCCACCGGTGACGGCAGGTTGCGCACCCGCGCCTGGTACTCGGCATAGGCCGCTTCGGCCTTGGTCAGCGCTGCATCGGCGGACACCTTGCCCGCGTGGGTCAGGATGTCCTTGCGGGTCAGGCGCAGGAAGTTATCCAGCTCGGTGGCCCAATCGCGCATGGTCATGGGCTGATGCGCCTGCGCCTGCAATTCCGCCACCTCGATATAGGCTGTGACGATGCGGTTGAGCGTGTCCAGTTCTTCGGCATTGAGGTAGTTCTTGGCGATACCCACGTCGGCCTTGCGCACCGGCCCGCCCTTGCTGGCAGCGGCCCAACTGGTCAGGCCCATGTTCTGCGCCTTGGCGTCCACTCGCTGCACGATCAGCTCGGCCGCCGTGTGGCCGTGCGCCGCCCAGTGCATCTTGTTCTGCACCGTGGCAAAGAACTGCTGCGAGGTTTCGGTGTGCGGGTCGTAGTCCAGGCTGGTGGCGTAGATGTCCAGCACCTTGCGCCAGAACACCTTTTCCGACGAGCGAATGTCGCGGATGCGTGCCAGCAGTTCCTCGAAATACTCGGCATCGTCACCCCGCTTGAAACGCTCATCGTCCAGCAGCACGCCTTTGCGCAAATAGGTCTTGAGCTGCTCCGTGGCCCAGCGGCGGAACTGCGTGCCCCGGTGCGACTTCGCCCGGTAGCCAATGGCCAGCGCCACCTCCAGGTTGTAGTGCTTGAGGCTGCGGCTGACCTGCCGCCCGCGCTCCTGCCGAACTTGTAAGTACGGCTTACAAGTTGCCGCCTCCTGCAATTCGCCGGTCTGGTAGATGGCGCGGATGTGCTGGGTGATGTTCTGTGGCGAGCTTTGGTAGAGATCGGCCAACTGCTGCTGGGTCAGCCACACGTCACCCGCCTCAAAGCGTACCTGCACGCGGGTCTGGGCGTCCTCGGTCTGGTAGAGCAGAAACTCGCCTTGCCCAGTGGTGGGTAGAGCAGCCAGTTGTCCAGCAGCTTGCTGGGCAGCAGATTGTGTCGGCGGTGTCGACACAATCTTGGCATCAGTTTTCTTCGCCATCGGCATCCTCCTCGGCGGGTTCGGCTTCATCGTCGTCCAGCGCAGCCAAGTCGTCGTCGCTGACGGCATCGTCCGGGCCGGGCTGCCAGCCGCGCAGGTCAACCTGGCCGGTGACGGCATCGGCAATCAGGCGGTCGCGGTACTCGCGGATTAGCTTGATTTCGTCCTCGGCGCGGGCGATGGCTTCGTCCAAGTCCTTCGTCTCGCACAATATGTGCGACAGGATCGCTTCCTGTTCATCTTGGCGTGGAATGGGGAGTCGGACATTGCCGATGAAATTCCAATCGGCACGCGGCATCTTCGCGCCCGCCGTGGAGCTGTTAATCAGGTCAACGACGCGCTTGCAGCGCAGGAGCTGCTCGAGATACGCAGGTAGGATGAGTTCCTTGCGCGACCGCAGTACGAGGAACTCGCTCACGCACACACCCGCGCTGCGCGCCCGAGTTACCTTCGCCAAGTACGGACGGAGCTTGCCGAACAGAACATCGTCGGCGACAAACCGTTTCACCGTACTGGCAAATTCGACTTCGCCTTCAAGCGGTCGCGCCACACCTGTCCAACTTTGGACGTGTTCCAGTGCCAGATAAATTTCGTCGCTGGCTTTGGTTGTGGTCTGGTTTGTAGTGTTGCTGGCGAGAAACTTCAAACGGCGAAGCTCCCAATGCCCCGGCACGTCCCCCAGCCACTCGATGCCCGAAGGCTTCAATGCGACCGAGGCATCCAAACCGCGTGTGACCGCGTGGTCGATGATGCGCAGCTTCTGCTCGGTGAGCAGCTTGATGAGTTCGCGCTTGGCCTTGATGAAGCGGGCGATGTGGGCATCCTGCGCGCGCAGGTAGGCGACGATCTGGTCTTGCTCGGGGCGCGGGGGC
>CAUJJO010000213.1 GCA_963205125.1 Pseudomonadota bacterium | reverse complement strand
GCTGCTGCGCACGCTCTCCTCCTACGGCGTCACCGGCCACCGCGTGCGCGGCGCGCCCGGCATCTACGTGCGCCTGGCCGACCCCTTCGACCACGCGAGGCTGCCGCCGGCTGCGCCCGGGCAGGATCCGTTCGCGGGCCTCGCCAAGATCGCGGCGCTGGGCATCAAGGTCACGCGCAGCCATGCTTACCACGGCCTGGCGCTCAACGTCGCGATGGACCTCGAACCCTTCACGCGCATCAACCCCTGCGGCTACGCCGGGCTGCGGACCGTGGACCTGCGGACGCTCGGTGTGCATGCGAGCTGCGATGAGGCCGCGGCACGCCTGGCCGGCGAACTGCAGGGGCTGCTGCAGCGACGCTGAAGCGCGCGGCGCGCGCAGCCCCGGTCGCCGCTTGCCGCGTGCGGGCGCTCAGCGCGCCTGGTCGAAGATCTGCACCGCCCGCTGCAGCGTCGCGGTGCGCGCGTGCATGGTGTCGCAGGCGGCGCTGGCCTGCTCGGCAAGGGCGGCGTTCTGCTGGCTGGTCTCGTCGATGCGTGCCATCGCCTCGCCGATGTGGTCGACGCCGGCGCGCTGCTCGTGCGCGACCTGGGCAATCTCGCGGATCAGGCGGTCGACGTGGTGAACCGAGCCGACGACCTCGCCGATGACGGCCTTGGACTGCGTCATGCGCTGGCCGCCCTGCGCCGCCTGGTCGACGGCGCCGGTGGCCAGGGCGCCGATCTCCTTGGCCGCGGTGGTCACGCGCTGGGCCAGCGAGCGCACCTCGGTGGCGACGATGGCAAAGCCGCGCCCATGCTCGCCGGCCCGCGCGGCCTCGACGGCGGCGTTGAGCGAGAGGATGTTGGTCTGGAAGGCGATGCTCTCGACGATCTGGATCACCTCGTGCACCTGACGCGAGGAGCGATCGATGCCCTGCATGGTCTGCGCGAGTTCGCCCATCGCGGCACCGCCGCGCTCGGCGGTGGCCAGCGTCGCCTCGCCGACCTGGGCGACCTGCTGCGCCGCCTCGGCGGTGCGGTGCACGGTGGCGTTGATCTGCTCGACCGCGGAGGCCGTCTGCTGCACGCTGGCCGACTGCTCCTCGGAGCGATGCGCGAGATCACGACTGCCGGCGGCAACCTCGCTGGCCGCGGCGGCGATGTCGCGCACCTCGCCGCGCACGTCCTCGACGATGGCGCGCATGTTCAAGCCCGTAAGCCAGACGTTGCGCATCAACTGCCCGAGCGGGTGCCGCATGTCGTAGTCGGCCTCGCTGGTGAGCCTGCAGCCGGCGATCTGCGCGGCGAGTTCGGTGCAGCGCTGCAGCCGCTTGTCGATCGAGTGATGGAACCAGACGGCAAGTGCTGCGGTGGCGGTTGCGAGGCTCGCCGCCTGCGCGGCAAGGCCCAGGCTGAACGCGGCCGGAAGCAGCCCCGCCGCCACGACGCCGCCCAAGGCCAGCAGCAGGCGCTGCGTGAGCGAGAGACGGAAGACGCGGAACGGCAGGTCGACGAGGCCGAAGCGTCGCACGCCCCCGGCATGCAGGCGGATGCGCGGCTGCCCGCCTTCCTTCTCGGCGCGCAGGCGGGCGTAGAGCGCCTCGGCCTGCCGGATCTGCTCGCGCGTGGGCTTCAGGCGCACCGACATGTAGGCCACCGGCTTGCCGTCGGCCATCACCGGCGTCACGTTGGCCAGCACCCAGTAGTGGTCGCCGTTCTTGCAGCGGTTCTTCACCACGCCGCTCCAGGGCCGGCCGCGGCCGATGGTGCTCCAGAGGTCCTTGAAGGCCTCGGGCGGCATGTCGGGGTGGCGAACGATGTTGTGCGGCTTCCCGATCAACTCCTCGTAGTCGTAGCCGCAGACCTCGACGAAATGGTGGTTGCAGTGCGTGATGCGGCCTTGCGGATCGGTCGTCGAGACCAGGGCGACATCGTCGGGAAGCACTTTCTCGTTCTGGGTCACCGGCAGCAGGAGGCGCATGATGCTTGTTGTTGTTGCGGACAGCTCTCTATCGGCCGCCGGCCCTCGCCCTGTAGGGTTTTTCGCGGCTCCGCTGCGGTGCCGCGAGCGGCGGCAAGACGGCGTCTTCGTGCTCAAGCCGCCGCGGCCAGTCTGGTCTCAACCGCGCGCACGAAGAAGGCAGCACCCAGCGGAAGCGACTCGTCGTTGAAGTCGTAGCCGGGGTTGTGCACCTCGCAGCCGCCCTCGCCGTCGCCGTTGCCGATGTTGATGTAGCAGCCCGGCACCTGCTCGAGCATGAAGGAGAAGTCCTCGCTGGCCATGATCGGCGGCGGGTTGCGGTCGACCTTCTCGGCGCCGACGAGCCCGGTGCAGATCGACGCGGCGAACTCGGCCTGCTCGGCGTCGTTGATCGTCGGCGCGAAGGGCACGCGGAAGTCGAGCGTGGCGCTGGCGCCGAAGGCCGCGGCCGTCCCTTCGGCGATGCGGCGCAGGTGCGCTTCGATCGCCTCCATCGTCTGGCGCGAGAAGGCGCGCACGGTGCCGCCGAGTTCGGCGGTCTGCGGGATCACGTTGTAGGCGTCGCCGGCGTGGATGCGCGTGACCGAGACGACGGCGTTGTCCAGCGCCGAGAGGTTGCGCGCGACGATGCTCTGGATGCTGACCGCGATCTGCGCGGCCACGAGCGCGGCGTCGACGCTGCTCTCGGGCCGCGCGCCGTGCGAGCCGCGGCCGGTGACGCGGATGTCGAAGAAGCCGCCGCCGGCCATCATCGGCCCGCTCTTCACGGCGAAGCGGCCGAGGCCGAGCTTGGGGCGGTTGTGCATGCCGAAGATGGCGTCGCAGGGAAAGCGCGTGAAGAGCCCGTCCTCGACCATCGCGCGCGCGCCGCCCAGGCCCTCCTCGGCGGGCTGGAAGATGAAGTGCACGATGCCGTCGAAACGGCGCGTGCGCGCGAGATGCACCGCCGCACCCAGCAGCATCGCGGTGTGGCCGTCGTGGCCGCAGGCGTGCATCACGCCCTCGTGCGTCGAGCGATGCACGAAGCGGTTGCCCTCGGCGATGGGCAGCGCGTCCATGTCGGCGCGCAGGCCGATGCTGCGCGTGCTCTTGCCCGTCTTCAGCGTGCCGACGAGCCCGGTGCGCCCGACGCCGCGCGTGACGACGATGCCTGCCGCTTCCAGCAGCGCTGCCACGCGCCCCCCGGTGCGCGTCTCCTGGAAGCCGAGCTCGGGATGGGCGTGGAAGTCGCGCCGCCAGCCGGTCATCTCGGCGTGCAGCGGCAAGAGGGTGTCGCGGTTCGTGGGCATGGGCGAAGCTCCGGAATGCATCGGGGAGGCCGATGCTAGGCCGAAGGGGCGCCCGCTGCTGTCCTTCGGCCGCAGCGCCGCGGTTTTCGCCTACTGCACCAGCGGCGAATCGCTGCCTTCGAGGGGCACGCCTTCGAGCCGGGCTTCGCGGGCCAGCACCTGCAGGTACTGGCGCAGGGCCAGCGTCCAGCTCTGCTGCTGCAGGGCGTTGCGCACCGCCGCCTGCACCTCTTCGAAGGGCAGCGGCTGCCCGCCTTCGCGCGCCAGCACTTCGACGACGTGCAGGCCGAAGCGGCTGTGCACGAGGCGCGGCAGCACGCCGACCTCGCTGCGGCCGAAGACTTCGCGTGCGAACTCGGGCGCGCAGTCGGCTCGCCGCAGCGTGCCGAGCGCGCCGCCGTCGGCGCCGCTCGGGCAGTTGGAGAGTTCGCCCGCGCGCTGCGCGAAGAGCGCGCCGCCGGCATCGCAGCGCAGCTCGAGCAGCGCCCGCTCGGCGCGCGAGCGCAGCGCGGCGAGGTCGACACCGGGGGTGACGGCGAAGAGGATGTGCCGCATCTGCACGCGCTCGTCGCGGCAGTAGCGCGCTGCGTGTGCGGCGTGGTGGCGGCGGCAGGCCGCCTCATCGGGCTCGGGCACGCGCAGCTCGCGCGCCAGCAGCGCCTCGACGGCGTCGCTGGCGGCCTGGCTGAGCACGCCATCGCTGCCGGGCTCGTCGCCCGCGTCGAGCAGTCCGGCGGCCACCGCCGCCTGACGCAGCAGCTCGCTGCAGGCGCGCTGGCGCAGCTCGGCGGGCGACAGGCTCTGCCCGGGCTCGTGCAGGGCGCGCCCGTTGACGCGCGCAGGCGGCGCGGTGCAGGCCGGGGTCGAGAGGGTGGTGGTGTCCATGGCGTTCATGGTGTTCACGCTCCCCACGTCAAAGCACGCGCTGCGGCCGGTCGTGCCCGGGCGGCAGGTTCAGCCGGCGCGAGCGCACGAGCTGGTAGGGCCGCAGCACGTAGGTGACCGAGGCCAGGCCGCTCCAGATGTGCACCAGACGGCTGAACGGGAAGAGCATGAAGATCGTCATGCCGAGCACCATGTGCACCTTGTACGGCCAGGCCAGGCCGATCAGGTTCGCGGCCAGCGGCCGGAAGGTGACGATGCGCTGCGCCCAGTCGGCGAGGATCATCATCACGCTGCCGTCGGCGTGCGAGAGCGAGAAGGGCAGCGTGATCAGCCCCAGGCTCAGCTGCACCCACAGGATGACGAGGATGGCGATGTCGGTGCGATGGCTGGTGAGGCGGATGCGCGGGTCGAAGAGCCGCCGCCACAGCAGCATCGACAGGCCGATGAAGCAGAGGAAGCCCGCGATGCCGCCGGCGACGACCGCGAGCATCTGCTTCTGCGCCGCGGTGATGAAGGGCTCGTAGAGCGCATGCGGCGTCAGCATGCCCACCGAGTGGCCGACGAAGAGGAAGAGGATGCCGCCGTGGAAGAGGTTGCTGCCCCAGCGCAGCGTGCCGCGGCGCAGCAGCTGCGAGGAGTCGCTCTTCCACGTGTACTGGTCGCGGTCGAAGCGCGCGAGGCTCCCCATGAAGAAGACGCCCAGGCAGATGTAGGGGTAGACGGTGAAGAAGAAGTCGTGCAGGTAGGCGCTGACGGGCGAGGTGTTCATTGCAGGGCTCCGTAGGCGGCGGTTGCGGGCATTGCAGGCGTTGCGGCAGCGGCCGGCCTGGGCGCTGCCGCGGGATCGTCGGCGCGGCGCGTGACGCGCACGCCCTTGCGCGTCTGGCCGGCGTTGGTGCAACCGTCGAAGGCGGCGGGCTCTTCCCAGAGCTCGTCCAGCGGCGGTTCGGTGGGCAGCTCGACAGCGCGCGCGGGGACGCCGGCGAGGTCCAGCAGCGCGCCCATGACGCTGGCGTAGCGGCTGCCGCGCTGCTCGAGCGCGGCGAAGATGACGTTGACGAGGTGGGCGATCTCGCCGAGGAAGGCCGCTGCCTCGCGCGGGGGCTGCGTCGACGCGAACTCGAGCGCCACCGGCAGGTAGTCGGGCATCTGCCCGGGCGCGAGGAAGAGGCCGGCGCGCTCGTAGGTCTGCGCCAAGTCGATCAGCGCGGCGCCGCGCTCGCGCGAATCGCCGTGCACATGCTCGAACAGGTGCAGCGCGGTGCGCCGGCCGCTGTCGAAGAGCTGCACGTAGTCGGCCTCGGCGTCCAGCGGCGCCTGCTGCGCCAGGTGCGCGAGCAGGCCTTCGAGTTCGGCGGCGCGGGCGGCGCCGAGCGTGCCTTCCTCGCGCAGCGCCGCGCGCAGCAGCGGCAGGTGCGCGCGCAGCCCGGCGTCGGGATAGGCCAGCAGGCGGGCCAGCGCGCGCAGCGTGCGCGCCATCGGGCGCGGTGCGGTCTTGAAGAGGCCCATGTCAGATCTCCGCCTTGATGGGGATGGTGCGGCGCTTCTCGCTGCCGAAGAGGCTGGTCTCGCCGATGCCTTCGCTGCAGCCGTTGCCGAAGCTGAAGCCGCAGCCGCCGCGCACGTTGAAGGCGTTCTCGGCGTACTCGCGGTGCGTGCTCGGGATGACGAAGCGATCCTCGTAGTTGGCGATCGCCATCACCTGGTACATGTCCTCGACCTCGTGCTGCGAGAGGCCGACCTGCTCGAGCACCTTGTCGTTCGTGATGCCGTCGACATGCCTGCTGCGGTTGAAGGCGCGCATCGCCAGCATGCGCTCGAGCGCGCGCACCACCGGCTGCGTGTCGCCCGCGGTGAGCAGGTTGGCGAGGTACTGCACGGGGATGCGCAGCGAGCCGACATCGGGGATCTGGCCGTTGACGCCGACCTGCCCGGCCTGCGCGGCCGCGGTGATGGGCGACAGCGGCGGCACGTACCAGACCATGGGCAGCGTGCGGTACTCGGGGTGCAGCGGCAGCGCGACCTTCCACTCCATCGCCATCTTCCACACCGGGCTCT
>CAUJJO010000212.1 GCA_963205125.1 Pseudomonadota bacterium | reverse complement strand
TTGAGCACGCTGACGTTGTAGGGCGGGCGTACCTTGTCGATCTCGTCGATGAGTGCCGCAGCACCGCACAGGTAGCCCAGGCGCACGCCGGCCAGGCCGAACTTGGAGAGCGTGCGCAGCACCAGCACGTGCTCGTGCTGCAGAAGGCTGGCCATGCGCGTGCGCGAGGCAAAGGGTTGATACGCCTCGTCGAAGACGACCAGGCCCTGCTGCACGCCGACGGCCGCGACGAGGCGGTCGATCACCGCGTCGTCGAAGAGGTTGGCGCTCGGGTTGTTCGGGTAGGCGAGGTAGGTGAGCGCGGGGCGGTGCAGCGCGATGGCGTCGAGCATCGCCGCCTCGACGAGAACGAAGTAGGGGGTGAGCGGCACGCCGACGAAGGACAGGCCGCGCAGCCGCGCCGACATCTCGTACATGACGAATCCGGGCAGCGGCGCGAGCACGCTCGCGCCGGGGCGGTTGCAGGCCACCGAGAGGATGTCGATCAACTCGTCCGAGCCGTTGCCGAGCATGATCCTGCAGCCCGCGGGCAGTTCGCAGAAGGCCGCCAGGCGCTCGGTCAGCACGGCATTGGCCGGGCCGGGATAGCGATTGATCGGCGCACGCGCTAGGCGCTGCCCGAGTTCCTGCTGCAGGTGCGGCGGCAGCGCGAAGGGGTTTTCCATCGCATCGAGCTTGATCAGCCCGCGGCTGTCCTGGATCGCATAGGCGTGCATGGACTGCACGTCCTGGCGGATGGTGTGCTGCAGGCGCTCGGCAAGGGGTGAAGTCATGGCGTGCGGGCGTCGAGGATCTCGGGCCCGAGGAGGAAGGGGTTGACGATGCGCAGGTCGTCGATCACCTGCTCATGTTGCAGGTCCTCGGTCAGCAGCAGGCCGCAGCCCTGCTGCTGCGCGGCTGCGACCATGAGGGCGTCCCAGAAGTGCAGGCGGTACCGCGCCTCCACCGCCCAGGCCGCGTCCATCGTGTGCGGATCGATCTGCCAGGGTTGCCAGGCCAACAGACGGCGGATTTCCGCGCGCGCGTCGCCGGCGGCCACGGCGCCCGGGAACTTGCGACGGACCACCGTGTAGAACTCGTTGAGGACCTGCGTGCTCAGGCGCCCGCAGCGCTTCTGCCAGCAGCAGGCGATCCACTCGCGGGCCCGGTCGCGCTTGGCGGGGTCGTGGTCGTCGGCAGCGTAGAGGAGCACGTTGGTGTCGACGAACACCGGGGTCGTCATGGTGGGTGCCGGCGGGCGAGCGCGCGGTCGTGCGTCTCTTCGCGCGTGGGGTAGCGCCCGTCGGACATGCCGATGCTCCTGAACTGCAGCGCCTCGCGCATGGCGCGTTCGTAGGCGCCGTCGCGGCGCATCTTCTCGGCCAGCATTTCGCCGATCAGGCGCGAGACGCTGGTGTTGCGCCGCGCCGCTTCCAGCCGCGCCCAGTCGGCGACGCGGTCTTCCATCGTGACGGTGACGTTCTTCATGGCATGAGGCGTCGGTTCGACACGAACTTCGTGTTGCACGATTTTCGTGACGCACTGGTTTCGTGTCAAGACCGTGAGCTTGCATGTCTTGGTGACGGCGTCGCGGTGGCGTCGCGGCTGCCGCCAAAGGCACAATCGCCGGCCCTGCTGCCGCGCCGCTCACCCCTCTTGCAAGCCCTTTCCCAAGCCTTTCCCCAAGCCTTTCCCGAAGCCTTTCTCGTCTCCACCGGGGTCGTCGCCCTGGGCGAGATCGGGGACAAGACGCAGCTCCTGGCGCTCATGCTCGCCGCGCGCTGGCGGCGGCCCTGGACCATCGTCTGCGGCATCCTGGTGGCGACGCTGCTCAATCACGCCTTGGCCGGCGCGGTCGGGGCGGCGGTCGCGGCCTGGCTCGCTCCGCAGTGGCTGCGCTGGATCGTCGGCCTGTCCTTCCTCGGCATGGCGGCGTGGATGCTCGTTCCCGACGAGGCAGGCGAGCTCGACGGCGGTGCCGGCCGCCTCGGCGTCTTCGGCACCACCGCGCTGTGCTTCTTTCTCGCGGAGATGGGTGACAAGACGCAGATCGCCACCGTCGCGCTGGCCGCACGCTACGCCGAGCTGGCGGCGGTGGTCGCAGGCAGCACGCTCGGGCTGATGCTGGCCAACGTTCCCGTGGTCTTCCTCGGCGAGAAGGCGTCCAGGCGGCTGCCGTTGCGCCTCGTTCACGCGAGCGCGGCAGCGGTCTTCGTCGTCCTGGGCCTGCTCACCCTGCTGGGCTGGCCCGGCCTTTCATGAGCCGCTGATGGCCTGACCGCGGCCTCAAGTCCGCGCGCGAGCGGCCGATAACCCCGTCACGATGAACGGCATTCTCGCGATCGGGAGCGCAGGCATGCGCTCGGCCATGGTCAACCTGCAGGCTTCGGCCGGCCGCGTCGCGCGCATCGCGGCGGCCGGGCCGGCTGCGGGCACCCCCAATCTCGCCGTCGAGGCGGTGACGCAGGTGCAGGCGCGCTACCAGTTCATCGCCCACGCCAAGGTGGTGAAGACGGCCGACGCCATGCTCGGCACGCTGGTCGACACCTTCGCCTGAGCCCGCCGGCCCGCGCGCGGGTCAACCCCCGGGGCGACTGCGGCGTTGAACGCGCAGGCGGCGGGTGTGTGTGGTACCTGCGCCACGAAGAAGCCGGCGACGGCCTGCATCAAGGCGCAGGCGCATCGATGGCCGACAATGCAAGTCGCTCCGGCAGCGCTCGCGGCTGCGCCACGAGGTCGTCCGGACTCTCCTGAGCTCAAGACTGAAAGGACTTTCGCACCATGATCCGACGCGCCCTGTTCATGTCGGCCCTGCTGGCCACGGCTTCGGCTCCTGCCCTGGCCGACCTGGCGATGGCCAAGAAGTACAACTGCACCGCCTGCCACGCGGTCGACAAGAAGCTGGTCGGCCCGGCCTACCAGGAAGTCGCCAAGAAGTACGCGGGCCAGAAGGACATCGAGAAGACCCTGACCGATCACATCAAGAAGGGCAGCACGGGTCGCTGGGGCCCGGTGCCGATGCCGCCGAACGCCGCGGTGCCGGATGCCGACGCCGCCTCGCTGGCGAAGTGGATCGCGGGCGGCGCCAAGTAAGCGGCGCTTGCGCGTGAACGCGAAAAGGGCGGCCACGGGTCGCCCTTTTCGTTGGGCCGGCCGCATTCGCACCGGCCTTGCTCGCACCGGCAGCGCGGCGTGCCCGGACGCCGGCTACAGCCGCCCGGCCGGCGTGAAGCGGTAGAGCCGCGCGAGGCCTCGCGTGGGGAACTCGGCGAGCGCCGCGTCGTAGGCCTTCGCAGCCTCGTTGAAGACCTGGCGCGCGAAGCCGATGCGCCCGTCCAGCTCGCGCAGCGCGGCGAGCTGCTCCGTTGCAGCCGCCGCAAGCTGCGCCTGCTGCTGCTCGAGCAGCGCGAGGACGCGCGCCGCACTTGCCGCCAGCGCGCTCTCGCTGCCCACCAGCGCCTGCGCGAGCTCGGCGTTCACCGGGCGCGCGCGCAGCGCGTCCGCGGCCTTGCGCGAGGCGGTGGAGGCGGCCTGCCAGGCGTCGATCGCGCCTTCCTCCCCGGCCAGCGCCTGGCGTGCCTGCGCCGCCAGCGCGGCGGCGGCTTCGGTGCGGCGCAGCAGCAGCTCGTCGAGCTGGCGGCAGGCCTCGCCGATCGTGCTGCGCATCGCCACCAGCCGGTTGTAGCCGCCGACCATCCAGAAGACGATCACCGCGGCCGCGGCGAGAACGATCCACTGGCCGGTGCTCATCGGCGTGACCGCTGCGCCTGGCCGAGGCTTTCCGGCAAGCCGTGCACGCGGGTGCGGCCTACTGCCGCTGTTCGCCCTGGCCGAGCACGACCCACTTCAGCGAGGTCAGCCCCTCCAGCCCCACCGGCCCGCGGGCGTGGAACTTGTCGGTGCTGATGCCGATCTCGGCACCCAGGCCGTACTCGAAGCCGTCGGCGAAGCGGGTGCTCGCATTGACCATGACGCTGGCCGAATCGACCTCGCGCAGGAAGCGCATCGCGTTCGGGTGGTTGCTGGTCAGGATGGCGTCGGTGTGGTGCGAGCCGTAGCGGTTGATGTGCGCGATGGCCTCGTCCAGCGAGTCGACCACCTTGATGCTGATGATGCGGTCCAGATACTCGGTGCCCCAGTCGTCCTCGCTCGCGGCGACGACACCCGCCCGCGGCGCGAGGATGGCCGCGGCGCGCGGGCAGCCGCGCATCTGCACGCCCTTGGCGGCGAAGACGTCGCCGATCGCCGGCAGGAAGCCCGCGGCCTGCGCCGCGTGCACGAGCAGCGACTCGGCGGCGTTGCAGGGGCTGACCTTCTGCGTCTTGGCGTTGTCGGTGACGGCGACCGCCATCGCCAGGTCGACCTCGGCGTCGACGTAGACGTGGCAGTTGCCGTCCAGGTGCTTGATGACCGGGACGCGCGCCTCGCGGCTGATGCGCTCGATCAGGCCCTTGCCGCCGCGCGGGATGATCACGTCCACGCTCTCGGGCATGGTGATCAGGTGGCCGACGGCAGCGCGGTCGGTCGTCTGCACGAGCTGCACGGCCGCTCGCGGCAGGCCGGCTTCCTCGAGTGCCGCCTCGACCAGCCGCCACAGCGCGAGGTTGGAGCGCAGCGCCTCCGAGCCGCCGCGCAGGATGCAGGCGTTGCCGCTCTTGATCGCCAGCGAGGCCGCCTCGATGGTCACGTTCGGGCGGCTTTCGTAGATCATGCCGAAGACGCCCAGCGGCACGCGCATCCGGCCGACGCTGATGCCGCTCGGGCGGCGCTTGACGTCGCTGATCTCGCCGATCGGGTCGGGCATGGCGGCGATCTGCTCGCAGCCCTGCGCCACCGTCTCGATCACCTGCGGCGTGAGCTTCAGGCGGTCGACCATGGCCTCGGCCAGGCCCGCGGCGCGTGCGGCAGTCAGATCCTCTTCGTTGGCCGCGGCCAGCGGCGCGCCGGCTTCGCGCAGGCGACGGGCCAGTGCCCGCAGTGCGGCGTTCTTGGCCGCGGTGCCCGCGGCAGCCATGCGGGTGGCGGCGGCGCGTGCGGCGGCGCCGAGGGCGGCCATGGCGGCCGGGAGTTCGCTTGCGTCCATGGCGCGGGATTTTCGCCCCGATCGGACGCGATCGCAGCAAGCGATCGCAGCAGGCGGCTGCTGTCTGTGCCCCTCAGCTCGACGGCAGGTCCGCGAGCACCGCCAGCCACAGCGAGGCCGTGGCGACGAAGACGACCGTGCTGACGACGATGCCGGCGTTGGCCTGCGCCTCGAGCGTTCGGTAGCGCTGCGCGAACATCAGCGTGTTGCTGCCCGCCGGCAATGCCGCCATCAGCACCGCCACCGACAGCGGCAGGCCTGCAAGGCCGAAGCCCCAGCGCGCGACGACGAGCACCAGCGCCGGCTGCACCAGCAGCTTGAGCGCGCTGACGCGTGCGAGGCCGTGCCACTGCTCGCGGCGCAGCGGCTGGTAGGCCAGCGTCATGCCGATGGCCACCAGGCACACCGGCACGACCGCCGAGCCGAGCACGAGCAGCGCCTCGTCGAGCACCGGGTGCAGCCCGATGCCCGCGAGGTTCCAGAGCAGCCCGAGCAGCACCGGCAGCACGACGGGATGGATGATGGTGTTGCGCAGCGTCTGGCGCAGCATCGGCCAGAGCGCGGACGCCTGCCCGCTGCGCGCGCGCTCGCGCGCCAGATCCAGCTCGACCAGCGCGGTCATCACGCCGAGCAGGATGATCGCGTGCACGCTGACGAGCGCGATGTGGATCGCCAGTCCCGCCTCGCCGAAGAGCGCCGCAGCCATCGGGATGCCCAGCTGCACCGAGTTGCCGAAGGCCGCTGCGAGCGCGTGCACCGAGGGAGCTGCTGCGCCCTCGCGCGCGGCGCTGCAGCGCACGCGGTGCCAGGCGTAGACCAGCAGCATGAGGCCGACCACCGGGACGAAGTAGGCGGCGACCGTGCGCCAGGGCATGGCCGCGAGATCCAGCCGCGCCGTGGTGCGAAAGAGCAGCGCCGGCACGAAGACCGAGAAGGCGGCGTTGCCGAGCAGCCGCGCCGGGTCGCTGCGCTCGTGCGCCGATTCCAGCCAGCGCCAGCGCCCGGCGGCCCAGCCCAGCAGCACGGTGAGGAAGATCGCCAGCAGCTTCTGGAAGACCGCGATCGTCACGTCCACGCGCCCTCGACGCCGCAGTCCTTCACGCGGGTGCTCTCTACGCGGGAGCCTTCTTCGCCGCGGCCTTCTTGGCGGGCGCCCGGGTGCGTTCGGCGCGCGGCTCGAACTCGAAGATCACCTTGCCTTCCTTGGCGTCGTAGACGAGGAAGGCCTTGAACTTGCGGTGCGTGCGGTTGGAGACGAAGCCGTCCAGCAGCCGCGTGCGCCCGCTGGCCAGAAGCTGGTGCACGTCCTCGTGCGACACCGGCTGCTGCAGGATCAGCTTGCCGGTCTTGAAGTCGCAGGTGACGTGCGCGCCCACCGCGTGCTCGCAGACGTAGTTGCTGCCGTGCTCGTAGACATGGCCGCGGCACTTGGGGCAGGACCCGAGACTCGCCTGGCCCGAGAAGTCGACGGGCTCGCCGTCGGCCTGCCCGGCCTTGGCTTCGTCGCCGAAGTCGAACTCCAGCTTCCAGTTGGCGATTTCGTCGTCGCGCACGAGCCGCAGCTCGGCGGTGAAGGGCCAGCCGGCCTTGGAGCGAAAGCCCTCCAGCGGGCCGATCCTGCGCTCGCGCAGGAAGGCTTCGGCTTCGGCGATCTCGAAGGCGCGGCCGGCGGGGATCTTGGTGATCGAGAAGCCGCAGCCCTCGCTGCCGCCGTCGGCGCCGGTGCAGGCAAAGCGCCGGTAGTTCTCCTTCACCACGCCGCCGCAGTTGGGGCAGGGCGCCGTGAGCGTGGCGTAATCGCCGGGGATGGTGTCGCGGTCGTACTCCTTGGCCTTCTTCACGATGCGCTCGGCCATCTGCGCGATCTCGCCCATGAACTGCGCGCGCGCCAGCCGTCCATGCTCCATCTGCGCGAGCTGGTACTCCCAGTTGCCGGTGAGCTCGGGCCGGGTCAGGTCGTCGACGCCCAGGCCGCGCAGCAGCGTCATGAGCTGGAAGGCCTTGGCCGTGGGAAGGAGCTCGCGGCCTTCGCGCAGCATGTACTTCTCGGCGATCAGGCCTTCGATGATGGCCGCGCGCGTGGCCGGCGTGCCCAGGCCCTTCTCGGCCATCGCCTCGCGCAGCTCGTCGTCGTCGACGAGCTTGCCGGCACCCTCCATCGCCGAGAGCAGCGTGGCCTCGGTGTAGCGCGCGGGCGGCTTGGTCTGCAGCGCCTTCACGTCCACGCCTTCGGTGCGAACGACCTCGCCCTGCTGCACCGGCACCAGGTTGGCGTCCTCGTCCTGCGCCTCCTTGCCGTAGACGGCAAGCCAGCCGGGGTTGACCAGCACCTTGCCGTTGGTCTGGAAGCGATGCTCGGCGCGGTCGCTGCCCTGAACCTTGCTGATGCGCGTGGTCACCAGGTACTCGGCGGCCGGGTAGAAGACGGCGAGGAAGCGCTTGACGACGAGCTCGTAGAGCTTGGCCTCGATCTCGCTCAGGCTGCCCGGGGCCTGCAGCGTGGGGATGATGGCGAAGTGGTCCGACACCTTGCTGTTGTCGAAGACGCGCTTGAGCGGCTTCACGTAGCCGGCTTCCAGTCCCTTGCGCGCATGCGCCGACAGCGCCGCCAGCGGCCCCGGCAGCCGCTCCTCGGCAAGCATGCCGAAGGTGTTCCTGACGACGGCGAGGTAGTCCTCGGGCAGGTGGCGCGAGTCGGTACGCGGGTAGGTCAGCAGCTTGTGCTTCTCGTAGAGCGCCTGCGCGATCGAGAGCGTCGTCTTGGCCGAGAAGCCGAAGCGCGAGTTCGCCTCGCGCTGCAGCGTCGTCAGGTCGTAGAGCAGCGGGCTGCTCTGGCTGCTGGGCTTGGACTCCTCGCTGACCTGCGCCGGCTGGCCGCGGCAGGCGCTGGCAATCGCCTCGGCGCGCGCGGCGTCCCAGAGCCGGTCGGCGCGCAGCTCGGCGTCCTGCGGGTCCTTCTTCCACGCCGGGTCGAACCACTTGCCCTCGTAGAGGCCGGCCTCGGCGTCGAAGCTCGCGCGCAGCTCCCAGTAGTCGCGCGGCACGTGGCGGCGGATCCTCTCCTCGCGCTCGACGACGATCGACAGCGTGGGCGTCTGCACGCGCCCGACGGTGGTGAGGAAGAAGCCGCCGTCGCGGCTGTTGAAGGCGGTCATCGCGCGCGTGCCGTTGATGCCCACCAGCCAGTCGGCCTCGGAGCGGCTGCGCGCGGCGTCGGCCAGGCCCTGCATCTGCGCGTCGCTGCGCAACTGCTCGAAGCCCTCGCGGATCGCCTGCGGCGTCATGCTCTGCAGCCACAGGCGCTGGATCGGCTTGGGGCAGGGCTTGTCGCCCCAGGCGTACTGCACGATGAGGCGGAAGATCAGCTCGCCCTCGCGCCCGGCGTCGCAGGCGTTGACGATGCGCTCGACGTCCTTGCGCTTGACCTGCTTGACGACCGCGGCCAGGCGCGACTTGCCCTTGTCGATCGGCGCGAGGTCGAAGTGCGGCGGCACCACCGGCAGGTGCGCGAAGCTCCACTTGCCGCGCTTGACCTCGTATTCGTCGGGCGCCTTGATCTCCACGAGGTGCCCGACGGCCGAGGTGACGACGTACTGCGCGTTCTCGAAGTGGTCGGCGCCCTTCTCGAACTTGCCGGCCACCGGTGTCAGCGCGCGCACGATGTCGTGCGCCACGCTGGGCTTCTCCGCGATGATGACGGTCTTTGCCATGTCTGGTCGATGTCAGCGGCCGCCCGGTGGGGCGTGCCTAAAATGCCGTTTCCTCGCGCGCGCATGCACACGCGCGCACCCATGATCTCAATGTACCGAATGAAGAAGACCGCGCAAGCGATGCCCCGCCGCGGCGGGGGAGCCGGGGGAAGAAGGCTGCAGGTGCGGCGCTCGGGCGTGCACGGCAAGGGCGTCTACGCGCTGCAGCCGATCGCCGCCGGGCAGACCCTGTTCGAGTACACCGGCGAGCGCATCGCCTGGCCCGAGGCGCTGCGCCGCCACCCGCACGACCCGGACGATCCGCACCACACCTTCTACTTCAGCCTGGACGACGGCAGCCACGTCATCGACGCCAAGGTCGGCGGCAACGCCTCGCGCTGGATCAACCACGCCTGCGAGCCCAACTGCGAGGCCGACGAGGAGGACGGGCGCGTCTTCATCCGCGCGCTGCGCGACATCGAGCCCGGCGAGGAACTCTTCTACGACTACGGCCTGGTGATCGACGAGCGCTACACGCCCAAGCTCAAGCGCGAGTACGCCTGCCGCTGCGGCAGCGCGAACTGCCGCGGCACCATGCTCGCGCCCAAGCGGCGCTGAAGCACCCGCCCCGGGCAGCTCGCTTGGCCGTGACCACGTCCGTGAGCACCGCGCCTGCGCTTGCCTGGGAGGCCGACGCGCTCGAGCAGGCGCTGCAGGGGATCCTCGCCGGCCTGCGCGTCGAAGTCGTCGCCGCCACGGGCTCGACCAGCACCGACCTGCGCGAGCGCCAGCGCCGCGGCGACACCCGGCCCGTGCTGCGCGTGGCCGAGACCCAGCACGCCGGGCGCGGCCGCGCCGGTCGCGCCTGGATCTCGGCGCCGGGCGCATCGCTGACCTTCTCGCTGGCGCTGCCGCTGGCGCCGCGCGACTGGTCGGGGCTGTCGCTGGCCGTTGGCGCAGCACTCGCCGAGGCGATCGAGCCCGCGGCCTTGCGCCTGCAGCTGAAGTGGCCCAACGACCTCTGGCTGCGCGACGCCGGGCCGGCCTGGCGCAAGCTCGGCGGCATCCTCGTCGAGACGGTGCCGCTGCCCGGGGCGGTGCCTGGCGGCGGGCGCGGCTGCGTCGTCGGCGTCGGCCTGAACGTGAAGCCCGCGCAAGCGGGCGGGCTCGACACCGGGGGCATGGCCACGGGCTACGCCGCCGTGCAGGAGATCGAAGCGGCGCTGCAGGCGCCGACGCTGCTTGCCCGCGTCGCGCCGGCCCTCGTGCGTGCCGTGCTGTGCTTCGAGCGCGAGGGCCTGCCGGCCTTTGCCGCGGCCTACGCGCGGCGCGACCTGCTCCACGGCCAGCGGGTGCGTGCGGCGCATGCCGACGGCAGCGTCGGCGTCGTCGAAGGCGTGGCCGAGGGCATAGACGCCAGCGGCGCGCTGCGCCTGCGCCACGCGGCCGGGGTGGCCTTGCTCAGCGGCGGCGAAGTCGGCGTTCGCCCGACGGCGACGCAGGAGCCCTGAGATGCTGCGCCGCCTCGTGCTGCTCGTGCTGCTGGCCAACGCGGGCTTCTTCGCCTGGACGCAGGGCTGGCTCGCGCCCTGGCTGCCGCCGCCGGGCGAACGCCGCGAGCCCGAGCGCCTGGCGCAGCAACTGCGGCCCGAGCGCATCAAGGTGCTGAGCGCCGGGGCCGCGAGCGCCGTGGTGGCGGCGGCGTCCGTCGCTGCCGCGCGTGCCGCGTCGGCGGGCGAAGAGCCGCCGCCGCTGTGCCTGGAGGCCGGGCCCTTCACCGACGCGGCCGCGCGTGCGGCCGAGGCGCTGCTGGCCGAGTACGGGGTCGCCGAGGGTGCGGTGACGCGCGAGATCGTCGCGCGCAACCACACCTGGGGCGTCGTCATCGGCCGGCTCGCCGACCGCGAGGCGCTGCGCGCGCGCGCCGAGGAACTGACGCGGCTGAAGATCCGCTTCGAGGAGATGAGCACGCCCAGCACGCTCGTGCCCGGGCTGCGCCTGGGCAACTTCAGCGACCGCTACGGCGCCGAGACGGCGCTCGCCAGCCTCGTCGCCAAGGGCGTGCGCGACGCCCGCGTGGTGGCGCTGCCGCTGGGGGCGACGCAGCATTGGCTGCGCGCGCCGCAGGCCGACGCCGAGCTGCAGACGCGGCTCAGGAGCCTGCCGCCGGAGCGCCTGGAGCGCCCCTTCCAGCCCTGCGTCGCACGGCCGCAGCCGGCCAGCGGCTGAGGCTGCTGCAGGGGCGCGGCGCCGGTGGCCGTGCGCCTCAGTCGGCCTGGCTGCCGCGGTGCGCCCAGCCGGTGGTGCGCTTCTCGACCCAGCTGAAGAGCTCGTACATCGCCATCGCCATCGCGCCGATGGTGACCAGCCCGGCAAACGCCAGCGGCATGCGCTGCTGGCTGCCGGCGGTCTGCATCAGGTAGCCGATGCCGGAGTCGCCGGCCGTCATCTCGGCGAGCACCGTGCCGACGAAGGCCAGCGTGATGGCGATCTTCAGCGAGCCGTAGAAGTAGGGCATGGAGCGCGGCAGGCCGACCTTGACCAGCACGTCCCAGCGGCGCGCGCCGAGCACGCGCAGCACGTCCTCGAGCTCGGGCTCGAGCGTGGCCAGTCCCGTGGCGATGTTGACGGTGATGGGGAAGAAGCTGATCAGGAAGGCGGTCAGGATCCCGGGCCCGAGGCCGATGCCGAACCAGACCACCAGGATGGGCACCACCGCCGCCTTGGGCACGGCGTTGAAGGCCACCATCAGCGGGTAGAGCGCGGTGTAGGCCAGGCGCGAGCTGCCGATGACGAAGCCCAGCAGCACGCCGACGACGATGGACAGCGCAAAGCCGAGCATCGTCACCCAGAAGGTCTTCCACGCCGCTTCCAGCAGCGGCCCCTTGAAGGCGGCGAAGTCCTGCGCGATCTGCCAGGGGCTCGGGAAGATGAACTCGGGAATCGAGAACGCGGCGACGACGAGCTGCCACAGCAGCAGCGCCGCGGCGAGCACGACCAGCGGCGACCAGCGCTCCATGCGTCGGGTGATCTTCATCGGTGGCGTGCCTTGGCTTGTACGGTGCAACGGCTGCTACTGGGCGATCGCCGCGCCGCTCTTGCGCACGGCGCCGATGTGGCCGCGCAGCTCGTGCACGATCTCGGTGAACTCGGGCGTGTAGGTGAGGTCCAGGTCGCGCGGGCGCGGCAGCTCGATCTGGCGCTTGACGACGAAGCGCCCCGGGCTGCGGCTCATGCAGTAGACGGTGTCGGCGAGGAAGACGCTCTCGCGCAGGTCGTGCGTGACGAGGATGACGTTGAAGCGCTGCGCCGCGTGCAGGTCGCGCAGCGTGCACCAGAGCTCCTCGCGCGTGAAGGCGTCGAGCGCGCCGAAGGGCTCGTCCAGCAGCAGCATCTTGGGCTCGTGGATGAGCGCGCGGCAGATGCTCGCGCGCTGCTGCATGCCGCCCGAGAGTTGCCAGGGGAACTTGTCCTCGTAGCCGGCGAGGCCCACGCTCTGCAGCAGCGTGCGGGCGCGCGCCACGTACTCGCGCCGCTTGCGCTTGAAGGTCGAGCGGTAGGGCTCGACGATCTCGAGGGGCAGCAGCACGTTGTCGACCGTGCTGCGCCAGGGCAGCAGGCTCGGCGCCTGGAAGGCCATGCCGCTGATCTTCAGCGGCCCGGTCACCGGCTGGCCGCCGATGGCGATGCTGCCGCGGCTGGGCATCTTCAGCCCGGTGGTGAGCTTCATGAAGGTCGACTTGCCGCAGCCCGAAGGGCCGACGATGGCGATGAACTCGCCCTCGTCGACCTGCAGCGAGATGTCCTCGACCGCGAAGTGCCCCTTGGCCAGCAGCTCCTCGTTGTAGGCGAGCCAGACGTTCCGGAAGTCGACGAAGCTCATCGCCGGGCGCCCGTTGCGCTCAGCGCTTCTGCGGAAAGATCGCCAGCTCCGCCTTGGGCGGCAGGAAGGCGTCGGTCCAGACGGCGCCCGGGTCGACGCGCGTCTTGGTGCCGAAGACGTCCGAGACCTGCGAGGCCATCAGCGCCAGCCGCCCCGGGTCGACCGCGCCGAAGCCCTCGGCGCGCGCGTCGGGGCTGGCGACCACCGCGTCGATGGCCAGGCGCAGGCGGCGCTTCTCCAGTTCCACGTTGATGATGCCGTCGCGCGCCTTGACGTACTCGATCGTCGGGTGGGGGTTGGCCATCAGGTCCCTGGCGCCGTTGGTGAAGGCCGAGCGGACGGCCTTCACCGCGCCCGGGTTGGACTGGATCAGCTTGGGCGAGGCGATGATGACGTTGCCGTAGAGCTTGACGCCGTGCGTGGCGAAGGGCATCACGACGATGTCCTGCGTCTTCACGCCGCGCGCCTCGAGGTTGAGCAGCGAGGTGAAGGAGAAGCCGGTGATGGCGTCGACGTCGCCGCGCGCCAGCATGGTCTCGCGCAGCGGCGGGTCCATGCTCACCCAGGTGACGTTGCCGACGCTGTTGGCCTTGGCGAAGAGCGCGAAGGCGCGTCGCCCGGCGTCGAAGCTGGGCGCGCCGAGCTTCCTGCCGGTGAGGTCGGCGGGCTTGGCGATGCCGCTCTTCTTCAGCGCCAGCACCGAGGCCGGCGTGTTGTTGTAGACCATCATCACCGCCACCGGCTTGTTCGGCGCGTCGGGATTGTTGGCGTGGAACTCCATCAGCGCGGCCATGTCGGCCAGGCCCATGTCGTAGCTGCCGCTGGCCACGCGGGTGACGGTGGCGCCCGAGCCGGTGCCGGCGTCGATCGTCACGTCCAGGCCCGCGGCCTTGTAGTAGCCCTTGGCGGTGGAGGCGAGGAACAGCGCCGCCGGCCCCTCGAAGCGCCAGTCGAGCTGGAACTTGATCGGCGTCTGCGCGAAACCGAGGGTCGGCGCAAGCAGCACGGCGGCTGCGGCGGCCTTCAGCAGGCAGCGCTTGCCAGTGCAGGTCGGGGCGGGACGGGTGGGCATCGACGGTCTCCAGCGTTGGCGGTGAGGTGGGGCCATGGCTTGCGCGTCCAGGCCGGCGTCGGCGCCGGCAAGCCCAGGGCCCCGAGGCAAGCCCGAAGTGTATGCAGTTCGGTTCCCGGGAAGGCCGGGCACAAGCGATGGCTTGAAATGCGCGCCATTCCATGCGAGCGGCGCTGCGCGAAGGGCGCTGGGACCCTGGGACTTGCCTTCGCGCTGCGCATTGCGGGTATGCTGGCGCGATGCGTCGGGCAGCCATCCCGGAGCCGACGCCGCCGCTGAACGAGTGCGTCGATGAAGTCCAGCCCGGTGTTGCCGCCCATGCAAGCTCCCACGGTGCTTTCCCTGATGGGCGAACGCGCGCATCGGGTGCTCGGCATGGTGCTTGCGCTGCTGCTGATTGCCCTGCCGCTGATCTACGTCTCGACCTTCTTCGACACCGACAAGCGCACGGCCGACCGCAACGTCATCGTCGTCATGTTCGCCGGGCTCCTCGGGCTCGGGTGGCTGTACCGCAAGGGCCGCGATGCCCTGGTGCTGGGCGGCCTGGTGGTCGTGATGCTGGCGGCAGGTGCCGCGTTCACGATCGGCTTCGGTTCGGTTCGCGGGGTCGGCCTGCTGGCGCTGGTCGGGGCGATCGCCTGCTGCGGCGTCTTCCTCGGCCGCCGTGCTCTGACGGCCACGCTGCTGGCGTCGGTGGCGATCGTCGGCGGGCTCATCGTCGTGCAGAACCTCGGCTGGTTGCGCACGCCGGTCTACGACGTTGGCCTGACGCAGTGGGTCCAGTACTCGCTGGCGCTGACGGTGATCGCGCTCAGCGTTGGCCTTGCGCGCAGTCTGGCGATCGACGGGATGCAGCGTGCGCTCGAGAGCGAGGCCTGGATCGCCTCGGTGCTGCGCAATTCGCCGAGCGCGCTGGCGGTGTCGGGCCTCGATGACAACCGATTGCGCGAGGTCAACGTCGCCTTCGAGCGCATGTTCGGCTGGCAGCGCGCGCAGGTCGTCGGGCAGACCGGCCTCGAGGCCGAGCTCTGGATGGACCGGGGCGTTCGTGAGCGTTACCTCGACGCCGTCCGCCGCGAAGGCCGGGTCCTTGAGTACACGGCGACCTTGCGGCGGGCCGACGGCGAGCCTTTCGCGGCGCGCGTGTCCGGCGAGCGCGTCGACATCGGTGGGCAGAGCTGGCTCGTCAGCTCGATCGTCGACGTCGACGCCGAGGTGCGCACGCAGGCGGCGCTGCAGGAGAGCGAAGCGCGCTTTCGCCGGCTCTTCCACGACAGCCCGGTGGCCGCGACCATCTTCACGCCGCGTGAAATGCACTTCCTCGACTGCAACGCCGCCTACGAGGCACTGCTTGGGCGTTCGCGCGAGCAGGTGGTCGGGCACCTGTGCAAGGATCTGGGCATCTGGGATGAAGTGTGCGACCTGGCCGGCGACTTCGACCGGCTCGAGCGCGATGGCACGATCCACAACCGGCCGGCGCAGCTGCGGCACGCCGACGGGTCCCGCCTGCACGTGCTCTTCAGCTGGACGCTGATCGACGTCGGTGGCCAGCGCTGCGTGCTCTCGCAGGTCGTCGACGTGAGCGAGCAGCGCCGCGCCGAGCAGGCGCTGCGCGAGCTCAATGAAGTGCTCGAGCAGCGCGTGCACGAGCGCACGCAGGCGCTGGAAGCCAGCAACGCCGCGCTGGCGCAGGCGCGCGACGCCGCCGAAGCGGCCACGCGCGCCAAGAGCCAGTTCCTGGCCAACATGAGCCACGAGATCCGCACGCCGATGAACGCCGTCATCGGCCTCACCGAGCTGGCGCTGCGCCAGCCCGAGGCCGCAGGCGGCGCGATCGCCGAGCACCTGCGCAACGCGCGCCGCGCTGCCGGCTCGCTGCTCGAGATCCTCAACCAGGTGCTCGACTTCTCCAAGATCGAGGCCGCGCAGATCACGCCCGAGCACGAGCCCTTCGACCTCGGCGAACTGCTGGCGCGGCTGCGCTCGACGCTGGGCGTCGTCGCCGCCGAGCGCGGGCTCGCCTTGTCGGTGAGCGCACCGCAGGGCCTGCCGCTGCAGCGCGTGGGCGACGCGCTGCGCATCGAGCAGGTGCTGATGAACCTGGGCGGCAATGCGCTCAAGTTCACCGAACGCGGCCGGGTCGACATCGAGATCGCCCCCGCGGCCGCGCCGCAGCGCCTGCGATTCACGGTCAGCGACAGCGGCATCGGCATCGCGCCGGACCTGCTGCCGCGCCTCTTCAAGCCCTTCGACCAGCTCGACGCCTCGACGACGCGGCGCTACGGCGGCACGGGCCTTGGCCTTGCGATTTCGGCCGAACTCGTGCGGCTGATGGGCGGCAGCGGCATCGAGGCGACGAGCACGCCGGGGCAGGGCAGCCGCTTCGCCTTCGAGCTGCCCCTGCCCGAGCTCGACGCCACCCCGATGCCTGCGTCCGCGATGCTGCGCCCGCACCGGCCCGCGGATGCCGCGTCCCGCCTGCGCGGGCGGCGCATCCTGCTGGCCGAGGACAACGAGCTCAACCAGCTCGTCGCGCGCGAGATCCTGCAGGGCGATGCCGGGGCGATCGTCACCGTCGTCGACAACGGGCAGGAGGCGCTGGACGCGCTGGCGCGCGAGTCCTTCGACCTCGTGCTGATGGACGTGCAGATGCCGGTCATGGACGGCTTCGAGGCGACCGTGCGCATCCGTCGCGATCCGCGGCACGCGCGGCTGCCCATCGTCGCGATGACGGCGCACGCGCAGCCCGCCGACCGCGAGCGCAGCCTGCGCGCGGGCATGGACGAGCACGTGACCAAGCCCTTCGAGCCGGATCAGCTCTTTCGCACCCTGGCCGATCTGCTCGAGCGCGGCAGGGGCACCGCGGGCGAGGGCTGAGCTTCGGCCGCGTGCGGGCGCGCACGCGCGCCGAGCCAGGCCGACACGATGGCGTCGAGGTCGACCGCGGCGTCGGTGCGCACGACGATGGCCTGCGCGCGCTCGGCCGCGGTCAGCGGCTCCTGGCGCGCGGCGAGCAGCGCCAGCACCGATTCGTCGGCTTCGGAGGCGTCGTCGGCACGCGCGCGGCGCGCGGCGATGCGCGTGCGCAGCACGGCCATCGGCGCCTGGCAGTCGAGGATCGCGAAGCGCGCCCCCGCCGCCGCGGCGAGCGCGGCGAAGCGCTCCCGCTCGCCGCGGCGCAGGAAGGCCGCATCGACGATGACCGGCCAGCCCGCCTCGAGGATCGTGCCTGCGCGCTCGGCGAGGTGCTCGTAGGTCGCCGCGGTGCCCGCGCGCGTGTAGAGGTCGCCGGCCGCGCGTGAGTCCGCCAGCGGCGCGAGACCTGCCAGCCGCTTGCGTTCGACGTCCGAGCGCAGGCGGATCGCGCCCGCGCGCTGCAGCAGTTCGCGCGCCAGCCACGACTTGCCCGAGGCCGGCAGGCCATGCGTGATCAGCAGGCCCGGTGGCGTCGGCGTCATCAGGCACCGCGCCAGCGCCACGTAGGCCGCCTGCCCCGGCGCGCCGGGTGCGGGGCCGCCGCGCAGCGCGGTGACGAGCGCGCGCACGGTGGCGCGGTAGACGAGCTGAAAGCGCAGCCCCTGGATGGCGTCGTGATCGCCGCCGTATTCGAGCCAGGCGTCGAGGAAGGCGAAGCCGAGGTCGGCGCGGCCGCGCGCCATCAGGTCCATGAGCAGGAAGCCGGCGTCGCTTGCCACGTCGATCCAGCGCAGCGCAGGGTCGAACTCGAGGCAGTCGAAGGCGATCAGCGCCTCGTCCATCCACACCAGGTTGTCCAGGTGCAGGTCGCCGTGCCCCTCGCGCACCCGGGCCCCGGCCCGGCGCGCCTGCCAATGCGCCTGCAGCCGCGCGGCTTGCGCACAGAGCCAGTCGTGCAGCGGCGCGCCGCTCGCCGGCCCGAGCTGCGCCCTCAGGCCCGCCGCCGCCTGCAGCGCGGCAGCGCGCACGCGCTCGGCGCTGCCCCAGTCGCTGCCCGGGGGCGCCGCGGCCGCGCGCGCGTGAAAGGCTGCCAGCCTTTGGCCGAACCCGGCGAGGTCCGCCGCCGTGAGCCGGCCGTCGGCAAGGCGCTCGCTGGCCAGCGCGCGGGGCGCGAAGCGTCGCATCTTCACCGCGACTTCGACCACCGGCCCGCGGCCGTGCAGCGAGGGGCCGCGCGGCCCGGCGCGGATCGGCACCACGCCCAGGTAGACCGAAGGTGCCAGCCGACGATTGAGGCGCAGCTCGTCGGCGCAGGCGGCGCGTCGCCGTGCCAGCGTCGAGAAGTCGAGGAAGTCCAGCGCGAGCGGCTTCTTCAGCTTGTAGGCGTGCTCGCCGGCCAGCAGCACCCAGGAGATGTGCGTCTCGATCAGCGGCACCTCGCCGTGGCGCGCCTGCAGGCGCCGACGCAGCGCATCGACGAGGGCGCGGGCGGCGGCCGGGTCGGTCACGGCGTCGGGCGGGACGGCCGTCGCGGCGACGGGTGGCGGGACGTTCGAGGCGCTGGATCGGCTCATCGGCTCATCGGCGGCGGTGGCGGCGGCGGGCACGCTGCGCGCGCCCCGAAGGGGAAGGGTAAGCTCGCGCGAGGTCGCGCTGCTTGGCGCCGCCCTTCGAACCGGATTGAACAGGAGACACCATGCTTGGCCAGATGATGCAGCAGCCGCTGCTGATCTCTACGCTTCTCGTCCATGCCGAACGCCACCACGGCGAGCGCGAGATCGTCTCGCGCCGCGTCGAGGGCGACCTGCACCGCACCACCTACCGCGAGCTGGCCTCGCGCGCGCGCCGCATGGCCAACGCGCTGGCTTCGCTTGGCGTGAGGATGCCGGACCGGGTGGCCACGCTCGCCTGGAACGGCTACCGCCACCTGGAGCTGTACTACGCCGTCTCGGGCTCGGGCGCCGTGCTGCACACGCTCAACCCGCGCCTGCACCCGGACCAGATCGTCTACATCGCCGATCACGCCGAGGACCAGGTGCTGTTCTTCGACCTGACCTTCCTGCCGCTGATCGCCGCGGTTGCCGGCCGCACGAAGACCGTCAAGCACTGGGTGGCGATGTGCGACCGCGCCCACCTGCCGGCCGACGCCGCCAGGATCCCCGGGCTGCTGTGCTACGAGGAGCTGATCGACGCGCAGCACGACCGCTTCGACTGGCCGACCTTCGACGAGAACAGCGCGAGCTCGCTCTGCTATACCAGCGGCACCACGGGCAACCCCAAGGGCGTGCTCTACAGCCACCGCTCGACCTTGCTGCACAGCTATGCGGCGGCGCTGCCCGATTCGCTGAACTGCTCGGCGAACGACGCCATCCTGCCGGTGGTGCCGATGTTCCACGTCAACGCCTGGGGCCTGCCCTACGTGGCGTGCATGACGGGCTCCAAGCTCGTCTTCCCCGGCCCGGCGCTGGATGGCAAGAGCCTCTACGAGCTCTTCGAGAGCGAGCAGGTGACGGTCTCGGCCGGCGTGCCCTCGGTCTGGCAGGGGCTGCTGGCCTACGTGCAGGGCAACGGCCTGAAGTTCAGCAGCATGAAGCGCACGGTGATCGGCGGCTCGGCCTGCCCGCCGGCGATGCTGCGTACCTTCGGCGACGACTTCGGCGTGCACGTGCTGCACGCCTGGGGCATGACCGAGATGAGCCCGCTGGGCACCGTGTGCAGCCTCAAGCCGCGTCACCTGCAGCTGGACGAGCAGGCGCGCTACGAGGTGATGGCCAAGCAGGGGCGCGCGGTCTTCGGCGTCGACATGAAGATCGTCGACGAGGAGGGCCGGGAACTGCCCTTCGGCAGCGAGAAGTCCGGCGAGCTGTACGTGCGCGGGCCCTGGATCGTCGATCGCTACTTCAAGGACGAGGGCGGCAACCCGCTGCGCGCCGACGCCGCCGGCCACGGCTGGTTCCCGACCGGTGACGTGGCGACGATCGACGCCGACGGCTACATGCACATCACCGACCGCAGCAAGGACGTGATCAAGTCCGGCGGCGAGTGGATCGGTTCGATCGACCTCGAGAACATCGCGATGGCCCACCCCGCGGTCGCGATGGCGGCCTGCATCGCCGCGCATCACCCGAAGTGGGACGAGCGCCCGCTGCTGGTGGTCGTGAAGAAGCCCGGCGCCGAGATCACGAAGGAGGCGCTGCTGGCCTTCTTCGAAGGCAAGGTCGCGAAGTGGTGGATCCCCGACGACGTCGCCTTCGTCGAGGCGATCCCGCTCGGCGCCACCGGCAAGATGCAGAAGAACCGGCTGCGCGAGCAGTTCAAGGACTACGTGCTGCCCACGGCCTGATCTCGCCTGGGGGGACGGCCCGCGCGGTGGGCCGTCCTGCCCCGCTCGGCCGCTCAGCCGGCCAGCCGCGCGGCCGCGCAGGCGCTCAGCCGCAGTCCTTGACGCGCAGCTCGACGCGGCGGTCCAGCGCGTCGGAGAGGTCGTCGCGCCCGTTGCCCACGAGGGTCTGCGCCGAGCCGAAGCCCTTGGCGTCCATGCGCTTGCGCATGGCTGGCGAGATCACCTCGATCGACTTGCGCACCGACTCCGCGCGCAGCAGCGACAGGCGTTCGTTGAGCGGCTCGGCGCCGGTCGGGCTGGTGTGACCGGCCAGCTCGAGGCAGGTGCTGCGCTTGCTGGCGCGCCGCGCGATCTCGGTCAGCCACATCGGATAGGGCAGGGGCCCGGCGGCGGGGTCGACCCACATCGCCGCCGTGCCGGGGCGAAAGAGGAACTTCAGCCCGAGCAGCCTGGCGTCCAGCCCGCGGTCGACGATTTCACCGAAGGCCTGGCGCGCGGGGCCCATGCGGCGCAGCTTGAGGTTGGTGAGGTAGAGCCCCGAATGCACGCGCAGCTGGTCGCCGCCGGGCGACTGCGCCGCGGTTTCGTAGAGCTTGAGCGCGTCGGCGAACTTGCCGGCACCGTAGGCGTCGATCGCCTCGGCGACGGTGGCCGCGGTGATCACGCGGTCGATGTAGGCGGGGTTGATCGGGTCGCCGGCCTTCGTGCCCTGGCAGGTGCGCACGTAGCCGGTGGTGGCGGCGTCGTCGAGCCAGGCCGGGTTGTCGCGGAAGAAGGGCAGCGGCGTCGGGTCGACGCCTTCGGGCGTGGCGAAGGCCAGCCCCTTGGCCACCAGCTTGCCGGTCTTCAGGTCGGCGAGCGCCAGGCAGACGCGGTAGGCCTGGCGCAGGCCCTCGGTCTTGCGCTCGCCGTTGACGCCGGTGAGCGTGCCGATCAGGAGCAGCGGGCCTTGCTGCACCGTGCTGGCGCGAAACGGCTGCACGTCGAAGGCGGGATGCTTGTCCTTGATGAGCTGCGCCAGCCGTGCGCCCATCGCCTGCGTGGCCACGCTCTGCGCCCCGGTGACGCCGTCGATCAGCGGGTCGATCACCAGCCCGCGCGTGCCTGCGGCCGGGGCGGGGGCGCGCGCGAGCAGGCTGTCGGCCGCCGCCAGCACGGCCTGGTCGAAGGGCAGCGTCGGTGGCGGCGCGGCGGGCGCGGCGGGCGCCGGCTGCGCCGCGGCGGGCGGCGGCGCGCTGGTGGCGGTCTGTGCAGGCGCGGCAGCGACAGGGCTTGCGGCGGGGTCGGAGGCAGGCGGCGCGGCACAGCCGGCGAGCGCCAGCAGCAGTGCCGCCGACAGGTGGATGGCGCGTGCGCCGAAGCGACGCTCGGCGCGGGGGGCAAAGGGGGACATGCGTTCGGGCTCCTCGACGGCAGGCTTGCGCATCGTCAAGTATGCCTTCGGGCGAGCCGCCCAGCGTGCCGGCCGGATCAGCGCGTGCAGCGCGACTGGAAGTACTGCGACTGCTCGGGCGTCAGCGGCTCGCCGATCTGCATCCGCTGCAGCAGGTCGCTGCAGCGCGCGCCGAGTGCTTCCTGCCGCTCGCTGCGCTCGCGCGGCGCTGCCTCGGGGCCTGGTGTGGCTGGCGTCGGGCGGCCCGCGTGCGTGCTCGGCGGCTGGGGCTGCGGCTTCGGCGCGGCGGGCGGTGCAGGGGGTGGCACCGCGATCTCGCGCACCTGGGGTTCGGGCCTCGGCGCAGGCGGGTTTGCAGCGGCCGCAGGCTCGGGCTGAGCCTGCGGCTGCGGTTCCGGTTGCGGCTGAGGCTGAGGCTGAGGCTGAGGCTGAGGCTGGGGCTGG
>CAUJJO010000211.1 GCA_963205125.1 Pseudomonadota bacterium | reverse complement strand
GATGTAGGCGCCGAAGCCGTGGTGCGCGTGCAGCTGGAAGCTGTAGTCGCTGCCGAGGATGCGGTCGCCGAGCAGGCCCGCCGCGCGGGCTTCTTCGAGCGCCTCCTCGAAGCGCTGGTAGACCTCGAAGATCTCGCCGTGGATGTAGTTGTAGGCCGTCTTCACGCCCATCGCGTAGGCGGCGATGGCCATGCCCTCGATGACGATGTGCGGGTTGTAGCGCAGGATGTCGCGGTCCTTGCAGGTCCCCGGCTCGCCTTCGTCCGAGTTGCAGACGAGGTACTTCGGCCCCGGGAACTGGCGCGGCATGAAGCTCCACTTCAGACCCGTCGGGAAGCCCGCGCCGCCGCGCCCGCGCAGGCCGCTGGCCTTGACCTCGGCGATCACCTCGTCGGGCGTCATGCCGGCGCCGCCGTCCTTGCCGAGCATCTTCTTCAGCGCCGCGTAGCCGCCGCGTGCGACGTAGTCGGCCAGGCGCCAGTTGCGCCCGTCGAGGCCGGCGTAGATCTGCGGCTCGAGGTGGCGGCCGTGAAAGCAGGTCTCGTCGCCGCGGGCCTTGAACTTGGAGAGGTCGAGCGTGCTCACCGTGGTCACCCCTGCGCCTTCTTCAGCGTCTCGAGCAGTTCGTCCAGGCGCTCGGGGCTCATGAAGCTGAGCATCTCGCGATCGTTGACGAGCATCACCGGCGCGTCGGCGCAGGCGCCCAGGCACTCGCAGGGCTGCACCGTGAAGCGGCCGTCGGCGGTGGTGCCGTAGGGCTCGACGCCCAGCCGCTCGCAGACCTGCTCGAGCGCCTTCTGGCCGTTGCGCAGCTGGCACGGCAGGTTGGTGCAGACGTTGAGCTTGAAGCGCCCGACCGGGTGCTGGTTGTACATGTTGTAGAAGCTCGTCACCTCGTGCACCGCGATCGGCGGCATGCCGAGGTAGGCGGCCACCGCCTCCTCGGCCTCGGAGGAGACATGGCCCTGCTCGTGCTGCACGATGGCCAGGCAGGCCATCACGGCCGACTGCTTCTGGTCGGCGGGGTACTTGGCGACTTCCTTGGCGAAGCGCGCCAGCGTGGCGTCGGAAAAATTCATCGATCGATCTCGCCGAAGACGATGTCCATGGTGCCGATGATCGCCACCGCGTCGGAGATCATGTGCCCGCGCGTCAGCTCGTCGAAGGCCGCCAGGTGCGCGAAGCCCGGCGCGCGGATCTTCATGCGGTAGGGCTTGTTGGCGCCGTCGCTGATCATGTAGATGCCGAACTCCCCCTTGGGGTGCTCGACCGCCGCATAGGCCTCGCCCTCGGGCACGTGCATGCCCTCGGTGAAGAGCTTGAAGTGGTGGATCAGCTCCTCCATCCCCGTCTTCATGTCCACGCGCGAGGGCGGTGCGACCTTGTGGTTGTCGGTGATCACCGGGCCCGGGTTCCGGCGCAGCCAGGCGATGCACTGCTGGATGATGCGGTTGGCCTCGCGCATCTCGTGCACGCGCACGAGGTAGCGGTCGTAGGTGTCGCCGTTCGTGCCCAGCGGCACGTCGAAGTCCATGTTCGCGTAGACGTCGTAGGGCTGGTGCTTGCGCAGGTCCCAGGCAACGCCGCTGCCGCGCAGCATCGGGCCGGTGAGGCCGAGATTGAGCGCGCGCTCGGGGCTGACGACGCCGATGCCCACCGTGCGCTGCTTCCAGATGCGGTTGTCGGTGAGCAGCGTCTCGTAGTCGTCGACGTTCTTCGGGAAGCGCCGGCAGAAGTCCTCGATGAAGTCGAGCAGGCTGCCCTGGCGGTTGGCGTTGAGCGCCTTGATCGCCTTGTCGTTGCGGATGCGGCTGGCCTGGTACTGCGTCATCGAGTCCGGCAGGTCGCGGTAGACGCCGCCCGGTCGGAAGTAGGCCGCGTGCATGCGCGCGCCGGACACCGCCTCGTACATGTCGAGGATGTCCTCGCGCTCGCGGAAGCAGTAGATGAGGATGTTCATCGCGCCGCAGTCCAGCCCGTGCGCGCCCAGCCACAGCAGGTGGTTGAGCAGCCGCGTCAGCTCGGCGAACATCACGCGGATGTACTGCGCGCGGATCGGCACCTCGATGCCCAGCAGCCGCTCCACCGCCAGGCAGTAGGCGTGCTCGTTGCACATCATCGAGACGTAGTCCAGCCGGTCCATGTAGGGCAGCGCCTGGAGGAAGGTCTTGGTCTCGGCGAGCTTCTCGGTGCCGCGGTGCAGCAGGCCGACGTGCGGGTCGGCGCGCTGGATGACCTCGCCGTCCAGCTCGAGCACCAGGCGCAGCACGCCGTGTGCGGCCGGGTGCTGCGGCCCGAAGTTCAGCGTGTAGTTCTTGATCTCGGCCATGATCTCAGTGGAGCCCGCCGTAGTTGTCCTCGCGCACGACGCGCGGCGTGTTCTCGCGCGGCTCGATCGTCACCGGCTGGTAGACGACGCGCATCTGCTCGGCGTCGTAGCGCATCTCGACGTGGCCGCTGACGGGGAAGTCCTTGCGCATCGGGTGGCCGATGAAGCCGTAGTCGGTGAGGATGCGGCGCAGGTCCTCGTGCCCTTCGAAGACGATGCCGTAGAGGTCGAAGGCCTCGCGCTCGAACCAGTTGGCCGCACTCCAGATCGGCGTCACCGAGTTCACCGCCGGCAGCTCGTCGTCGGCCGCGAAGACCTTCAGGCGCAGCCGCCAGTTGTGCGTCACCGAAAGCAGGTGCACGACGACGCAGAAGCGCGGGCCTTCCCGGGGTTCGTTGCGGTAGTCGGCGTAGTCGACGCCGCAGAGGTCGATGAGCTGCTCGAAGCAGAGCGTGGGCGCATCGCGCAGCGTGCGCGCCACCTCGGCGTAGCGCTCGGCGCGCACGGTGACGGTGATCTCGCCGCGTGCGCGCACGAGGCTTGCGGCAGCGTCGCCGAGCACCGATTCCAGCGCCGCCTGCAGGGTGTCGAGTCGTTGGCTCATGAGGGTCAGCTCGATGGGGGCACGGACCTGCGCTCAGGCGCGCGCGATGGTGTTCTCGCGCCGGATCTTGGCCTGCAGCTGCAGGATGCCGTAGAGCAGCGCTTCGGCCGTGGGCGGGCAGCCCGGCACGTAGACGTCCACCGGCACCACGCGGTCGCAGCCGCGCACCACCGAGTAGCTGTAGTGGTAGTAGCCGCCGCCGTTGGCGCAGGAGCCCATCGAGAGCACCCAGCGCGGCTCGGCCATCTGGTCGTAGACCTTGCGCAGCGCCGGGGCCATCTTGTTGCACAGCGTGCCGGCGACGATCATCAGGTCGCTCTGGCGCGGGCTCGGGCGGAAGAGCATGCCGAAGCGGTCGATGTCGTAGCGCGCCGCACCCGCGTGCATCATCTCCACCGCGCAGCAGGCCAGCCCGAAGGTCATCGGCCACAGCGAGCCGGTCTTGGACCAGTTGATCAGCTTGTCGACCGAGGTGGTGACGAAGCCTTCCTTGAGAACGCCTTCGATGCCCATGGGATGTCAGCTCCGGATGTCCTGTGCGTCGGTGCGCGCCATGCCTTCGCTCGCCTTCACTCCCATTGCAGCGCACCCTTCTTCCATTCGTAGACGAAGCCCACCACGAGGATGCCGAGGAAAAGCATCATGGCCCAGAAGCCCGGCGCGCCGATGTCGCGCAGCGAAACCGCCCAGGGGAAGAGGAAGGCGATTTCCAGGTCGAAGAGGATGAAGAGGATGGCCACCAGGTAGTAGCGCACGTCGAACTTCATGCGTGCGTCGTCGAAGGCCTCGAAGCCGCATTCGTAGGGACTGTTCTTCTCGCGGTCGGGCCGGTTGGGGCCGAAGACGTAGCCGATCACCTGCGGCGCGACGCCGACCGCGATCCCGACCAGGATGAAGAGGATCACCGGCACGTAGGGTTGCAGATCCATGGCGTCGTCAGCCCTCAATCAGGTCAAGTCAGGTCGCAAAAAAGCGCGCCATCCGCAGCCACCGACGTGACCGCGCAAGGCGCGCCCGATAGCCCATTCAAGCCGTTGCCGCGCTGCGTTCGGGCCCTTGCCTCGAGCCGCACCCGAGGCAGGATGCGGCCCGACGAAAAATCCTTGGTGCCGACGGCGAGACTCGAACTCGCACAGCTTTCGCCACTACCCCCTCAAGATAGCGTGTCTACCAATTTCACCACGTCGGCACGACGTGAACCTGCTTCGCAGCTCGCTCGACTGGCATGAGGATGGGCTCGTCGAACAGCTCATGATTCTAGCGGGAAAACAAGGGAGTTCCCGAGGGCGAGCACGTCCTTCGCGTTGCGTTGACGTGCATCACCGACGCACGCATTACTTCGGGATCGCGGCCGCCGCGGATGCAGCCGCTGCCGCTGCCGCTGCCGCTGCCGGTGCAGCCGCGGCCGAGGCGCCGGGCTGCGCAGCCGGCAGAGCCGAGGGAATCGCCGCCGGGATCGCTGCCGGCGCCGGTGCGCTGGCGGCCTCGGCCGGGCGGTCGAGCACGCTGGCGCCGCTGCTCTCGCGCGCGCGGCTGCCGGCATTGGACATCAGCGCCAGCGCGAGGGTGCTGACGAAGAAGACCGTGGCGCAGGCCGCCGTCGAGCGCGAGAGGAAGTTGGCACTGCCGCTGGCGCCGAACAGGCTGCCCGAGGCGCCGCTGCCGAAGGACGCGCCCATGTCGGCGCCCTTGCCGTGCTGGATCAGCACGAGGCCGATCATCGCCAGCGCCGACAGCATCTGCAGCGCAAGCGCGAGGGTCATCCAGATCTGCATGTGTGAAAGCTCTCCAGGAAATCAGGGGCAGGCGCGGCCGATGGCGACGAAGTCCGCCGCCTTCAGCGCGGCACCGCCGATCAGGCCGCCGTCGATGTCGGGCTGCGCGAACAGCGTCGCCGCGTTGTCGGGCTTGACGCTGCCGCCGTAGAGGATGCGCATCGACGCGCCCTGCCCGGTCGCGGCGGCCAGTTGCGCGCGCAGCACGGCGTGCACCGCCTGCGCCTGCTCGGGGCTGGCGGTGCGGCCGGTGCCGATGGCCCACACCGGCTCGTAGGCGACGACGATCTCGCGGGCACGCTCGCCCAGCAGGGCCAGCACCGCGCCCAGCTGGCGCTGCACGACGACCTCGGTCTGCGCGTGCTCGCGCTGCAGCAGCGTCTCGCCGACGCAGACGATGGGCACGAGCCTGTGCGCGAGCGCGGCGGCGGCCTTTTCGGCGACGAGCAGGTCGGATTCGCGATGCAGCGCGCGACGCTCGGAGTGGCCGACGATGACGAAGCGGCAGCCGAGCTCGGCGAGCATCGCCGCCGACACCTCGCCGGTGTAGGCGCCCTGCTCGTGCGCCGAGCAGTCCTGCGCGCCCCAGGCCAGCGCGCTGCCGGCCAGGGCCGTCGCGACATCGGCCAGGTAGGGGAAGGGCGCGCACACCGCGAGTTCGGCCGCGCAGGGCCCGGCCGCGAGGATGCCGCGCAGCAGCTCGGCGTTGCCTGCACGGCTGCCGTGCATCTTCCAGTTGCCCACGACGAGTTTGCGTCGAGCGCTCATCGATTCTTCCTCCGAATCACCATTGCAGGACGATCTTGCCCACGTGCGCGCCGGACTCCATCAGCGCATGCGCCGCGGCCGCCTCGGCGGCCGGGAAGACGCGGTGGACGACCGGCTTCACGCGCCCGCTTTCGAGCAGCGGCCAGACGCGCTCGCGCAGCGCGCGCGCGAGCATGGCCTTGTAGGCCGGCGTGCGCGGCCGCAGCGTCGAGCCGGTGATGGACAGGCGCTTGCGCAGCACGAGGCCGCTGTCGATGGCGCTCTTCGTGCCGCCCTGCACGGCGATGATCGCCAGGCGCCCGTCCTCGGCCAGGCACTGGATCTCGCGCGCGACGTAGTCGCCGGCCACCATGTCGAGCACGACGTCGACGCCCTTGCCCTCGGTGAGCCGGCGCGCCTCGTCGGCGAAGTCCTGCGTGCGGTAGTTGATGGCGTGGTCGGCGCCGATGGCCAGGCTCGCCGCGCACTTCTCGTCGCTGCCGGCGGTGACGATCACGCGCGCACCCAGCGCCTTGGCCAGCAGCGTCGCGGTGACGCCGATGCCGCTGGTGCCGCCCTGCACGAGCAGGGTCTCGCCGGCCTGCAGGCGGGCGATCTCGAACACGTTCTGCCAGACGGTGAAGAAGGTCTCGGGCAGCGCCGCGGCCTCGACCATCGTCAGGCCCGCCGGCACCGGCAGGCACTGGCCCGACGGGGCGGTGCAGCGCTCGGCGTAGCCGCCGCCGGACAGCAGCGCGCAGACGGCGTCGCCGGGCGCCAGGCCGGCGGCCGCGAGATCTTGCGGCGCACCGCCGACGACGGTGCCGGCGACTTCGAGCCCGGGCAGGTCGGAGGCTCCCGGTGGCGGAGGATACAAGCCCTTGCGCTGCAGCACGTCGGGGCGGTTGACGCCCGCGGCCTGCACCGCGATCAGCAGTTCACCGGGCCGCGGCTGCGGGTCCGGGCGCTGCACCTGCTGCAGCACCTCGGGCCCGCCGGGCCGGGCGATCGCTATCGCTCGCATCGCGACGGCGCGTGGGCTCACTCGTCGCCGCGCGGGGCCTCGGGCGCGGGCGCGTCGCCCTGGCCACCCGACTCGGCACCCGGACGCTGCGCCTGGCCCGCCTCGTCGCCCGACGGCTCGCGGCGCGGACGCTCGCTGCGTTCGCCGCGGTCACCACGATCCCGGCGCGGACGATCCTCGCGATCGCCGCGGTCACGGCGGGGACGATCGTCGCGATCGCCACGGTCACTGCGTTCACGGCGCTCGGGCTCGACCCAGCCTTCGGGCTTCTCGAGCAAGGCCTTCATCGACAGCTTGATGCGGCCCTTCTCGTCGGTCTCGAGCACCTTGACCTGCACGACCTGGCCTTCCTTCAGGAAGTCCTCGACGCGCTCGACGCGCTGGTGCGCGATCTGGCTGATGTGCAGCAGGCCGTCCTTGCCGGGCAGGATGTTGACGAGTGCGCCGAAGTCCAGGATCTTCGTCACCGGGCCCTCGTAGACCTTGCCGATCTCGGCCTCGGCGGTGATCTCGGTGATGCGCTTCTTGGCGAACTCGGCGCGCTCGGCGTCGGTACTGGCGATGGTGATGGTGCCGTCCTCGCCGATGTCGATGGTGCAGCCGGTCTCCTCGGTCAGCGCGCGGATGGTGGCACCGCCCTTGCCGATCACGTCGCGGATCTTCTCCGGGTTGATCTTCATCGTGTAGAGGCGCGGCGCGAACTGGCTGACCTCGGTCTTGGCACCGCCCATCGCGTCGACCATCTTGCCGAGGATGTGCAGCCGCGCCTCCTTGGCCTGCGCCAGGGCGACTTCCATGATCTCCTTGGTGATGCCCTGGATCTTGATGTCCATCTGCAGCGCGGTCACACCCGTGCCGGTGCCGGCGACCTTGAAGTCCATGTCGCCGAGGTGATCCTCGTCGCCCAGGATGTCGGTCAGCACCGCGAAGCGGTTGCCTTCCTTGATCAGGCCCATGGCGATGCCGGCCACGTGCGCCTTCAGCGGGACGCCGGCGTCCATCAGCGAGAGGCAGCCGCCGCAGACCGAGGCCATCGACGAGGAGCCGTTGCTCTCGGTGATCTCGGAGACCACGCGCAGCGTGTAGGGGAAGTCGTCCTTGCTCGGCAGCACCGCGATCAGCGCGCGCTTGGCCAGGCGCCCGTGGCCGATCTCGCGGCGCTTGGGACTGCCGACGCGGCCGGTCTCGCCTGTGGCGAAGGGCGGCATGTTGTAGTGGAGCATGAAGCGGTCCTCGAACTCGCCGGCCAGCGCGTCGATGCGCTGCGCGTCGCGTTCGGTACCGAGCGTGGCCACCACCAGCGCCTGCGTCTCGCCGCGCGTGAACAGCGCCGAGCCGTGCGTGCGCGGCAGCACGCCCGAGCGGATCTCGATCGGGCGCACGGTGCGCGTGTCGCGGCCGTCGATGCGCGGCTCGCCCGAGAGGATCTGGCCGCGCACGATGCGGCTCTCGATGTCGAAGAGCAGGCCCTCGACCTTGACGCTGTCGAACGCAACACCCTCGGCCGTGAGCGCGGCCATCGTCGCCGCGTAGGCCTCGCGGCAGGCCTGCGTGCGCGCCTGCTTGCTGCGGATCTGGTAGGCCGCGCGCAGCGGCCCCTCCGCGAGTTCCGTGACCTTCGCGATGAAGGCCTCGTCGCGCGCCGGGGCCTGCCAGTTCCACTCGGGCTTGCCGGCCTCGCGCACGAGATCGTTGATCGCGGCGATGGCGATGCGGCCCTGCTCGTGGCCGAAGACGACGGCGCCGAGCATCACCTCCTCGGTGAGCTGGTCGGCTTCGGATTCGACCATCAGCACCGCGGCCTCGGTGCCGGCGACGACGAGGTCCAGCTTGCTCTCGGCCAGCTGCGTCTTGCCCGGGTTGAGCACGTACTCGCCGTTGACGTAACCCACGCGCGCCGCGCCGATCGGGCCGTTGAAGGGGATGCCGCTGATCGCCAGCGCCGCGCTCGTGCCGACCAGCGCGGCGATGTCGGCCTGGATCTCGGGATCCAGGCTCAGCACGTGCACGACGACCTGGACCTCGTTGAAGAAGCCCTCGGGGAAGAGCGGGCGGATCGGGCGGTCGATGAGGCGGCTGGTCAGCGTCTCGAGCTCGCTCGGACGGCCTTCGCGCTTGAAGAAGCTGCCCGGGATCTTGCCCGCGGCGTAGGTCTTCTCGATGTAGTCGACGGTGAGCGGGAAGAAATCCTGCCCCGCCTTGGCCTGGCTCTTGGCCACCACGGTGGCCAGCACGACGGTGTCGCCGATGCTGCAGACGACCGCGCCGGTGGATTGCCGCGCGACTTCGCCGGTCTCCAGCGTGACGGTGTGCTGGCCCCAGGGGAAGGTCTTCGTGACCTTGTTGAAGATGCTCATGCGATGCTCCGGTTGGGATGGCGCGGTGGCTGTGACGGTGGCACCGGGTTCACCGGGAGGCGGTCGGACCGGACGCAATGCCATTCCAGCGAGGCCCGCAAACCACGGGGGCATCCCTGGAATGACACAGCAGCGTCGCGTGCAGCCGCCTCCGACGGACCTGCGGGCGGCTCGAGGGGCCGCCCGCAGGAGGGGTTCTTACTTGCGCAGGCCGAGCTTGGCGATCAGCGCCATGTAGCGCTCGGGCTGGCGATCCTTCAGGTAGGCCAGCAGGCGCTTGCGCTGGTTGACCATCTTCAGCAGGCCGCGACGACCGTGGTGGTCGTGCTTGTGCTCCTTGAAGTGCGGCGTGAGCTGGTTGATGCGGGCGGTCAGCAGCGCGACCTGCACCTCGGGCGAGCCGGTATCGTTGGCGCTGCGGGCGTTGCCGGCGACGATCTCGGCCTTCTCGGCGATTGCCAGGGACATGGGATTTCCTCGTTCATGGGAAGCCGCCCACGTCCGCCGGGCAGCCATGCCCGGGGCGCTTGCGGTTTCCGATTGCCACTTGCGGAAACACCGGTGAAACCGACCGGTGCCGTGCTTGCCCCCGAAAAACGGGGAACAGCGGATTATAGGGGCGGCCGCGTCATGCTGCACGTGCTCGGCAGCGCCAGCTCGGCTGCGGCGAAGCGGCGCAGCGTGCGAAAGCCATAGCCCGAGCCTTCGACGTCGACCCGCACGCCCGGGCTGCCGACGCGATCCATCACGCTGACCACCAGCGGCTGCTGCAGCTGGTGGTCCTGCGCGCGCATCCAGGCCTCGTGGCGGCCGCCGAGCGCGAACATCGCCGTCGGCGCCAGCCGCGCGTCCTCCAGCGCGCGCGCCACCGCCAGCGCCTCGGTCGCGCCCGCGCGCTCGATCGCCGCGGCCAGCATCTCGACCATCAGCAGCATGCGCAGGTGCAGGTAGTCGTCGCGCGGGTCGGGGTAGCGCTGCCGAAAGGCCGCGTGCAGCGCATCGGAGGCGGCGTCACCCGCGTTCGGATGCCATTCGGCCACCGCCAGCACGCGGCCCACGCCGGCTTCGCCGATGGCCGTCGGCGCGCCCAGCGCGTTGCCGTAGAAGGTGTAGAGCCGCGCCGAGCTGCCCGCCTCGCGCAAGGCCTTGGCGAGCAGCGTGAGGTCGCTGCCCCAGTTGCCGGTGAGCACCGCCTGCGCGCCGCTGGCGCGGATCTTCTGCGCGTAGGGCATGAAGTCCTTCACGCGCCCGAGCGGATGCAGCTCGTCGCCGACGATCTGCACGTCCGGGCGCGCGGCGGCGACCACCGCGCGCGCGCGCCGCGCGAGTTGCTGGCCGAAGCTGTAGTCCTGGCCGATCAGGTACAGGCGCTGCAGGTCGGCATCCTCGCGCATCACTTCGACGAGCGCCTGCAGCCGCATGTCGGCGTGGGCATCGAAGCGGAAGTGCCAGAAGCTGCAGCGCTCGTTGGTCAGTGAAGGCTCGACCGCCGAGTAGTTGAGGAAGACGACGCGGCGCGCCGGGTCGCGCGCGTTGTGCTTGTCGATGGCGTCGACGAGCGCGGTGGCCACCGCCGAGCTGTTGCCCTGGCAGACGATGCGCGCCCCCTGGTCGATGGCCGAGCGCAGCGCCGAGAGCGCCTCCTCGAGGCTGCCCTTGCTGTCCAGCCGCAGCAGCGCGAGCTTTCTCGCGCCGCCGGGCAGGCGCACGCCGCCGCGCGCGTTGATGCGCTCGACGGCGAACGTGAGGTTGCGCAGCACCGCCTCGCCGGCGTTGGCGAAGACGCCGGAGAGGCCTTCGATGACGGCGATGCGGACCGGCTCGCGCTCCTCCGAAACCGAGGCCGAGGCGGCGCGCGCCGCGCGGCCGAGCGTCGCGGATCCCGTGGCCAGCAGCAGCCCGGCGGCCAGCAGGCGGCGGCGGCCGCCCGCGCTTGTCGATCGAGGCGTCATCGCGAGGAGTTCCTTCATACCGATTCCATCAGTCCCGTCAAACCCGATCGAGCGGCCAACGCGGCCGGACCTCGAAGCTGCCGCTGCGCTGCGGCTGGGCCAGGCCCGCCTGGACGCGCATCGCCGCAGCCATGGCGATCATGGCGCCGTTGTCGGTGCACAGATCCAGCGGCGGGTAGTGCACCGCGAAGCCGCGGCGCTGCGCCGCCGCATCCAGTTGCTGGCGCAGGCGCCGGTTGGCGCCGACGCCGCCGGCGACAACCAGCCTCGAGAGCCCACCCTCCTTCAGCGCACGCAGCGTCTTGGCGAGCAGCACGTCGACGATCGCCGCCTGCGCCGAGGCCGCGAGGTCGGCGCGCTGCGCCTCGCTCGGCGCGGGGCCGAAGCCGCGCAGCCGCGTCATCACCGCGGTCTTCAGCCCGGCGAAGGAGAAGTCCAGGTCGCCGCTGTGCAGCAGCGGGCGCGGCAGCGGCACGGCATCGTCGCGACCGGCCTCGGCCAGCCGCGCCAGCGCCGGCCCGCCCGGGTAGCCGAGGCCCAGCAGCTTGGCGCTCTTGTCGAAGGCCTCGCCGGCGGCGTCGTCGATGGTCTCGCCGAGCAGGGCGTAGCGGCCCACGCCGTCCACGCGCATGAGCTGCGTGTGCCCGCCGGAGACCAGCAGCGCGAGGAAGGGGAAGCGCGGCGGCGGCTCGGCAAGAAAGGGCGAGAGCAGGTGGCCCTCGAGGTGGTGCACCGGCAGCGTCGGCCGCTGCAGCGCGACCCCCAGCGCCTCGGCCACGCCGGCACCGACGAGCAGCGCCCCCGCCAGCCCCGGCCCCTGTGTGTAGGCGACGAGATCGACCTGCGCCAGCGTTCGCCCTGCCTGCGCGAGCACCTCGCGCAGCAGCGGCACGATGCGGCGCACATGGTCGCGCGAGGCGAGCTCGGGCACCACGCCGCCGTAGGCCTCGTGCATCGCCGCCTGGCTGTGCAGCGCATGCGCGAGCAGCCGCGGCAGGCCGGACGCGGCGGCCTCACCGGCTGCATCCGCCGTGCCGGCGGCTCCGGCCGTCGCGGTTTCGACCAGCGCCACGCCGGTCTCGTCGCACGAGGTCTCGATCCCCAGCACCAGCATGCCGTCGCCGCCCCTCTGGCCGCCTTCTAGTGCCGGTCGGCCAGCGCGTGCGCGAGCGTGCCGAGGTCGACGTACTCGAGCTCGCTGCCCACGGGCACGCCGCGCGCCAGCCGCGTCACCTTCAGGCCGCGCTCGCGCAGCAGCTGGCCCAGCGCGTGCGCGGTGGCCTCGCCCTCGGCGCTGAAGCCGGTGGCAAGAATCACCTCGCGCACGACGCCGTCGGCGGCGCGCTCGAGCAGCGGCACGGTGCCGATGTCGTGCACGCCCACGCCGTCCAGCGGCGAGAGCCGGCCCATCAGCACGAAGTAGAGGCCGCGGTAGCTGCCGCTGCGCTCGAGCGCGGCGAGGTCGGCCGGCGTCTCGACCACGCAGAGCTGGCCCGCATCGCGCGTCGCGTCCAGGCAGGTCGCGCAGACCTCGGCCTCGGTGAAGCCATGGCAGCGCGCGCAGTGCTGCAGCCGCGCCACGCCCTGCAGCAGCGCGTGCGCGAGCTGGCGCGCGCCGCTGCGGTCGTGCTGCAGCAGGTGGTAGGCCATGCGCTGCGCGGACTTCGGGCCGACGCCGGGCAGGCGCCGCAGCGCCTCGACGAGGTCGGCGAGCGCCGTCTCGCTCACCGGGCTGCCCTCCGCGCTGCGCGCTGCGGGATGAGCGCCTGGGAGCGGCCCATCTCGCTCATGGCCCCGGCTTCGGCCGCAGCCCCGCGCCGAACACGAGCTTCATCAGAACGGAAACTTCATGCCCGGCGGCAGCGGCATGCCGGCGGTGAGCTTGCCCATCTTCTCGGTGCTCAGGGCCTCGGCGCGGCGGATCGCGTCGTTGAAGGCCGCGGCCACCAGGTCCTCGAGCATGTCCTTGTCGTCGGCGAGCAGGCTGGGGTCGATCGCCACGCGCTTCACGTCGTGCTTGCAGGTCATCGTGACCTTGACCAGCCCGGCGCCGGACTGGCCCTCGACTTCGATCGTCGCCAGTTCCTCCTGCGCGCGGCGCAGGTTGTCCTGCATGGCCTGGGCCTGCTTCATCAGCCCGGCGAGTTGGCCCTTCATCATCGTGTCTCTCCTGCAAGGGGTCGGGAAATTTCGTGGGGCCCGCCCGGCGGGCGCGCCCCGGGCTTGTGGACCTAGAGCGGCCGGATCGAACCCGGCACGATGCGCGCGGTCTTGAACTGGGCCAGCAGCTCGGTCACCGCGGGATCGTCGCGGATGCGGCGCTCGGCCTCGAGCTGCCGCTGCTGCCGCTCCCAGGCGTCGCGCCGGGCCAGGGAATCACCGGGCACGCCGGGCTGCAGGCGAAGCTGCTGCGCACGACCGAGCTCGGCGGCCAGCGCCGCCTGCAGCTTCTCGACCAGCGCCGGCGTACGCAGCGATTCGCGTTCGACGACCAGCGTCCAGGTGTCGCCATGCCCGTCCTCCTCGCAGCTCAGCGCGCCGGCCTGCAGCGCCAGCTCGCGCACCAGCGCCGCGATGCGGCCCTGCTCCTGCAGCCTGCGCACCAGCGCCGCCCAGCGGTCGCCCAGCGGCGTGAGCTGCGGCGCCTGCAAGGCCGACGCCGCCGCGCTGGCCGGTGGGGCAGGCACCGCCGCCACCGCCAGCGTCGGCGCGGGCACGACGCGCAGCGCGGCGCTGCGCGGGCGCGGCTCGTCCTCGGGCGGCGGCGCCTCGTCCAGCCAGGGCGGGATGTCGGGCTCGGCGGCAAGCAGCGCCGAAGAAGCGGGCGCTGGCGCTGGCGCTGGCGCTGGCGCTGGCGCTGCAGTTGCCGTTGCCGTTGCCGTTGCCGTTGCCGCTGTCGTTGCCGCCGCCCCGGCGACCGGCGCGCGCGGCGCCGCGGCCGCTGCGCGCGCAGGCCGCTCGGGCACGGGTTGCGTGCCGTCCGGCGTCGGCGCGAAGGCGAGGAAGCGCAGCAGCACCATCGCCAGCGCCGCGTGCTCGTCACCCATCACGCCGAGCTCGCCGCGGCCCTGCAGCAGCAGGCTGTAGAGGAACTGCGTCTCGTCGGCGGGCAGGGCAGCGGCCAGGCGCAAGGCCTCTTCGTGATCCGGCTCGGCGCTGTCGAGCGCGCCGGGCACGGCCTGCTGCACGGCCATTTGCTGCAGCAGCGTCGCCATCTCCTCGAGCGTCGAGGCGGCCGACAGGCCCTGCAGGCGCAGCGCGTCGACGCCCTGCAGCAGCGCGGGCGCGTCGCGCGCGGCCAGCGCCTGCAGGAGCGCCGCGGCGTGGCCACGGTCGACGCCGCCGAGCATCGCCCGCACGACGGCCTCGCTCAGCCGGCCGCTGCCGTAGGCGATGGCCTGGTCGGTGAGCGACAGCGCGTCGCGCATCGAGCCGCGCGCGGCGCGGCCGAGCTGGCGCAGCGAGCCCTCGTCGTAGGCGACCCCTTCGGCCTGCAGCACCTGCGCGAGGTGCTCGCGCACGACCTCGGGGGCGATCGGCCGCAGGTTGAACTGCAGGCAGCGGCTGAGCACCGTCGGCAGCATCTTCTCCGGGTCGGTCGTGGCGAGCACGAACTTCAGGTATTCGGGCGGCTCCTCGAGCGTCTTCAGCAGCGCGTTGAAGGCGTCCTTGGTGAGCTGGTGCGCCTCGTCGATCATGAAGACCTTGAAGCGGCCCACGCCGGGCTTGTAGGCGGCGCGTTCGATCAGCTCCTGCACCTCGCCGATGCCGCGGTTGCTCGCCGCATCGAGCTCGATGTAGTCGATGTAGCGGTCGGCGTCGATCTCGGTGCACGCGGTGCAGACGCCGCAAGGGGTGGCGGTGACGCCGCCCTGCCCGTCCGGCCCGCTGCAGTTGAGCGATTTGGCGAGGATGCGCGAGACCGTCGTCTTGCCGATGCCGCGCGTGCCGGTGAAGAGGTAGGCGTGGTGCAGGCGGTTTCCCGCCAGCGCGTTCGTCAGCGCGCGCACCACGTGTTCCTGCCCGACCATCTGGTCGAAGCGGCGCGGCCGGTACTTGCGGGCCAGGACGACGGTGCTCATGGCGTCATTCTCGCACCGGGGCCTGCGCGATCCGGGCGCGCTCCGGCCGCGCTCCGGGCGCGCGCGGGCCGGTCGGCCCCGATAATCGCGCGCCATGACTGCTGCTGCCCCCTCCGCGCCCGCTGGCCCCGCCGCCGCCCCCTTGAGCTACGAGCAGGCCGGCGTCGACTACGCGCAGATCGACCCGCTGAAGGTGGGCGCGCAGCGCGCCGCGGCGGCGACGGCGACCCAGCTGCTCGCGCACGGCTTTCGCGAAGTCGCCGCCTCGCGCGGCGAATCGGCCTACGTCGTCGACGTGGGGCCCTTCTACCTCGCCTCCATCGTCGAGTGCCTGGGCAGCAAGGCCATCGTCGCCGACGAGATGGCCGCACTCACCGGGCGCAGCGGGTACGACGCGATCGCACAGGACACGATCGCCATGGCCGTCAACGACCTCATCACCGTCGGCGCCACGCCGCTCGTCGTGCAGGCCTACTGGGCGGCCGGCGGCTCGGACTGGTTCGCCGACGCGGCGCGCGCGAAGGCGCTGGTCGAGGGCTGGCAGCGCGCCTGCGTGCGCTGCGGCGTCGCCTGGGGCGGCGGCGAGACACCGGCGCTGGCCGGCATCGTCGAGCCCGGGCGCATCGACCTCGCGGCCTCCTGCACCGGCCTCGTCAACCCCCGGGAGCGCCTCTCGCTGGGCGAGCGCCTGGGCCCGGGCGACGCGATCGTGCTGCTCGATTCGAGCGGCATCCACGCCAACGGCCTGAGCCTTGCGCGCAAGCTGGTCGAGCGGCTGCCGCAGGGCTGGCTGACCGAGGTCGAGCCCGGCCTGACGTACGGCGCGGCGCTGCTGGCGCCGACCGTGCTCTACAGCCCCGTCACCGAAGCCTTGTGGCGCGCCGGCATCGTGCCGCACTACAGCGCCAACATCACCGGCCACGGCTGGCGCAAGCTGCTGCGCCACGCCAAGGCGCTGAGCTACCGCATCCACACGCTGCCGCCGGTGCCGCCGGTGCTGCGCTTCATCCAGCAGCACGCCGGCCACGACGCCCGCGAGGCCTACTCGACGCTGAACATGGGCGCGGGCTTCGCCCTCTTCGTCGCCGCCGCGGACGCCGCGCGAACCGTCGAGATCGCCAGGGCGCAAGGCGTCGGCGCGCGCATCGCCGGCCAGGTCGAGGCCGGCGCCAAGCAACTCCTCATCGAGCCGCTGGGGCTGTCCTTCGGCGACGACGCGCTGCAGCTGCGTTGATGCAGCCGCATTGATGTAGCCGCATTGTGTAGCCGCATTGAGGCCCTCCCCTACAATGCCCCGCGACGGGCCTCCCCGCATGGGAGCGCGGCCAACCGGGTCAGGTGGGGAACCAAGCAGCCCTAACCGTTGCCACCAGTGCCGGGGGTAAGGCTCGTCACCCTTGCGCGCAGCGCCTGCTGCGCCGGCTCCTCGGCGCGCCGGCCCCCTCAGCTGCCGCTCTGGCGGAACGCCATCACCACCTGGTTGCGCAGTGCGCGCAGCAGCGCCAGCTCCCTCTCCTGCGGCGCCAGGGCCCCGGGCTTGGCGGCGTCGGCGTAGATCAGGCCCAGCGGCGCGCCGCGCAGCGTCAGCGGCAGCAGCAGGAAGCTCGGCGCGTTCACCGACGACCGGTACCAGGCCGGCAGGCGCGAGGCCATGTCGCCGCGCGTGGTGTCGGAGATCACCGTGTCGACGCCCTTGCGGCAGACGGCGGCAAAGAGGTCGACCGGCGCGCCGGGCTGCTCGCGCAGCGGGATCACGAAGGGCTTGCAGGCCTGCATGCCGCCCGCGCCCAGCGCCATGCGGCCGATCAGGGTGTCGCTGCGCGCATCGCGCAGGCACAGCACGACGCGCTGCAGGTGCAGCGCACGCTGCATCGTCGTCAGCACCTGCTGCAGCACCTCGTTGAGCTTGAAGCCGTCCTCGGCCAGGCGCTGGGTGATGTCGGCGATGCCTGCGGTCAAGGCCTCGGTCACCGCTTCGCTGCGCGCCCGCGCCTCCTCGCCACCGGTGTTCGCCGCGGCCGCCGCCGCCTCGCCGCCCGGCGCGGGCGCTTCGGTGAGCGTGACGTCCTCGGGGAACAGGCGCCGCGCGGCGGTGCCGCGCGCCACGTCGACGCCCATCGTGCGCGCGAAGTCGGTCAGCCGCTCGCGCGCCTGCGCAGCCGCCGCGGCGATCTGTCCGGGCGTTGCCTCGAGCGCCCGGGCGTAGTGCTCGGCAAGCGCGCCGATCGCGTCCCTGGACTTCTCGGCGCCCTCGCGCAGCAGGGCCTCGCTGATCTCGTTGGCGCAGCGCCCGATCCAGCGCGCGCGCTCGACGCCGCGCTCGGCCGCGCGCGCGGGCGGCTCGCCCTCGGGCACGCGCATGGTGCGCTGCAGGTTCTCCGGCAGGCCCCAGCTTCGCGCCACGCCGATGCCCAGGTCCTGCAGGCCCAGGCCGAGCACGCGCAGCGCGGCCTGCTCGGGCTCGACGTCCTGCTCGCGCAACTGGCGGATCTGCTGCGCCTCCTCGGGGAAGTAGTACGAGGTCAGCAGGCGACCGAGGTTCTGGAACAGCGCGCCGATGAAGACCTCTTCGGTCTCGCGCACGAGCGGCGCCAGCTCGCCGGCCAGCGTGCCGGCCATCAGCGCGCGCAGGAAATCCTCCTTCAGCTCGGCGGCGTGCTGCTTGTTCTGCATGTGCTCGAGCAGCACGAGCGAGAGCGCGAGGTTCCTCACGCCGCCGAAGCCGATCAGCGCGACCGCGCGCGAGACGGTGGCGATGCTGCCGCCGCCGGCATGGCCGAAGCCCGCGCTGTTGACCAGCCGCAGCAGCTTGTTGGTGAGCGCGACGTCGCGCATGATCTCCGCCGTCAGGCCCGAGAGGCTCTCGTTCTCCGACGAGGCCGAGCGCTGGATGCGTACCACCGCCTCGCCCAGCGCCGGGAAGTCCGATTTGTGGCGCATGCGGCGCAGCAGGAAGTCCAGCGTGCCGTGGCCGCCCGCGGCCTCGGCGGGCACGGCGCCCGGCTGCAGCCAGGCGGCGAGCGCGTCGCGCATCGCCGCGGCGCTGTCGTAGCGGCGCTGCGGGTCGCGCGCCAACGCCCGCTGCACGATGCCGCGCAGTGTCTCGTCGACGTCGGCTGCCGCCGGCAGCTCGAGGTCCTCGCGCTGCACGCGCTGCAGGGCGCGCAGCGGGTCGCGCTCGGCCAGCAGGCGCGTTCCGGTGAGCAGTTCGGCCAGCATCGCGCCGGCGGAGAAGACGTCCATCGTCGCCGCCGGCGCCTCGCCGCGCGCCGCCTCGGGCGAGAGGTAGCCGGGCGTGCCGACGATGTGCCCGTCGGCGGCGTGGGCCACGCGCGCGGCGATGCCGAAGTCCATCACGCGCGCACGCCCGTCCGTGCCCAGCAGCACGTTCGAGGGCTTGAGGTCGCGGTGCACGATGCCTTGCGCATGCGCCGTCGCCAGCGCGTCGAGCACGCCCAGCATCAGCTCGGCGGCGCGGCGCGGCGCAAGGCGCTGCTCGCGCCGCAGCAGCTCGCCGACGGTGCCGCCGGGGACGTACTCGAAGACGAGGTGCGGCTGGCCGTCGCCGTCGTCGGCCTCGAACAGCGGCACGATGTGCGGGTGGCTGAGCCGGCTGACGGCGTGCGCCTCGCGCATCCACTGGCCGATGGCCTGCGCATCGGCGCCGCCCAGCAGCTTGAGCGCGACCTCGCGCTGCAGGCGCGGATCGTGCGCGAGCCAGACGCTGGCCTGCGCGCCCCGGCCGAGCGCCCGCTGCAGCTCGAAGCGGCCGATGCGCCGGGCCCCGCCGGGCGCCTTCGACGCGGCGGTCGCGGCGGTCGCGGTGGTCGCGGCCGCACTCATGGCCGTGCCGGGCCCAGGGCGTGCGGACTCGTCATGAAGCACCCATCATGAGACGACGCCGCGCTCGGCCGCCACGCCGCGGGGCGGGCGCGGCAAGGCTGGCTGCGGCGGCGGCGTGCCCGCATCGCCCTGCAGCACCTCCTGCAGCTCGCGCAGGCCGAAGGCGAGCAGGCGGCCGTAGCGCTGCACCACCGTCAGCAGGGCCTGCTGCACGCGCTTGGCCGGCAAGGCCATCGCATCGACCGCCTCGTTGGCGCAGCTTGCCGCCAGGCGCAACTGCTCGCCGTCGGAATCCGCCGTGCGCACGGCGGCAGTCGTCGGGTGGCGCCGCATCATGTGCGCGATGTCCTCGCCCAGGCCCCACCAGCGCACCACCGCGGCGCCGATGGCGTCGATGTCGACGCCGAGCACGGCGATCGCCGCGGCCTGCTCGTTCATGCCCGGCTCCTCGCCCAGGCCGTCGGCCGTCGGCGCCGGCTGCATCAGGCGCTGGATCTGCTGGGACTCGTCGGCGAAGTGGTACTGCACGACCAGGCGACCGAGGTTCTGCAGCAGCGCCACCAGGTACACCACCTCGGCGTCGTAGCCGGCCGGGCGCAGCGCCTGCGCCACGCGCGCCGCGCGCCGCGCACGCGCCATCGCGCGCGCCAGCTCGTCGGCGCGCGGCTCGTCCAGCGGCCCCGGCCAGGGCCGCAGCGCCAGCGCGATGCGGCGCACGCCCTCGAGCCCGAGCATGGCGATGGCGCGGCGCACCGTCAGCACGGCCCCCTGCTCGGCGACCGCCTCGCCGGCCACGCGCGCGGTGTTGACCGCGCGCAGCAGCTCGAAGGACAGCGCCACATCCTGCAGCAGCACCTCGGCCAGTTCGTCGGTGCGGTTCTGCTCCATCAGCGCGAGGTGCGCAGCGCGCTCGGCGCCGCGCGGGGAGGCCGGCAGCACGCCCGCGATGCGCACCTTGTCCAGCAGCAGCGCCAGCGGGCCGCCTTCATGGTCGGCCTCGGCCTGCAGCCAGCCCTCGAGCGCCCGGGCCAGCGTGCGCGCGTTGCGATAGCGCTGGCGCTCCTGGCGATCGGTGGCGCGGTTGACGATGACCCGCAGCGCCTCGGGCACCGGGCGCGGCACGTCGAAGGGCAGGCGCACGATCTCGTGGCCGTGTGGCGGCAGGCGCCGCAGCGCCCGGATCGTGTCGGCCTCATCGAGCGCGCTCTTGCCGGTGAGCATGGGATGCAGCAGCAGCGCCAGTTGCACGACATCGGCCTCGGCGGCCTCGCGCTGCGCCAGCAGCGAAGGTGCCTCGGCGACGGTGCGCGTCTCGTCCTCGATGCAGGCCAGCTCCAGCCCCATCAGCCGCGGCACGCCCTTGTCGCTGACGAGGATCGAGAAGGTCTGCAGGTCACGGTGCGCCGCACCCGCGTCGTGCGCGTAGGCCAGCGCGTGCAGCAGTTCGGCGGCCGTGCGGGCGCTCTCCTCGCCCGCGAGGCCCTGGCGGCCGATGCGATCGGCCAGCGTCGCGCGCTCGCCGAGTTCGTAGACGACGTAGGGCCAGGCCTCGTGCACGCCGACTTCGAGCGCGGGCGCCAGGCGCGGGTGGTCCAGGCGCGCGGCGCGGCGCACGCGCTGCAGCCAGCGCTCGGCATGCGCGGCATCCAGCGGCTGCACGCGCGGCAGCATCAGCACGAGGTCGCGGCCGCTCTGCGGATCACCGACCTGCCAGGCCATGCTGCGCTCGCTGCGGCCGAGCAGGCGCAGCAGCGCAAAGCGCGCGAAATGGCGCTGGGCCGGCCCGCGCGGAGCCGTCGGCGCCGTCGGGGCCGCGCCCGTGGAGGCTGGCAAAGTCGACATACGGAGGCCATTGGACGCTGTCCGGACCCTCGGCCATGCGCGGAACAGCATGGGCAAGACCGCGCAAATGTCCCTTCGGGTCCGTTCGGGTCCGTTCGACGCAACGCAGGCCCTCTGCAGGCAAGGCGCCCGACGGCGCGGCCGCTGGGGCAGGTCGATGTGTCAGAATGACGCCGTCCTCACGCCTGCCTCCGGCCAGGGGTCGCAGCGGACGGCAACGCAGGGCAGAAAGAGGCTTTGGAGAGCAAGCGCATGAGCAGCGAACTGATCAAGCACATCACCGACGAGTCGTTCGCCAAGGACGTGCTGAACGCGGACGTTCCCGTCCTCGTGGACTACTGGGCCGAGTGGTGCGGGCCCTGCAAGATGATCGCCCCGGTCCTCGACGAGATGGCCAAGGACTACCAGGGCCGTCTGCAGATCGCCAAGATGAACGTCGACGACAACCGCGAAGTGCCCGGCAAGTTCGGCATCCGCGGCATCCCGACGCTGATGATCTTCAAGGGCGGCCAGAAGGTCGCCGAACTGACCGGCGCGCGCCCCAAGCGCGAGTTGACGGCCTTCGTCGACGGCCACCTATAATCCCCCCAGCCTCGCGAGCCTTGGCGGTGACGCGGATCGCGCCCGCCGACCTCGCCTGACAGCCGCCGCGCAGCGACGGCCGGACAAGCCGGCCGCATCCCGCCGAAATCGGCTGCACGCGGCCCGGCGCGACACCCCAGCTTCCAACCGACCTGCCTGCGCTTGCCGCGCAGCGCGTGCGGGTGTCGCGGCGAACGTCGACGCCACGCCCACTCCCATGCACCGCCCCGGCTGCGGCGGCAAGCCCACGAGGGACCCTCCCCATGCATCTTTCCGAACTGAAGGCCCAGCACGTCAGCGAGCTCATCAAGATGGGCGAGGCGCTGGAGATCGAGAACGTCTCCCGCCTGCGCAAGCAGGAGCTGATGTTCGCGATCATGAAGAAGCGCGCCAAGGGCGGCGAGCAGGTCTTCGGCGACGGCGTGCTCGAAGTGCTTCCCGACGGCTTCGGCTTCCTGCGCTCGATCGACTCGAGCTACATGGCGTCGACCGACGACATCTACCTCTCGCCCAGCCAGATCCGCCGCTTCAACCTGCACACCGGCGACATGATCGAGGGCGAGGTGCGCGTGCCCAAGGACGGCGAGCGCTACTTCGCGCTCGTCAAGGTCGACCGCGTCAACGGCGTCACGCCCGAGGAGAACAAGCACAAGATCATGTTCGAGAACCTGACGCCCTTGTTCCCCAAGGTGCAGTTCAAGCTCGAACGCGACATCAAGGGCGAGGAGAACATCACCAGCCGCATCATCGACCTCGTCGCGCCCATCGGCAAGGGCCAGCGCGCGCTGCTGGTGGCGCAGCCCAAGACGGGCAAGACGGTGATGATGCAGCACCTCGCCCACGCCATCGTCGCCAACTACCCCGACATCCACCTCATCGTGCTGCTCGTCGACGAGCGCCCCGAGGAGGTGACCGAGATGCTGCGCACCGTGCGCGGCGAGGTCATCAGCTCGACCTTCGACGAGCCCGCCGCACGCCACGTGCAGGTCGCCGAGATGGTGATCGAGCGCGCCAAGCGCCTGGTCGAGCTGAAGAAGGACGTGGTCATCCTGCTCGACTCGATCACGCGCCTCGCGCGCGCCTACAACAACGTGCTGCCCTCCTCGGGCAAGGTGCTCACCGGCGGCGTCGACGC
>CAUJJO010000210.1 GCA_963205125.1 Pseudomonadota bacterium | reverse complement strand
CCCGACGTCAACGACCCCGGCGCGCGCAACGTCGGCTTCGACCAGCTGCGCGACGCCTACCGCGAGCAGGCCGAAGGCCTGATGGAGGGCGGCTGCGACCTCTTCCTCGTCGAGACCATCTTCGACACGCTCAACGCCAAGGCGGCGATCTTCGCGCTCGACGAGCTGATGGAGGACAGCGGCGAGCGCCTGCCGGTGATCATCTCGGGCACCGTGACGGACGCCTCCGGGCGCATCCTCTCCGGGCAGACGGTCGAGGCCTTCTGGCACAGCGTGCGCCACGCGCGGCCGCTGGCGGTCGGCCTGAACTGTGCGCTCGGTGCGGCGCTGATGCGGCCCTACATCGAGGAACTCGCGCGCGTGGCCGGCGACACCTTCGTGAGCTGCTACCCCAACGCCGGCCTGCCCAACCCGATGAGCGAGACCGGCTTCGACGAGACGCCGCCGGTCACCGGCGCGCTGATGGAGGAGTTCGCCAAGGCCGGCTTCCTCAACCTCGTCGGCGGCTGCTGCGGCACCACCCCCGCGCACATCGCCGAAATCGCCCGCCGCGTCTCGCCCTACCGCCCACGCAGCCTGCGCGACCCGCTGTTCACGGCGCTGCAGGCGGCGTGAACCCTCGGCCGGAGTCCGATCACTCGCCCATGAGCAGCCTTGCCGCGCTGGCGTAGCGTTCGGCGGTGGCGGCGATCACCTCCTCCGGCAAGGCAGGGGCCGGGGCGGTCTTGTTCCAGGGCTTGCCGTCGACCTGTGCCTGCTCGAGCCAGTCGCGCAGGTACTGCTTGTCGAAGCTCGGCGGGTTCTGCCCCTTGCCTTGCGCCGCGCGCCAGCCCTCGATCGGCCAGAAGCGCGAGGAGTCGGGGGTCAGCACCTCGTCCATCAGCGTGAGGCGGTCCTCGTCGTCGAGGCCGAACTCGAACTTGGTGTCGGCGATGACGATGCCGCGCGTCAGCGCGAAGGCCGCCGCCTCGGTGTAGAGGCGGATGGCGATCTCGCGCACCTGCGCGGCGCGTGCCTCGCCGATCAGCGCTGCGGCCTGTTCGAAGCTGATGTTCTCGTCGTGCGCGCCGGCCTCGGCCTTGGTGGCGGGCGTGAAGATGGGCTGCGGCAGCGCGTCGGCCAGACGCAGGCCAGGCGGCAGCGCGACGCCGCAGACTTCGCCGCCGGCCTCGTACTCCTTCCAGCCCGAGCCGGCGAGGTAGCCGCGCACCACGGCCTCGATCGGCAGCGGGCGCAGCCGCTTGACCAGCATTGCGCGGCCGCGCACCTGCCCGACCTCGTCGGGCGCAACCACGGACAACGGATCCTCGCCCGTGAGGTGGTTGGGCACGATGTGCGCAAGGCGCGCGAACCAGAACAGCGCCATGCGCGTGAGCAGCGCGCCCTTGCCGGGGATGGGCTCGCCCATCACGACGTCGAAGGCCGAGATGCGGTCGCTGGCGACCATCAGCAGCCGGTCGCTGCCGACGGCGTAGTTCTCGCGCACCTTGCCGCGGCCGACGCAGGGCAGCGAGTGCAGCCGGGATTCGAGGAGCGCGTCGCCGCCGGCCATCGTCGCCAAGCCTCAGCCGCCGATGACGCGCACCATCTCGAGCACCTTGTTCGAGTAGCCCCACTCGTTGTCGTACCAGGCGACAATCTTCATGAAGGTCTTGTCCAGCGCGATGCCGGCGTCGGCGTCGAAGACGCTGGTGCAGGACTCGCCGCGGAAGTCGGTGGCCACCACCTTGTCCTCGGTGTAGGCGAGGATGCCTTTCAGCGCGCCCTGGCTCTGCGCCTTCATCTCGGCGCAGACCTCGTCGTAGCCGGCCTCCTTCAGCAGCTCGACCGTGAGGTCGACCACCGAGACGTTGCTCGTGGGCACGCGAAAGCTCATGCCGGTGAGCTTCTTGTTGAGCTCGGGGATGACCACGCCGACCGCCTTGGCCGCGCCGGTGCTGCTCGGGATGATGTTCTCGAGGATGCCGCGGCCGCCGCGCCAGTCCTTGTTGCTCGGGCCGTCGACCGTCTTCTGCGTCGCCGTGGCGGCGTGCACGGTCGTCATCAGGCCGCGCTTGATGCCCCACTTGTCGTGCAGCACCTTGGCCACGGGCGCCAGGCAGTTGGTGGTGCAGCTGGCGTTGCTGATGATGGCCTGGCCGGCGTAGGTCTTGTGGTTGACGCCGAAGACGAACATCGGCGTGTCGTCCTTGGAGGGCGCGCTCATGATGACCTTCTTCGCGCCCGCGGCGAGGTGCTTCTGCGCGCCTTCCTTGGCGAGGAAGAGGCCGGTGGCCTCGATCACGATGTCGGCGCCGGCCTCGTTCCACTTCAGCGCCGCCGGGTCCTTCTCGGCGGAGAGGCGGATGCGGCGGCCGTTGACGATGAGCGTGCTGCCGTCGACGCCGACCTCGCCCTTGAAGCGGCCGTGCACGCTGTCGTACTTCAGCATGTAGGCGAGGTAGTCGGGCTCGAGCAGGTCGTTGATGCCCACGACCTCGATGTCCTGGAAGCTCTGCACCGCGGCGCGGAAGACCATGCGACCGATGCGACCGAAGCCGTTGATGCCAACCTTGATAGCCATGACGGGAAGCTCCTTGCTTTACTTGGACAAGACCTTGTGCACGGTATCGGCCACGTTCTTCGCCGTGAAGCCGAAATGCTCGAACAGCGCGGGGGCGGGCGCGCTCTCGCCGTAGCGGTCGATGCCGACCACCGCGGCGCAGCCGTACTTCCACCAGAAGTCGGTGACGCCGGCCTCCACCGCCACGCGCGGCAGGCCCGGCGGCAGCACCGCCTTCTTGTACCGGGTGTCCTGGCGGTCGAAGACCGTCGTGCTGGGCATGCTCACCACGCGCACGGCGAGGCCGCGGCGCGCCAGCTCCGCCTGCGCGTGCAGCGCAAGCGCCACCTCGGAGCCGGTGGCGATGAGCACTGCCTGCGCCTTCCTCTTCACGCCCACTTCGGCGGGCTCGGAGAGCACGTAGGCGCCCTTGGCGATCTCGTCCAGCCCGGCCTTGGGCGCGTAGGGCAGGTTCTGGCGCGACAGCAGCAGCGCGCTCGGGCGATTCGCGTGGCCGAGCGCGATCGCCCAGGCGATCGCCGTCTCGGCGGTGTCCGCCGGGCGCCAGACGTCCAGGCCCGGAATCATGCGCAGCGAGGCGGCGTGCTCCACGCTCTGGTGCGTCGGGCCGTCTTCGCCGAGGCCGATGCTGTCGTGCGTGAAGACGTGCACCACGCGCCGCTTCATCAGCGCGGCCATGCGGATGGCGTTGCGCGCGTAGTCGCTGAAGGTCAGGAAGGTGCCGCCGTAGGGAATGAAGCCGCCGTGCAGCGCCACGCCGTTCATGATCGCCGCCATGCCGAACTCGCGCACGCCGTAGTTGACGTGGCGGCCGCCGTTGGGTGTTCCCTGCGCGTCGAAGCGCAGCGCCGGGGTGGCGCTGGTATTCGTCAGGTTGGAGCCGGTCAGGTCGGCCGAGCCACCGAGCAGCTCGGGCATCGCCTTCGTGAAGACCTCGAGCGCGACCTGGCTGGCCTTGCGCGTGGCCATGGTCTCGGCCTTGGTGTGCGCGGCGACGACGGCATCCACCGCCGTCTGCGCGAAGCCCGCGGGCAGCTCGCCCTTCATGCGCCGCTGCAGCTCGGCGGCAAGCTCCGGGTGGGCCTCTGCGTAGGCGGCCAGCCGCCCGTTCCACGCCGCGTGGGCGGCCGCGCCCTGCGCGCGCGCGTCCCAGGCGGCGTAGATCGCCTCGGGGATGACGAAGGGCGGCTCGCTCCAGCCCAGCGCCTGCCGCGTCAGCGCGATCTCCTCGGCGCCCAGCGGTTCGCCGTGCGCCTTGGCGGTACCGGCACGGTGCGGCGAGCCCCGGCCGATGGTCGTGCGGCAGCGGATCAGCGTGGGCCGGGTCGACGAGCGCCTGGCCTCGGCGATCGCCGCGTCCAGCGCCTGCACGTCATGGCCGTCGACGGGGCCGATGACCGCCCAGCCGTAGGCCTCGAAGCGCTTGCCGACGTCGTCGACGTACCAGGGCGAGACCTCGCCGTCGATGCTGATGCCGTTGTCGTCGTAGAGCGCGACCAGCTTGGCGAGCTTCCACGCGCCGGCCAGCGCGCAGGCCTCGTGGCTCACGCCTTCCATCAGGCAGCCGTCGCCCAGGAACACGTAGGTGTGGTGGTCGACGACGGCGTGGCCGGGGCGGTTGAACTCGTGCGCGAGCAGCTTCTCGGCCAGCGCCATGCCCACCGCGTTGGCCAGGCCCTGGCCGAGCGGGCCGGTGGTCGTCTCCACGCCGGGGGCGATGTCGACCTCGGGGTGCCCGGGCGTGCGGCTGTGCAGCTTGCGGAAGTTGCGCAGCTCCTCGATCGGCAGCGCGTAGCCCGTGAGGTGCAGCAACGCGTAGATCAGCATCGACGCATGGCCGTTGCTGAGCACGAAGCGGTCGCGATTCGCCCAGTGCGGGTCGGCCGGATCGTGGCGCAGGTGGCGGCTCCACAGCGCCACCGCCATCTCGGCCATGCCCATGGGCGCGCCCGGGTGGCCGGAGTTGGCCTGCTGGACCGCGTCCATCGCCAGCGCGCGGATCGCGTTGGCCATCTGGGAGGGAGTGGCGCCGCCGACGGCGGCCGAGGCGGTCGCCGTGGCGGCGTCGTCGGGCTGGGGGGAGGACATGCGAGAGGGCGCGCTCGTGACGCGATCTGGCCTGGGGGAACCCCGGATTGTAGGAGGCCGCACCGCGGCCGCCGCCGCGCGGCTTCGTATCATCGCCGCCATGCAGGGCTTGCACCTGACGGCCGACCTCCACGACTGCGCCCTGGGCGGCGAGTTCGACGGCATGCCGGTCGCAGCACTCTTCGTCGACCCGTCGGCGCTGCGCACGCTGTGCCTGCGCGCGGTGGCGCAGGCCGGGCTCGCCGCGGTGGGCGAACGCTTTCACCGCTTCGAGGGCGGTGGCGGCGTCACCGGCGTCGTGCTGCTGGCCGAGTCGCACCTGGCGGTGCACACCTGGCCCGAGCTGCGCGCGGTGACGCTGGACGTCTACGTCTGCAACTACGGCGCCGACAACAGCGCACGCGCCGAGGCGCTGCTGGCGCGCCTGGAAGCCGCCTTCGCCGCCGGCCGCATCGAGCGCCAGCGGCTGCAGCGCGGCTGAAGCGGGGCGCGGTTCACGCCGCCAGCGCCTGCGTCACCTCGTCGATGCGCGCAAGCACGCCGGGGCCGAGCTTGTCCAGCACGGCGAGCGCGCCCAGGTTCTGCTGCAGTTGTTCGAGGCGAGAGGCGCCGGTGATGACGGTGCTCACGCGCGGGTTCTTCGCCGCCCAGGCGATCGAGAGCTGCGCCAGCGTGCAGCCGAGTTCGTCGGCGATGGGCGCCAGCCGCGCCACCGCGGCGTTCTTCGCCGGGTCGACGAGTTCCTCGCGCAGCGAGGCGTAGCTGGCCACCGTGGCGCGGCTGCCCGCGGGCGCACCGTCCTTGTACTTGCCGCTGAGCAGGCCGCCGGCCAGCGGGCTCCAGGTGGTCAGGCCCAGGCCGAGGTCCTCGTAGAGGCGCGCGTACTCCTGCTCGACGCGGCGGCGGTGCAGCAGGTTGTACTGCGGCTGCTCCATCACCGGCTTGTGCAGGTGGTGGCGCTCGGCGACCTCCCAGGCAGCGCGGATGTCGGCTGCCGCCCACTCGCTCGTTCCCCAGTAGAGCGCCTTGCCCTGGGTGATCATGTCGCTCATCGCGCGCACCGTCTCCTCGATCGGCGTCTGCGGGTCGGGGCGGTGGCAGTAGACGAGGTCGATGTGCTCGAGCCCGAAGCGACGCAGGCTGCCGTCGATGGCCTGCATCAGGTACTTGCGGTTGAGCGTGTTGCGGCTGTTGACGCCGCGCCCCTCGCGGTCCAGCCCCCAGAAGAACTTGGTCGAGACGAGGTAGTTCAGGCGCGGCCAGCCCAGCTGCTTCAGCGCCTGGCCCATGATGAGCTCGCTCTGGCCGAGCGCGTAGGCCTCGGCGTTGTCGAAGAAGTTGATGCCGGCGTCATACGCCGCAGCCAGCATCTCGGCCGCGGCCTTGCCGTCGACCTGGTTGGCGTAGGTGACCCAGGAGCCCAGCGAGAGCGCGCTGACGCGCACGCCGGCACGGCCAAGGCGACGGTATTGCATGAAGAGGTTCCTCGCAGCAGGTGGTGCAAACCGCGCAGGGTAACGGCTTTGATCGCCGGACGCCGGCAGGCTGCCATGCCGGCACGGCGGCGAGGCGGCGCAGCGCAGACCTTGCCCCTGTAGGAGCGCCGGAAGGCGCGATCAGCCTTCCGCGCGCCACAGGGCCGCATCGCGGCTGCCGCCGCTCCTACAGGCGCGGAGGCCCCATCGCGGCTGCCGCCG
>CAUJJO010000209.1 GCA_963205125.1 Pseudomonadota bacterium | reverse complement strand
GTTCCGCGAGTTCTTCCCGAAGAACGCGGTCGAGTACTTCGTCAGCTACTACGACTACTACCAGCCCGAGGCCTACGTGCCGCAGCGCGACCTCTTCATCGAGAAGGACAGCGCGATCAACGAGCACATCGAGCAGATGCGCCTCTCGGCGACCAAGAGCCTGCTCGAGCGGCGCGACGTCGTCATCGTCGCCAGCGTCAGCGCGATCTACGGCATCGGCAACCCGGCCGACTACCACCAGATGGTGATGACGCTGCGCAGCGGCGACCGCATCGGCCAGCGCGAGCTCATCGCTCACCTGATCCGCATGCAGTACCAGCGCAACGAGACCGACTTCGCGCGCGGGACGTTTCGCGTGCGCGGCGACACCATCGACGTCTTCCCCGCCGAGCACAGCGAACTGGCGCTGCGCATCGAGCTCTTCGACGACGAGGTCGAGTCGCTGCAGCTGCTGGACCCGCTCACCGGCCGCGTGCGCCAGGCGATCCCGCGCTTCACGGTCTTCCCCTCCAGCCACTGGGTGACGCCGCGCGAGCGGGTGCTCGCGGCCATCGAGACGATCAAGGCCGAGCTGCGCGAGCGCCTGGCCGAGCTCGTCGCCGCGGGCAAGCTCGTCGAGGCGCAGCGCCTGGAGCAGCGCACGCGCTTCGACCTCGAGATGCTGCAGGAGGTCGGCCACTGCAAGGGCATCGAGAACTACACGCGCCACCTCTCGGGTGCCGCACCCGGCGATCCGCCGCCCACGCTCGTCGACTACCTGCCCGCCGACGCCATCATGTTCATGGACGAGAGCCACGTGCTGATCGGCCAGTTCGGCGGCATGTACAACGGCGACCGCGCGCGCAAGACGACGCTGGTCGAGTACGGCTTCCGGCTGCCCAGCGCGCTCGACAACCGGCCGCTGAAGTTCGAGGAGTTCGAGCGCAAGATGCGCCAGGTGATCTTCGTCTCGGCGACCCCGGCCGACTACGAGCGCACGCACGCCGCGCAGGTGGTCGAGCAGGTCGTGCGGCCGACCGGCCTCGTCGATCCCGAGGTCATCGTGCGCCCGGCGGCGACACAGGTCGACGACCTGCTGCAGGAGATCCGCGACACGGTCGCGCGCGACGAGCGCGTGCTGGTGACCACGCTGACCAAGCGCATGGCCGAGCAGCTCACCGACTACCTCTCGGACAACGGCGTCAAGGTGCGCTACCTGCACAGCGACGTCGACACGGTCGAGCGCGTCGAGATCCTGCGCGACCTGCGTCTCGGGCAGTTCGACGTGCTGGTGGGCATCAACCTCCTGCGCGAGGGCCTGGACCTGCCCGAGGTCAGCCTGGTCGCCATCCTCGACGCCGACAAGGAAGGCTTTCTGCGCGCCGAGCGCAGCCTGATCCAGACCATCGGCCGCGCCGCGCGCAACGTCAACGGCCGCGCCATCCTCTACGCTGATGCCATCACCGGCTCGATGCGCCGCGCCATCGACGAGACCGAGCGCCGCCGCGCCAGGCAGATCGCCTTCAACGCGGAGCACGGCATCACGCCGCGCACGGTGAGCAAGCGCATCCGCGACCTCATCGACGGCGTCGTCTCCGACAAGGTGGCGCGCGAGGAGGCGCAGGCCGCGCGCGCCGCCGCCGAGGTCGAGGCGATGGGCGAGAAGGACCTCGGCAAGCGCATCAAGATGCTCGAGAAGCAGATGCAGGAGCACGCGCGCAACCTCGAGTTCGAGAAGGCTGCACGCGTGCGCGACCAACTCGCCCTGCTGCGCGAGCAGGCCTTCGGTGCCGGCGGCCACGACACGCCGCCCTCCGCCCCCGGGAGCGCCGCGTGAAGGCGCTGCGGCGGCTGCTCGGCCGGCGCGCGGCCCCGCCGGCGGCGCCCGCGCTGCGCGTGCTGATGGTCTGCTCGGGCAACATCTGCCGCTCGCCGACGGCCGAAGGCGTGCTGCGCGCCAAGCTCGGCGCCGCCGGTCTGGGCGAACGCATTGAGGTCGGCTCCGCCGGCACGCAGGGCCTGCATGCGGGCGAGCCGCCCGATCCGCGCGCCATCACCGCGGCGCGGGCGCGTGGCTACGACCTCTCGGCCCTGCGCGCACGGCGTGTCGTCGGCGAGGACTTCGTGCGCTTCGACCTCATCCTCGCGATGGACGAAGGCCACGAGCGCTGGCTGCAGCGCACGGCCCCGGCGCAGGCGCGCGCGCGCATCGAACGGCTGATGGAGCATGCGCGGCGCCATCGCGACCAGCCCGTCGTGCCCGATCCCTACTACGGGTCGGAGCGCGACTTCGAGCACATGCTCGACCTGATCGAGGATGCCTGCGAGGGGCTGCTGGCGGCGCTTGCGCAGGAAGTGTCGCAGCGCCTTGCGCGCGGCGAGGCGGCCCCGCGCGTGTCGCGGCCGGGGCCCGATGCGAATGCTTGATTCTTTTACTCGCCTTTGTGTATACTTGACAACAGCAGTCGGGTTTTGATCCGGGTTCATCCCCGGCCGGCTGTGGCCGCGCCGGCCGTGGCGGTCGATCCGACCGAGCCGACGGGGGCGTTGTCCACCCTTGCCGAGAGGAGTTCACGATGCGACTGACCACCAAAGGGCGTTTTGC
>CAUJJO010000208.1 GCA_963205125.1 Pseudomonadota bacterium | reverse complement strand
GCGAAGGACTGGGCCCGGTTCGAGGCCTGGGCCAGTTCGCCAGCGCGGGAAGTGCCGGCGCTGCGGAAGCTGTCCAAGTCTCGCCCCGTCTGGCAGAAGTGAGCTCAGGCGCTACTCCCCCGACACCCGCCTTCACGCCGCCCCGACCCTTGGCAGCAGACGACGATACGGCGGCCTTCGATTGCGGGCGCGATGCGTTGAACCACTGGTTCCGCCGCCACGCTTGGCGCAACCAGGAACTGGGGGTCTCGCGGACCAGCGTGATCTGCGATGCGGAAGCCGGCAGCATCGTCGGCTACGTGAGCCTGTCGACGGCGCAGGTCGAGCGAGCCTGGTTACCGAAGGCGCAGCAACGCAATCGACCCGACCCGCTGCCCGCCATCCTGCTGGGCCAGTTGGCGGTCGACCTGCGGTGGCAGGGGCAGGGCATGGCGCGATCGCTGATGTACTTTGCGCTCACAACGTCAGTGCGCATGTCCGACCAGGTCGGCTGCTTCTGCGTGCTGACGCATCCGCTGGATGACGTTGTGCGGGCGCGCTATGCGGCCTTCGGATTCGAAGACCTCCCGTTCGATCCTGCGCGCAGCATGGCGGTTCGCATCGCGGACCTGGTTCGCAGCGGCTTCGGGGCGGCTGACTGAGATTGCATCGCCCAGCTCACTGGCGTCAATGTGGCGGGACGGGCGGTTGCGACGGCGACAAGCCGCGACGAGCACGCGCCAGTGGCCGGTGATCGGAAGCATGGCCTCGCCGGCCTATGCATCGCGAATCTGCGGCAGCGGCCCAGGCTCGCACCATTGACGCAGCCAGCTACGGGCGATAGCCCTCTCCATGAGGTCGCGCTGGTTGTCGTCGAGCGGTTTCGACGTTGCCGCCTCGGCAAGCACATGTCTGACCTGGTCCAGCGCCGAGGGTTCACCCAACTTCGAGAACGGGTAGGTGGCGCCGGAGAGCTCCCAGTGGGCTTCATCACCCGCACGGTCCGGCAGCTGCATGATGCGCACGCCCATCAACATGCCGGGTATGGCGGTGCGGCTGCCGCTGATCTCGCGTACCGGTCTCGGCTCGGTGTGCGGGTCGAACTCGTCGACCAAGGTCATTCCTTTGCCGGGATGGACGTCGGTCACCCGGTACAGCCGCAGCGGTCGTACGCGCAACTGCGCGATCCAGTCGCGCTGGCCCGGCGTGAGGAAGGGGCCATCGCGGCTGAGCAGGTAGGCGTTGATCTCCCGCAGACCCCCTCGCGCGTGGATCTCGCCGCGCGCCATCAGCCACTCGCCGAGGTTGACCGACAACATGCTTACGCCGTCTTGGTCGAGTTGCAGGCCGTCTTCGGGGCCATCGGGCCGCCACTGATCCAGCAAGGCGCTGAACGCATGGCGCCAGCCCTTGCGGTGGCGCTCGGCGAGCCAGCTGATGGCCACACGGGCCGAGTCTTCGTGGTCGCGCGGGCGAAGGGAATGGACGTTCATGGTTTCGGGCGGTCATGCGTTCGCGGGCAGCGCGTGCTCATGTACGCCGCGAACAAGGGCGGGGACAGCGACTGCAGGCGGGCACGATGGGCGACGATGTCGTGGTGCCGGCCCTGGCGTTCGAGGCGCAGCAAGGCCTGGATGGTTTGAAAGGCCTGGGCTGGCGGGCTTTGCGCGGGAGGCTCGGCCAGCGCGAGCGGCCCTGCCAGCAAGGGCGTGTCGACGAGGGCGAAGGCGGGGAACCAGGCCCATGCTTCCTCGACGGGATCCTCGAAGCGCTCCTCGAAGCGCTCCTCGAAGCGTGCGATCAGCCGGCCCAGCTCGCGGTCGGCAAGCGCCTGCAGCAGGGCAGCAGCGCGGGCCGGGGCGAGCCACAGCGCCTCGGCCAGCAGCGGCCAGCCGGCGTCCACGCCCTCGCCGCGCCAGCGCGCCTGAGCCATCCACAGCAAGGGCTGCGGAATGCGTCGCCAGGACGTGATGCGCGCCACGGCCTGCGCCGCTGCTTGCCAGGCCTGCGCCCGCAGGTACAAGGCGGCGGGGTGGACCTCGGCCTGCGCCGGATCCCAGGCGACGTGCGCCGCCTGCCCGGCCAGCCCGAGCCACTGCGCGGTGAGCCAGCGCGGCGCGTCGCCTGCGCCCAAGGCGGCCGTTGCCGCGGTCGTGAGCGCGCCCGCCAGGTGCGCGCGGGCGGCTTGCAGCGCATCGAGGTCCAGGCGCGGCGCGCCAGCCGACGCCTGCCGCCAGCGCAGGTGCGCTAGCAGCTCGCGCCCCGGTGCCAGGGCCGGGTCGCTGCCGAACTCCGCGGCGAGCGTGTCGGCGATGGCCTGGGCCCGATCGCAGTCGCCATCGAGCAAGGCCTGCGCGAGATCGTTGCGCAGCACGACGTCGCGGCTGTCGGCGAAGATGTCGAGCTGTTGCGGCATGAGGCGAGGCCACTCCTTTCGTCCTTCGCCGCGATTCTGCAGCCGCAAGGGCGGCGGATGGACCTGCCCACGCGGGGCGATGCCCCTGCCGCGCATCCAGCCATGCGTGCTCAGGCGCAGGGGCTGCTGCTAATATGCCCAGGCCCTTTGCAGCCAACCGTGGACGACGCCCATGAGCCTGTTCGACGTCATGATGAATGCGGGTGCCAAGGTGCCCACGACCGAAGCCGAGCGCGACGAGCTGGTCATCACCGAGGTCTCGACCGGCTACTGGACCTACCATCTCTCGCGCAGGCGCAACATCATGCGCGGCCTCTGCGGCGCACCGACGCTGCCCACGGCGATGCCGCTTTCGGCCTGGGGGGCGCCGGGCGACGAGAGCCTGCCAAAGCACAAGCATCCCGCGTACTGCGAGAAGTGCGCCAGGATCGCCTGGCCCGAGGGTCAGCCCGGGTCGCCGACCTAGCGCAAGCCGCGGGCTCTTCCTGGGCCGCGCCGGTCGCGCCGGCCGCATAAGTCGCGTAAGTCGCGCAGGGCCAGGCGAGGGCGAGGGGGCGAGTTCGAATGGCAAGCCCCCTGGCCTCCCGCACCACAGCGGCCGCCTGGGCCGCGCTCTCGATCGACCTCGAAGTCGACCCGGCCCGCGACCAGCGCATCTTCAGGATCGGCGCGGTTCGCGCCGACTCGGCGGCCAGCCTGAACCTTGGCGTCGGCCGGCTCGGCCGGGCCGAGGTGATCAGGGAGCTCGATGCCATCACGGCCGGCGCGCGCGTCCTGGTCGGGCACAACCTGCGCCGGCACGATGTGCCGCAACTGCAGCGGCAGTTCCCCGACCTGGCCTGCCTGCGCCTGCCCGTCATCGACACGCTCGAGTGGTCGGTCCTGGCGTTTCCGTGCAACCCCTACCACCGGCTGGTCAAGGGCTACAAGCTGCTCACGGACACGCGCAACGATCCGCTGAAGGACGCGCGCATCACGCTGGATCTGCTGGGCGACGAGCTTGCCGCCTTCGCCGCGATGCAGGCCAGCGATCCAGACTGGCTGGGCTTGCTGCACCACCTGGTGATGCACGATGAGCCGATGCAGCGGTGCTTTCGGGAACTGCGGGGCCAGCCTGCGCCCGCCCGCGACGAAGCACAGCGGCTTGCCGCCCGCGGCTTTGCGTCACGATGCTGCGCGACGCGGCTGGCGCGCCTCGCCGCGCACGATCTCGACGAGGCGCCCGAGCAGCGCTTCGCGCTCGCGCTGGCCCTGGGATGGGTGCGCGTGGCGGGCGGCAACTCGGTGCTTCCGATGTGGGTTCACCAGTCGCTGCCCCGGGTCCGCGCGCTGATCGGCGAGCTTCGCGAGCACGACTGCGGCGACCCCGCATGCGCCTACTGCCGCGAGCAGCACAGCCCCGAGCATCTGGTCGAGACCCACTTCGGCCACGCGGCGTTTCGCGCCCAGCCGGCGGCACCGGACGGCTCATCGCTGCAGCGCGCCATCGTGGCGGCCGGGCTGGCGCGCCAGAGCCTGCTGGCGGTGCTGCCCACCGGCGGCGGCAAGTCGATCGGCTACCAGTTGCCCGCGTTGGTGCACTACGGGCGCGCGGGCCTGCTCACCGTCATCGTCTCGCCGCTGCAATCGCTGATGAAGGACCAGGTCGACAACCTGGTGAAGCTGGGCGTGAACTGCGCGGTGACGATCAACGGCCTGCTGACGCCGGTCGAGCGCCGCGCTCGACAAGATCCGGCTCGGCGACGCCGGCATGGTGCTCGTCTCGCCCGAGCAGTTCCGCAGCCGCGGCTTCGTCGAGGCGATCCGCATGCGCGAGATCGCCGCCTGGGTGTTCGACGAAGCGCACTGCCTCTCCAAGTGGGGCCACGATTTCCGCACCGACTACCTCTACGTCGCGCGCTTCATCCGCGAATCCTTCGGCGGCACGCCCGCGCCCATTGCCTGCTTCACGGCAACGGCCAAGCCCGACGTCATCAAGGACCTGTGCGGGCACTTCCGCGACACGCTGGGCGTCGAGCTCGTGCGCTTCCTCGGCGGCCACGAGCGGGCCAACCTGAGCTATCGGGTGATCCCGGCCACCAAGGCGAGCAAGCCGCAGCTCATCGTCCAGATCCTGCGCCACGAACTCGCGCAAGGCGGTGCCGCCGTGGTCTTCTGCGCGACGAAGAAGATGACCGAAACCATGGCCGAGCTCATCAGCGCGCAGGGCATGGCCTGCGAGGCTTTTCACGGCGGCATGCAGGCCGAGGCCAAGAAGGGCGTGCAGCAGCGCTTCCTCGACGGGGAACGGGCCGTCATCGCCGCGACCAACGCCTTCGGCATGGGCGTCGACAAGCCCGACATCCGCGTGGTGATCCACGCGCAGATCCCGGGTTCGCTCGAGAACTACCTGCAGGAAGCGGGCCGCGCCGGCCGCGACGGCAGGGACGCGCGCTGCGTCCTGCTGTTCGACCCGGAGGACGTCGAGGCGCAGTTCCGCCTTGCCGCCAGCTCGCGCCTCACGGCGCGGGACTTCAGGTCGCTGCTCAAGGCCGTGCGCAAGCGTGCCGATCGGCTCAGGAGCCAGGAGGTCGTCGTCTCCGCCACCGAACTGCTGTTCGAGAGCGAGGGGGCCGACATCGAGATCGATGCGCCGGATGCCAGCACCCGGGTGACCACCGCCATCGCCTGGCTGGAGCGTGGCGGCTTCCTGCGGCGCAACGAGAACAGCACGCGCGTGTTTCCGGCCAGCCTGCGCGTGGCCTCGCTGGAAGAGGCCTTGCAGCGCATCGCCAGGGCCGGCCTGCCGCAGGCCCGGCACGACGCCTTCGTCGCCGTCGCCACCAGCCTGTTCAGGACGACCGACCCCGGCGGCATCAGCACCGACGAACTGATGCTCGACGCCGGCATCGAGCCCAAGGAATGCTTTCGCATCCTGCATCAGCTCGAGGCGCTGGGCATCATCGCCAACGACCTGGGCCTGAGCGTGCGCCTGAACAAGGGCGTTGCCGGCGCGGCCGACAAGGCCTTGCACCGCCTCAACGCCATGGAGCGGGCGCTGCTGGACATCATGATCGAGCAGGCCCCCGAGGCCGACGCCGACAGCGAGGCGCAGCACCTGGACCTGCGCGCGATCTGCACCGAGCTGCGCCAGCGCCTTCGCCTGCCCGAGGGGAGCGCGGGCATCACGCCCGAGAACGTCCGCGCCTGCCTGCGCTCGATGTCGGAGAACTTCGGCTCGAGCGGGCCCAGGCGCAGCTCCTGGGCCGTCGGCGGGCGCGACGTGCTGCGCCTGGTGCTGCATCGCACCTGGGGTGGGATCCGCGCGATCTGCGACAGCCGGCGCGAGGTGGCCCAGGTGGTGCTGTCGCGCCTGCTGGCGGCGCTGCCGGCCACGCTCACGGGCAAGAGCCTGATCGTCGAATGCAAGGCCGGCGATCTCATCTACGCCATCCAGTCCGACATCGCGCTTGCGCAGGTCGTCACCGACCCCGCGGCGGCGATGGAGCACGCCTTGCTCTACCTGCACGACAACGGCGTCCTGGAACTCGACCGGGGCAGGGCGGTGTTCCGATCGGCGATGACGATCGCCGTCAACGGCGAGGCCAGGGGCCGCCGCTTCAACAAGGACGACTTCGCGCCGCTCGAGGAGTTCTACCGCGAGCGCACCCTGCAGACGCACGTGGTGCACGAGTACGCGCGGCTGGGCGCCGAGGCGCCGCAGCGCGCGGCCGAACTGCTGGCGGGCTACTTCACGCTGCCGCGGCGCGTCTTCGTGCGCCAGTTCTTCCGCGGGCGTGCCGACCTGCTCGAGCTGGCCACGACCGACGAGTCGTTTCGCCGCATCGTCGACGGGTTGCAGCACCCCGTCCAGCAGAAGCTGGTCGAGGCGCCGGAGCAGGGCAACCACCTCGTGCTTGCCGGGCCCGGCTCGGGCAAGACCAGGCTCATCGTCCACCGCATCGCCTACCTGCTGCGCGTGCGCCGCATCGCGCCCGAACGCATCATCGCGCTGGCCTTCAACCGCCACGCCGCGGCCGAGCTGCGCCGCCGCCTGCTGGCCCTGGCCGGGGACGACGCCCGCCGCGTCACCGTGCTCACCTACCACGCGATGGCCCTGCGGCTGACGGGCACCAGCCTGGAGGTGGTCTCGCGCAGCGACGCCCCGATCGACTTCGACGCGCTGATCCAGAACGCCATCGAGTTGCTGAACGGGCGCTCGGACGACGCCTTCATGGACGCCGACGAGGCACGCGACCGCCTGCTGGCCGGCTACGAATACATCTTCGTCGACGAGTACCAGGACATCGACGCCCGGCAGTACGAGCTGGTCAGCGCGCTGGCGGGCCGGCGGCTGGGCGACCCGGAGGCGCAGAAGCTCAACATCATGGCCGTCGGCGACGACGACCAGAACATCTATGCCTTCAAGGGCGCAAGCGTCGAGTTCATCCGCCGCTTCCAGGCGGACTACGGCGGCGAGCTGACCTACCTGGTCGAGAACTTCCGCTCCACGCAGCACATCATCGCCGCGGCCAACCACGTGATCCAGCGTGCCGAGCCGCGCATGAAGATCGACCATCCGATCCGCATCGACGCCCGACGCGCGCAGCAGGCGCCGGGCGGGCGCTGGGAGGCGCTGGATCCGGCCGGCCAGGGTCGCGTGCGCTCGATCGCGGCACCGGCCAGCAGCAACCTGCAGGCGCAGGTCGTCATGCAGGAGATCCGCCGCATCCTGGCGGCCGACCCCGCCACGCCGCTGGGCGAGATCGCCGTCCTCGCGCGCGA
>CAUJJO010000207.1 GCA_963205125.1 Pseudomonadota bacterium | reverse complement strand
CGCTGGTCCGTGACGGTCAACGGCAATTGGCGACTGACGTTCGAGTTCCGGGATGGGAACGCCTACGTCTTGGACTATGAGGACTATCACTGATGGCCATGCACAACCCTCCCCATCCCGGCGAATTCATCACCGAGGTCTATCTCGAGCCCAACGGCATCAGCGGCCGTGAACTGGCGCTGACGCTGGACGTGGCGGCCTCGACCCTGAGTCGCGTTCTCAAAGGCTCGAGCCGGGTCACGCCGGAGATGGCTTTGCGCCTGTCCAAGGCGATCGGGCGCTCGCCGGAGAGCTGGCTCGCGATGCAGGACGCCCACGACCTGTGGCTGGCGCGGCAGCGGGTCGGCCTGGATCGCGTCGGCAGGCTGGAGCGGGTCTTCTAGAACCGGTCTTCGGCCCATCGACGGAAGAAGGCGAAGAATCGAGGTCGCGCGCCCGGGTCGACTCCGGTCATCGGGCGGACTGTCTGCCTCGCTGTCGGCATGGCCGGCAGTCCTTGGCATTGGCGTTTGCTGTCTATATACGACCGGATATAATCGTGAGCCAGAAGCGCAAGCTCCTGTATTGGGAAGGTTCGTCGAAGAAGGACTACAAGGAGTTCCCGATCGACGTGCAGAAGGACATGGGCGTGGCGCTGTTCGTCGTCCAGTTGGGCGGCACGCCGGATTCGGCGAAGCCCTGGAAGGGGCTTGGCTCCGGCGTGTACGAACTGGCGGCAGACCACCGGGGCGATACCTTCCGCGCGGTCTATACCGTGCGGGTCGGCGACGCGGTGCATGTGCTCCATGCGTTCCAGAAGAAATCCAAGTCTGGCATCGCGACGCCGCAGCCGGACGTGGCGTTGATCGAGAAGCGGCTGAAAGCAGTGCTCGCCCGCTACGGGGTGAGCGGGAGAGCATGATGACTCGGATCGACCATCCCGAAGGCACCGACAACGTGCTGCTCGACCTCGGTTTCGAGGACGCCGAAGAACTGTCGGCGAAGGCCGCGCTCGCGCTCAAGCTCAACGAGCTGATCGACCAGCGCGGTTTGAGCCAGACCGAGACGGCGGCGATCACCGGCATGACCCAGCCGAAGGTGTCGCAGGTGCGCCGCTACAAGCTCCAGAATATTTCGCTCGAACGGCTGATGCAGGCGTTGGTGTCGCTCGACCAGCACGTTGAAATCGTCGTGCGTCCTGCACAACCAGCGCAGGCGCACGGCATCACCGTCGCGGCGTGATCGACATGACGGTGCTGCCGGCCTCCGACGCGGCGATCCGGCGAACTGATTCGCCATGATCCTAAGCCTGCCTGATCGCCCACGCGGGGGTTGCCGCGCAGTGGCTGACGTCCGCGACGCGCTGTGGTCGGCGGACCGCCGGCCAAGCGGCAGCCCGGGCGCCTGCAGGGTCGCGTGGACGATGCCTTCTTCGACCCCCTGCCGGAGGATGAGCGGAAAGCCAGGGAAAACGCCTGATGCGCCTGCTGCTCCACACCCATGCTTTGCTGTGGTGGCTGACCGACGATGCGCGCCTGTCGGCGACCGCCCGGGAGGCACTGGCCGATGCCGCCAACGAGGTCTTCGTGAGCGCTGCCAGCGCCTGGGAGATCGCGACCAAGCAGCGCCTGGGTAAGCTGCACGGGGTGGCGCCGGTGGCGCAATGGTTCGATCGCTTGCTGGCCGAGGACGGCTTCGTGCACCTGCCGATCGGCCACCTGCATGCGCTTCGCGCGGGGGCTACGGCTGGGCGCATCTCGATCCGTTCGATCGCCTGCTGGCCGCCCAGGCCGAGATCGAGCAGCTGCCGCTGGTCACGCGCGATGCAGCCTTGGTCGAGCACGGTTGCCGGACTTTCTGGTGAATGCCGCGGCTGACGAAGCCTCGATGGCGAGGGCGTGCGTTCTTGCCCGGCCTTGATGAGAGCCTGGTAAGGCAGGTCGCGTTCCAGGGCCGCCGCCCTGCCGCCCCTACAGACTCATGCTCTGCCCCGCGACCAGCGCGCGAACGCGGTGGGGGCTGGCGTGGGCGGCGATGGCGCTCATGACGGCGTCGAGCTCGCCGGGCTTGATGTGGGTGATGTAGACGTCGGTGGGTTCGCGCAACTGGGCGAGTTCGCCGCGCAGGCGGGCCGGGCACAGGTGCTGGCTGATGTCGGCGAGGACGTGCTCCTCGTCGCGAAAGGCGGTCTCGATGACGAGCGTGTGCACCTTCAGCGCGGCCAGGCGCTGCCACAGCGCGGGGTCGGGGCCGGTGTCGCCGGTGAAGACCCAGGCGCCGGCTTCGGGGCGCTCGCGGGACCAGACGGCGTAGCCGAGCGCCGGGACGGTGTGCACGGCCGGCAGCGCCTCGATCGTCGCCGGGCCGGCGTGCAGCGTGTCGCCGAGCGCCAGCGGCCGCAGCGCGAGGATGGGCGCGGCGGGGTCGGGCAGCCGCGTGAAGTCGGGCCAGATGACGCCGTTGAAGACGTGCTGGCGCAGCGCCTCGAGCGTCTCGGGCAGCGCGTGCACCTGGATCGAGGGGCGGCCCTGGGCGCGGCGCGCGCGGGTGACGCTGTCGGCCAGCAGGCCGATCGCCAGCACATGGTCGAGGTGCGAGTGGGTGACGAAGATGTGGTCGATGCGCAGCATCTCGTCGAGCGTGAGGTCGCCGACGCCGGTGCCGGCGTCGATCAGCAGCACCTCGTCGACGAGGAAGGAGGTCGTGCGGCTGCCGGCGGCGATCGAGCCGGAACAACCGAGGACGCGGATCTGCATGGGGCAGCGGGGCCGATGCACGCACGCCCTGCCCCTTGGTGCAGGCGCATCCATGACCGGGTACGGCAGGGGATGATGGCCCCGATGCTGCGCGGCCCGGCGCGCCGCGGCAAGGCGCCGAATGCGCGATTCGCCCCTCCGAAGAGGGAGACGATGCAGGCGGAGGATGGCGCCGTGACGGGGTTCACGGCGCACGCGCGGCACGCGCCGCGCGCGGTGGCCAGGCGTCAGCGGTGGACGAACTGCATCTGCGTGCCGGCGAGCTCGATCACGTCGCCGTTGCGCAGCGGCACCGAGTCGCCCACCAGCGGCACGCCGTTGACGCTCGGGCGCGTGGCGCCTTCGACGTGCGCGAAGGCGTAGCCGTTGGGCCGCTTGGTGATCGAGGCCACCTGCACGCCGGGCTTGCCCACGGTGGTGACGACCTTGGTCAGCGCGACCTCGCGGCCGGCGGCCGCGCCGTTCAGAACCTTGATGATGGCCGGGGGCTGACCGACGGCGCCGGCCGCCGCCGCGGCGGCCGGCGCGCCGCTGGCCATCGCCGGGGCCGCCATGCCCGGGCGCATGAGCATGGTCTTCTCGTAGTCGCCGCCCTCGTCGACGAGGTACTTGATCTTGTACTTGCCGACCTCGACGGTGTCGTTGTGCGTCAGCAGTTGCTTCTTGATCGCCTTGCCGTTGATGTAGGTGCCGTTGGTGCTGTTGAGGTCTTCGATGAAGACGTCGGCGCCGACCATCTGCAGCACGGCGTGCTCGCCGCTCACCGCGAGGTTGTCGATCACGATGTCGTTGTAGGGGCGCCGCCCGAGCGTCGTCTTGTCCTTGGTGATCTGCACCTCCTTGATCACCACCCCGTCCAGCGAAACCACCAGCTTGCCCATGCATGACCTCGTGCTCGCCCGCCGCCGGCTGCAGCGGGCAAGGCGCTCTTCAGGGCGCCGAAGATGATCTGCGCGTCGATCCGCGCGGCCTTGCTGTCCCGCCACCGGCCTGCGTGCCCGGTCGGCCTCGGATCAGCGTCGGAACGGCCACCAGAAACGACTCGCCGGGCTCGCGCCGCCGGTTGCGCGCACCAGGACCACCGAGATATTATCCTTTCCGCCCGCGTCATTGGCGGCATCGATCAGTGCGCGGCAGCCTGCATCCAGCGAGTCGCTGGCGAGCAACAGTTGCACCATGCCGGCGTCGTCGAGCATGTCGGACAGCCCGTCCGAGCACATCAGGTAGACGTCGCCGGCCTGCACCTCGTGCGGGTGGGTCTCGAGCAGCACCGTGTCCTCGACGCCGACCGCGCGCGTGACCAGGTTCTTGTTGGCCGAGAAGGCGGCCTGCTCGGGCGTGATGAGGCCGGCGTCGATCTGCTCCTGCAGCAGCGAGTGGTCGCGCGTGATCTGCTGCAGCCGCCCGCCGCGCAGGCGGTAGGCGCGCGAGTCGCCGACATGGCCCACGAGCAGCCGGTTGTCGCGAAACACCGCCACCACCAGCGTGGTGCCCATGCCCGCGTACTGCGGGTTGGAGTTGGCGGCGTTGAAGATGGCGCGGTTGGCGTTGTCGACGCAGATGTCCATCGCGCGGCGCACTTCGGCCTCGCTGGCGTGGCCCTGTGCTTCGCGCAGCCAGCGGCCGAGCTCGGTGCGGATGAAGGAGGTCGCCATGTTGCTGGCGACCTCGCCGGCGTTGTAGCCGCCCATGCCGTCGGCGAGCACGGCAAGCTTCACGTCGTGGTCGAGCGCGACGGCGTCCTCGTTGTTGCTGCGCTGCCGGCCGGGGTCCACGGCGGCGGAGAGCTCGATCGTCAGGGGCACGGGCGGGCGCTGCGGCTTGCGGTTGGTGGACGATTGTGCAACGGATCGTCGACGCGGCAGCCGGTGCAAACGCGCGCCCGCCGTGACTTCGGTCCGCGCCGGGGACGGCGCGTTGGTCGGTAGGCCCGTCGATCGCGCGGCGCGTCAGCGGCCGAGCAGGGCGGCCAGGCGCTGCGCGACGGCGCTGGCGCCCGGCGGGCGCTGCTCGGCGCGCGGGGCCAGCAGCTCGGCCACGAGCTCGGCCAGCGGCTGGGCAAGCGCCGGCTCGAGCTCCGGCCGCAGCGTGGTGAGCGAGGGCGGCGCCGTGCGCCCGAGCTGCTGCAGCAGTTCGCCGAGCGAGGCCGCCTCGAAGGGCAGGCGGCCGGTCAGCAGCTCGAACATCAGCACCCCGAGCGCGTAGAGGTCGCAGGCCGGGCCGAGCGCGCCTTCGGCCAATTGCTCGGGTGCCATGTAAGCGGGCGTGCCGGCGAGCACGCCGGTGCGGCTCAGGAAGGCTTCGCCCAGCCGCGCGAGGCCGAAGTCGGCCAGCTTGACGGTCCCGCCGTCGGCCAGCAGCAGCACGTTGGCGGGCTTGAGGTCGCGGTGCACGACGCCCAGCGCGTGCACGGCGGCCAGCGCCTGCGCCAGTTGCTCGGCGATTGCCAGCACGCGCGGCAGCGGCAGCAGCGCGCTCTTCAGGGTGTGCCGGCGCAGGTCGTGGCCGTCGACGTACTCCAGCGCGAGGAAGGCGTGCTCGCCGTCGACGCCGCCGTCGAGCACGCGCACGATGCCCGGATGCTGCAGGCGCTGCCCGAGGTGCGCCTCGCGCCGGAAGGCCTCGGCGGCAAGGCCCCGCTCGTCCTCGGGCAGGCGCAGGGTCTTCAGCGCGACGCGCCGTCCGTCCTCGGCAAACGCTTCATAGACCTCGGCCAGGCCGCCGCGACCGAGCACGCGCACGAGACGGTAGCCGCCCAGGCGGGTTTGCCCTTGCTGCCGCGCGGCAGGGCTTGCCGAGGGGCGGGACGAAGTCACTTCACGGTTCACTTCACCAGCAGCACCGGCACCGGGCTGTGCTCGAGCGCGCTCTGCGCCACCGAGCCCAGCAGCGCGCTGCTGGCCATGCCCTGGCCGCGGGTGCCGAGCACGACGAGGTCGCACTGCTCGGCGCGGGCGACCTCGGCGATCGTGGCGCCGGGCGAGCCCACGCGCTGGTGCTCCTTGAACGGCAGCCCGGCGTCGCGCAGCGCCGCACGCGCACCGGCCAGCGCCTGGTCGGCCTGCTCGGCGCGGTATTCCTGCAGCGCCTCCTTGGTGACGAAGCGCGCGACGTCGCCGGGCACCTGGTACTGGACGTTGAGCAGGTGCAGCTCGACGTCGGCGGGGTCGCTGAACTCGCGCTGCATCGCCAGCACATGCTGCACGGCGCGCATCGAGGGCGCCGAGCCGTCGACGGCGAGCAGGATGCGGCGCATGCGGCCGGTCGGCGCGGCGGCACGGGCGACGGCGGCCGCGGGCCTTGCCGTCTTCGTCGCCTGCGCCGCGAAGAACTTGCCCAGGGCCAGCACGAGCAGCGCGCCCAGGGCCCCGGCGATGTAGCGTTCGGTGTCGCCGACGGCAAGCTTGGGCAGTTGCGGCAGCACCTCGGGATTGACCAGCGCCGGGTCGGTGATCGCCATGGTGCCGGCGATCCAGCCGAGAAGCATGCCGCCGCCGGTGATGATGAGCGGGAAGCGGTCCATCAGCTTGATCACCATCTGGCTGCCCCAGATGATGATGGGGATGCTGATGAGCACGCCGAAGACGACGAGCACCATGCCGTGGTCGCCGCCCGAGGCCTCGGCCGCGCCGGCGATGGCGATGACGTTGTCCAGGCTCATCACGAAGTCGGCGATGATCACCGTCTTCACCGCGCCCCAGAGGCGGTCGCTGCCCTCGATGCTGCCGTGGCCGTCCTCTTCCTCGGGCAGCAGCAGCTTGACGCCGATCCACACCAGCAGCAGCGCGCCGATGAGCTTGAGCGCCGGGATGGCCAGCAACTGCAGCGCGAAGAAGATGAGGATGACGCGCAGGACGATGGCGCCCGCGGTGCCCCAGAGGATGCCCTTGGTGCGCTGCGTCGGCGGCAGCTTGCGGCAGGCCAGCGCGATGACGACCGCGTTGTCGCCGCCGAGCAGGATGTCGATCAGGATGATCTGGCCGACGGCAACCCAGAACTCGGGCAGGAAGAGGTAGTCCATCAGGGCGGCGAGGGGGGAGCGAAGGGGGGCGAGGGAGGCTGGCGCGCCTTGGCGCGTCAGCGTGTCAGCGCGTCAGCAGCGCCTCAGAGCAGGGCCTCAGAGCAGGGCCTTCAGCAGCTTGCCCATCTCCGAGGGGTTGCGCGTGACGGTGAAGCCGCACTCCTCCATGATCGCCAGCTTGGCGTCGGCGGTGTCGGCGCCGCCGGAGATCAGCGCGCCGGCATGGCCCATGCGCTTGCCCGGGGGCGCGGTGACGCCCGCGATGAAGCCGACGATGGGCTTCTTCATGTTCGCCTTGCACCAGCGCGCGGCGTCGGCCTCGTCGGGGCCGCCGATCTCGCCGATCATGATCACCGCGTCGGTGTCCGGGTCCTCGTTGAAGAGGCGCATGACGTCGATGTGCTTCAAGCCGTTGATCGGGTCGCCGCCGATGCCCACCGCGCTGCTCTGGCCGATGCCCAGTTCGCTGAGCTGCGCCACCGCCTCGTAGGTCAGCGTGCCCGAGCGGCTGACGACGCCCACACGCCCCTTCTTGTGGATATGGCCCGGCATGATGCCGATCTTGATCTCGTCGGGGGTGATCGTCCCCGGGCAGTTGGGCCCGAGCAGCAGCGTCTTCTTGCCGCCCGCGGCCTCCTTGGCCTTCATCTTGTTGCGCACTTCCAGCATGTCCTTGATGGGGATGCCCTCGGTGATGCAGATGGCCAGGTCCAGGTCGGCCTCGACGGCCTCCCAGATCGCCGCGGCGGCACCGGCCGGCGGCACGTAGATGACGCTCACGGTGGCACCGGTCTGCGCCTTGGCGTCCTTGACGCTGGCGTAGATGGGGATGCCCTCGAAGTCCTCGCCGGCCTTCTTCGGGTTGACGCCGGCGACGAAGCAGTTCTTGCCGTTGGCATAGGCCACGCACATGCGGGTGTGGAACTGGCCCGTCTTGCCGGTGATGCCCTGGGTGATGACGCGGGTGTCCTTGTCGATGAGGATGCTCATGTTCGTTCCTTGGGGATCACTTCACCGCGGCGACGATCTTCGCCGCCGCCTCGGCCATGGTGTCGGCGCTGATGATGGGCAGGCCGGAGTCGGCGAGCATCTTCTTGCCGATGTCCTCGTTCGTGCCCTTCATGCGCACCACCAGCGGCACCGCGAGGTTGACCGCGCGGCAGGCGACGATGACGCCCTCGGCGATGGTGTCGCAGCGCATGATGCCGCCGAAGATGTTGACGAGGATGCCCTTGACCTTGGGGTTCTTGAGCATGATCTTGAAGGCCTCGGTGACCTTCTCGGCGCTGGCGCCGCCGCCCACGTCGAGGAAGTTCGCCGGCTCGCCGCCGAAGAGCTTGATGGTGTCCATCGTCGCCATCGCCAGGCCCGCGCCGTTGACCAGGCAGCCGATGTTGCCGTCCAGGCTGATGTAGCTGAGGTCGAAGTTGCTCGCCTCGACCTCGGCCGGGTCCTCCTCGTCGAGGTCGCGGTAGGCGACGATCTCGGGGTGGCGGTAGAGCGCGTTGGCGTCGAAGTTGAACTTGGCGTCCAGCGCCTTGATCGCGCCCGAGCCCTCGAGGATCAGCGGGTTGATCTCGGCCAGGCTCGCGTCGGTGGCCATGTAGCAGGCGTAGAGCTTCTTGAAGACGTCGACGGCCTGCGCCTGGCTGGCCTCGGGCACGCCGATGCCGCGCGCCAGCTCGAGCGCCTGCGCGTCGACGAGGCCGGCCAGCGGGTCGACGAAGACCTTGAGGATCTTCTCGGGGGTGGCGTGCGCGACCTCCTCGATGTCCATGCCGCCCTCCGACGAGGCCATCACGCAGACCTTCTGCGTGGCGCGGTCGGTGAGCACGGCGGCGTAGTACTCCTTCCTGATGTCGGCGCCTTCCTCGATCAGCAGGCGGCGCACCTTCTGGCCGGCGGCGCCGGTCTGGTGCGTGACGAGCTGCATGCCCAGGATCTGGCTGGAGAGCTGCGTCACCTCGGCCAGCGAGCGCGCCAGCTTGACGCCGCCGCCCTTGCCGCGGCCCCCGGCGTGGATCTGCGCCTTGACGACCCAGACGGCGCCGCCGAGCTTCTGCGCCGCCTCCTCGGCCTCGCGCACGCTGAAGGCGGGGTAGCCCCGCGGCACCGGCACGCCATGCGCGCGCAGCAGTTCCTTGGCCTGGTACTCGTGGATCTTCATTCGTCGGTCCTCGTCGGGGATGGGGTGCGCCCGGGCGGATGCGGCACCGCAGGTGCAGCGCATGGCCCGGCGTTGGCCTTGCCGCGCGAGTCGACCGGCCGGGTCTTGGACTTTAGCAGGCAGCTGCGGGACGCCCCGGGACGGGGCGGCGCCGACGCCCTCATCGCGGTAGCGGCTTGCGGCTGCCGGCGCGGTCCGTGCGGTCCGTGCAGTCCTTGTGGTCGGTGGGTGTCGTGTCGACGGCGCGGGCGCAAGCATCGTCGTCTTCGCTGACACCGCCCCTACGGATCACCCGCCGCGCGAGCTCGGCGTCGAAGCCGCGGCCGAGCAGGAAGCGCAGCTGGCGGTCGCGCTCGCGCGCATCGGCCGGCGTCGCGCCGAAGCGCCGCTGCCAGACGGCGCAGGCGCGCGCCCACTCGCTGGCCTGCGCGCCCTGCAGCGCCTGCTCGATCAGTTCTGCGGGCAGCGCGCGCGCCTGCAGGGCCTGGCGCAGCCGCCGCGCGCCGTAGCGCGGCGCCTTGGCGTGCAGCAGTGCCTCGGCGGCGCGGGCGTCGCTGAGCAGGCCGCGCTGCTCGAGCTGGTCGAGGACCGCTTCCATCCGCTCGCGCGCGTGTTGGCCGACACCGTCCTTGTCGCTGCCTTCGCCGCCTTCGTCACTGGCGGCGGCGATGGTGGCGGCGGCGGCGGTGGCGGTGGCGGTGGCGGTGGTCGCAGTGGTGGTGGCAGCGTCGTCGCTGTCGACGCCCGCCGCATCGGCCCGCCGGGCCGCCTCGCGTCGAAGATGCTCGAACAGCCTGGCGGCGA
>CAUJJO010000206.1 GCA_963205125.1 Pseudomonadota bacterium | reverse complement strand
TGGACGACCCCTGGTACAAGGAACTGCAGGCCATCGTCGTTCGGATGTGAGTGCGCGCTGCGGTCGACATCGCCTGAAGACCCTGCATCGCGGCCTGCAGGCGGGCGCGCTGGCGCTGGGTTTCCTCGGCCTTGCCGGCCTGGGCGGGCTGGCGCCGGGCTCGGCGATCGCCGGGGTGAGCGCTTCCTCACGCGGCCTGTGCCATGCGAGAGAGCCGCAGAGCGCGGCGCTGCAGGACCGGCGGCTGCGGCTGGTCGCGCGCATCCGCGCCGAACTGCAGGCCTCGGGGCGCGAGGCGGCGCTGATCTGGCGCGCGGGGCTCGATCTCGCGCGCTTCGGCCAGCGCTACTCGCACGCCGGCGTCAGCCTGCGCGAGAGCGCGAACACGCCGTGGTCGGTGCGCCAGCTCTACTACGCGTGCAGCGAGGAGCGCCCGCGCGTCTTCGACCAGGGTCTGGCCGGCTTCATGCTCGGCGCCGACGAGCAGGTTCAGGCGCGCGTGACGCTGCTGCTGCTGCCCGCGCAGGCCTCGGCGGCGCTGGCCGCCACAGCGCTCGACGACCGGCAGGCGCTGGCGCTGCTCGGGGAGGACTACAGCGCCAACGCCTACGCCTTCTCCACGCGCTACCAGAACTGTAACCAGTGGGTGGCCGAACTGCTGGCCGCCGCCTGGGGCCCCGCGCAAGGCAGCGTCGGCGCGACGACGCGCGAGCAGGCGCAGGCCTGGCTGCAGCAGCGCGGCTACGAACCGCACCGCTTCGAGGGCCCGCCCTGGCTCTACCTCGCCTCGCTCTTCGTGCCGCTGCTGCACCAGCGCGACCACCCCGAGGAGGACCGCGCCGCCGCGCGCTACCGCGTCAGCATGCCTTCGTCGCTCGAGGCCTTCGTGCGGGCGCAACTCCCCGGCACCGAACGCATCGAGTTCTGCCAGGACGACACCCGCATCACCGTGCGCCGCGGCTGGCAACCCCTGGGCGAAAGCTGCGAGCCGGGGCCCGGCGACGAAAGCGTTCTGCTGGGGGAAGCGCTGCGCGGAGCGGAGCGGAAGAACGCGCAAGACCCGCTGGCCATCGCCTCCTGAGTCCTCCAGGAAGCCGCGCCGATACCAGCGCACCTCACTCCGCTTGTGGAGAGTCGCCGGCTTCGTCCGGCACGCGTCGAGCGGATGAGGGCCTCGTCGTGCCGAGACGCACGCGGTGCTCGACGCTGCGCGGCTAGAATGCATCGCAACTGCAACGCACTGCCGACTGAGCATGAAAACCGCCACCCTGCCGTCCCTGCGCGTCGAGCCCGAGCTGCGCGAATCGGCCGAGAGCGTCCTCCGGGAGGGCGAGACGCTGTCCGGTTTCATCGAGACTTCGTTGCGAGAGGCGATCCAGCGGCGCCGCATCCGTTCGGAGTTCATCGCGCGCGGCCTGGCCTCTGGCGAGGCGGCCAGGCGCACGGGTGCGTACATCGACGCCGAGGTGGTCCACGGCGAACTCGCCAGGAAGCTGGCCCAGGCCCGGACGACGCTGCAGAAGAAGGCGCGTGCGTGAGTTTCTCCGTCCGCTACAGCCCGTCGGCCCGGGACGACCTGACGCGGCTGTACGAGTACCTGCTCGATCGCGCCACGACCCTCGAGGACCTCGATCTCGCCGAGCGGGCGCTGGCGGCGATCACGCAAGGGGTGGAGAGCCTGCGACGCTCGCCGTTCATCTGCCGTAAGGCGGAAGACGACCCGTTCCTGCGTGAGCTGCTCATTCCCTTCGGAAGCAGCGGCTATGTGGCGCTGTTCGAGATCGAAGACGCCACGACCGTGACCGTCCTCGCGGTGCGTCACCAGCTCGAGGACGACTACCACTGACCGCGGCGTGCGCAAACGCGGAGCCCATGACGGGACGTCCGGAGCATGCCCGCGGCACTCGACCCGCCGACCCTGGAAGGCCCATGGGCCATCGGCCGGACAGTGGAGGTGAGCACAACCGGCGACTGCGCACCGGCAAGCGCGCCGCGAACAGGCTTGATCGCGGGCGCGCGTCGTGCCACACACAAAAAAGCGGGCCCGAAGCCCGCTTGATGTCGCTGCGATCGAGTGGGCTCAGCCGCCGCTGCAGGCGCCGCCGGAGCAGCAGGAGTCCTCGCCGTGGGCCTTGGCCTTGGCGGAATCCTTGGCGATGTTGACGCGCCACTCCTGCGGGCCGGATTCGACGTAGGTCCACTGGAAGAGCCCGGGCGTGCGCGCCTCGAGCTGGTAGCGCAGCGGCTTGGGGTCGTGGTCGTTGATGATCTGCATCGTCTCGCCGTCGCGCAGCGCGTCCAGGCGCGCAAAGATCTGTGCGTGGCGCTGGCTGGGCTCCAGGGTGCGGACGTCGAGTTGGGAAGCGGGACTGGCGGACATGGGAGTTCCTCTCAGGGATGAAGGGGATGGGACAGGAGAAAGCGGAAAGCGGAAAGCGGGTGGGAAAAGGGATCGGGACGGAGCGCAGGCGGGTCAACCGTCCTTGCCGTCGAGCCGCGTGCGCGTGAGCCAGGGCGTGTAGATGGCGAGGTAGATGCCGAAGGCAAGACTCCAGAGCGCGGCGGCGACGCCGTAGGCCATCACGCTCCACTCCGGCCGCAGCGCCGGCACCAGCACGCGCGCCGCCGCCGCGGCGAGCACGCTGCCATAGGCGATCGCCTCGCCGGTCGAGGCCTTCAGCGGGCGCCCGGTGTGGCCGCGCGCGGTGCGCGTGATCATGCCGATCAC
>CAUJJO010000205.1 GCA_963205125.1 Pseudomonadota bacterium | reverse complement strand
TGGCGCGCGAGGACGCCGCGCTGTACGAACTCCCGTTTGGTTTCGTGACCGAGCGCGTGAAACCCACGCGCGTGGGCAAGCGCGAAGCGCGTACCAACGAGTGCTACTGGCTGTTCCAGTGGTCGCGGCCCGTCATGCGGCGCGCGCTGACCGCGCTGCCCCGATACATCGCCACCCCGGAAGTGGCGAAGCACCGCAGCTTCGTGTTCCGCCCTGCCGCAGTGATCGCCGACAAGAACCTCGTCGTCATCGCCCGCGCCGACGACACCACCTTCGGCATCCTGCACAGCCGTCTGCACGAGCTGTGGTCGCTGCGCCTGGGCACTTCGCTCGAAGACCGGCCGCGCTACACGCCGACCACCACCTTCGAGACCTTCCCCTTCCCCGAGGGCCTCACGCCGCGCGACACCGCGCACCAGCGCACCGAGGCGATCGAGGGCGGGGCGTTGATTCCGGCGGAGCTGGCGGCCGGCGTGCGCGTTCACGCCGAGGCCATCGCGCGCGCGGCCAAGCGGCTCGTCGAGCTGCGCGAGGCCTGGCTCAACCCGCCCGAGTGGACCGAGCGCATTCCCGAAGTCGTGCCGCTCGGGATGACGCATTCGCCCTACCCCGAGCGCATCGTCGCCCGGCCCGGCTTCGAGAAGGAACTCGCCGCGCGCACCCTCACCAAGCTCTACAACCAGCGCCCGGCCTGGCTGCAGCAGGCGCATTCCGCACTCGACGCGGCCGTCGCCGCGAGCTACGGCTGGGGCGACTGGGGTGAAGGCTTGCCCGAGGACGAGATCCTGCGCCGGCTGCTGGCGTTGAATCTGGCGCGGGCGGGGTGAGGCTGCCGCCGACGACGCCCCGGCACCCGATCAGGCCGGCACGGTCACCGCGGGCGCCATGCCGAGCTTCCTGGCACGGCGCGCGAACTTGCGGTCGTCGAAGGTCGCCACGCGCTCGCAGCTGCGGTAGCTGGCGTGATGAAGAGCATCGGCGAAGTCGATCCCGGCGTCGCAGTTGGACAGCGCCTGTTCGACTTCGTCGCGGTCTTCGATGGCGATTTGCCCGAGCCCCAGCAAGTGCCGGAACACGCCACCGACCTCCTGCCGCGAGAAGCCGTAATAGCCCCGCATGACCCATTCCAGTTCGAGAAGGACGGTCTTGCTGACCATCAGCGGCCGGCCGGACTCGATCAGTCGACGTGCGGCCAGGCGCTGCCGCTGCGCTTGGGCGTCCCCCGCGTCCTCGACGTAGTAGCGCGCGAGGACATTGGTGTCCAAGCCGATCATCGCTTCACCAGCGTTGCGGGGTCGAGGTCCGCAGGCAGCGCCGCGCGCGTGCTCTCGAGCATGCCGAATCCGCTCGCGGACCCGACCGTCGGCGACCGGCTCACGCGCATGACCGCATGATCGCCGATCAACGCGAACTCGATCCTGCTGCCTTGCCGGATACCCAGCCGCTGCCGAATCTCCTTCGGGATGGTGACCTGCCCCTTGCTCGTGACGGACGTCGCATCCATGATCTTGATCGCGAGTATTACCGCGTAATGCTAGCTCGGCCGCCTCGGCCTTACAAGCGATCACGGCACCGTCGCGAGGGTCTCGCGGGGGTCAGGTCTTGCCTTTGGGTCTCGCGGGGGTCAGGTCTTGCCTTTTGCCTGGTCGAGTTTCGACCACCGCACGCCATCGAATTCAAGCCTCAGCCTCGGGGAAAGGCGACCTCTACCCGGCGCGCGCAGCGATCACTGCTTGAAGCCCTCGAACGTCGCGCCGATGCGCACCATCTTCGGCATGCCGACCTTCACGAGGTAGTCCATGCCCCACTGCGTGCGGTCGATCACCGCCTCGAAGTCGCCGCCGCAGGCCTCGGTCTTGGCGCGCTGGTTGGGGTAGCAGCGGAACTGCAGCGCCTTCAGCGTGACCGGGTGCGTCTGCCCGAGCAGCGTGAGCTGGCCGGGCACTTCGACCAGGCGATCGCCCTCGAACACCAGGCGATCGGAGACGAAGCGCATGGTCGGATGCCTGGCGGAGTCGAACAGGTCGGCCGTGCGCAGATGCTCGTCGAAGCCCTTGGAGCCGCTGTAGACGCTGGCCGTCTGCACGACGATGTCGATGGTGCCGGCCTTGGCCTCCTTGTCGAAGCGCACGCTGCCCGTCACGTCGCCGAAGCGCGCGCGGTTGATCGAGGCGCCGTTGTGGTCGATGGCGAAGCTCGCGTAGGTGTGGTCGAGGTCGATCCTGTAGTCGGCCAGGGCCGCCTGCGCGACGGTCGAGCCGAAGGCAAGTGCAGTGACAAGGGCGAGCGAGAAGGTGCGGATTTTCATGGCGGGAGAGGCTTTCTCGGGAATGCGGTTCGAAGCGACGCTTCGCCCACTTCGATGGCCCGCGTGGGGCCCTGGCCAGGCAACGGGATTCACCCAATCACCTAGGGCAAACCCTAGTGTCTCACAGGCCAGCGAGGGCGGGAGCAGGGGAGGAGGCAAAAGGCAAGACCTGACCCCGCCCGATGCGTGGGGGCAGAAGCGCGCGAGCGACGCTCCCCTGCATCCCCTACACCTTGAACATCGCCATTCCCTGAACGAGATGCCGCGCCTGCTGTTCGAGGCTGTCGGCGGCGGCCGCGCTCTGCTCCACCAGTGCGGCGTTCTGCTGCGTCACCCGGTCCATCTGGCTGACGGCCTCGCCGACCTGGCTGACGCCCTGGCTCTGCTCGACGCTGGCCGCCGAGATCTCGCTCATGATGTCGTTGACGCGGCCGATCGAGGCGACGATCTCGCGCATCGTCGCGCCGGCCTGGTCGGCCAGCGCCGTGCCGGCGTCGACCTGCTCGACGCTGTCGGTGATCAGCTGCTTGATCTCCTTAGCCGCTTCCGCGCTGCGCTGGGCGAGCGCGCGCACCTCGCCGGCGACGACCGCGAAGCCGCGGCCCTGCTCGCCCGCGCGTGCCGCTTCCACCGCGGCATTGAGGGCGAGGATGTTGGTCTGGAAGGCGATGCCGTCGATCGTGCCGATGATCTCGGCGATCCGCTGCGAGCTGTCCTGGATGCCCTTCATCCTCTGCACGACCTGCGCCACCACCTCGCCGCCGCGGCTGGCCACGTCGCTCGCGCCCCCGGCGAGCTGGCTCGCCTGCCGCGCGTTGTCGGCGTTCTGCCGCACGGTGGAGCCAAGCTGCTCCATCGACGCTGCGGTCTCCTCGAGCGCGCTGGCCTGCTCCTCGGTGCGCTGGCTGAGATCGGCATTGCCCTGGGCGATCTGGCCGCTGGCGGTGGCCACGCCCTGCGCGTTGGCACGCACCTGCCCCACCACGCCGGCCAGTTGGTCCTGCATGCGCTGCAGCTGCGCCATCATGCTTTGCGTGTCGCCCGGCCGCAGCGCGCTGCGGCGCGTGAGGTCGCCCTGCGCGACGGCCGCGGCCAGCGCCATCGCCTGCAACGGATCGCCGCCGAGCTGGCGCATGAGGCTGCGCACGATCCACAGCGCCGCGCCGACGGCGATCAGCAGCGCGGTCGCCGCCATGAGCGGCACGATCCAGCGGATGCTGGCCACCGTCGCGGCACTCTGCTCGGCACTCGTCTTCACCAGCTCGTTCTGATGGTCCAGCAACGCGTCGATGCCGGCGAAGTAGGCCAGCTGCCGCGGGCGCGCGTCGGCAAGCAGGAAGGCCTTGGCCTCGTCGGCCTTGCCCAAGGCTGCGAGCTCGAGGTAGCGCGCCTGCGCGCCGTCGTACTTCTGGCGCGCGTCGACGAGCGCAGCCAGCAGCGTCTTGCCGCGCGCCGAATCGATCTGGCTCTGCAGCCCGTCCACCAGGGCGGCCGCGGCGCGCTGCTCGCCAAGCACCTGCTCGCGCTGCCGGGCGATGTCCTCGGCGCGGTCCATGATGGCCATGTTGCGCATCGACAGGCCGATCTGATTGACGTGACTCTTGATGCGGTTGATCGCCGCCATGCGCGGCAGGCGCTGCTCCACCAGCGCCTGCTCGGCCGCCGCGACCTGGGCGACCTCGTACCAGGTCAGCCCGGCCATGGCCGCGATCACGATCACCAGGGCGCCGAAAGCGAGCGAAAGACGCGTCGAAACCTCGAGCCGATCCAAGTTCACTGCGGGTACTCCTTCTTGCTGTAGGTACCCTCTTCTTCGGCTCGTTTGACGTGAGACAAAGCTTCGATTCAACCGCTTGCCCACGATCAAAAAATCGCCGTGACTTCTGCACGCTTTGGCCGATCCCGTCGCCAAAGTCAGCGCCCGGATCAGGGGCAGGCAAAAGGCAAGACCTGACCCCAACGAGGTGCGCGCCCGGCGCCCAATCGCGCCTGCCGGCGCTCCTACGAGAGAGGTTCGGGACAAGGGTCGCCGCTCACGCCGCGCTGAGTGTGCGCGCCGTTGAGACCCGCAAACGGACTCGTGAACGGCCCCCCAATGAAGATCAGCCCGGCCGCCGCCGTTCGCGTCCTTGCTCGGCGTAGTAGCGCGCCTTGCTTTCGTACATGGCCTGGTCGGCCTGCTGCACGGCGGCTTCGAGTTGCTCGCCGCCGTGGGCGATGGCGCTGCCGATGGCGAAGCTGAGCGTGGTGCCGGCGTAGAACTGGTTGTTCAGCTCGACCAGGCTCGCCACGCGCTCGAGCATGAGCTGCGCAGCGCGCTCGTCGCCGCCGGGGATGAGGATGCAGAACTCGTCGCCGCCGATGCGCGCGACGCTGGCCGGGGCGTCCACCGCCTTGGTGAGCACTTCGCCGGCACGGCGCAGCAGCGCGTCGCCGGCGCCGTGGCCCTGTTCGTCGTTGATCATCTTCAGGCCGTTGAGATCCAGCGCCAGCACCGCCACCGGCCACGGGCCCTTGCGCTTGAGGCGGTTGAGCTCCTCGGCGTAGTAGGTGCGGTTGCGCAGGCCGGTGAGCACGTCGTGCTTGCCGAGGTATTCGAGGTAGGCCTCGGCCTTCTTGCGCGCGGTGATGTCGACGAGCGACAGCAGCACCAGGCTCCAGTCGTGCCGGTGGCCCTCGAGCACCGCGAACTGCATGTGGATGTGCAGCGGCTCGCCGGCCATCGTGGTGTTGACGACCTCGCGCTGCTGCACGAGTTTGCCTTCCCACAGATCCTGCAGCTGGTCGGCGAAGGATTCGTGCATGTCGTCGGTGAAGACGCGGTCGGTGCGCGCCAGCAGCTCGCGCTTGTCGGCCGCGCCGAAGAGCGGCATGGTGACGCGGTTCACGTCGATGACGCGGATCTCGCGCATGCAGCGCTCGACGAACTCGGGGTGCACCTTGAGGAAGGTGCGGAAGTCGCTGATGCCGTTGGCGCGCACCTCGTCCAGCAGCCGCTTGACCTGGCTGAAGTCCTCGACCCACAGCGACACCGGCGAATGCTCGAAGAGGCCGCGCGCGTACTGCTCGCTGCGCGCGAGTTCGCGCTGCGCCCGCATCGGCTCGGTGTTGTCCTCGAGCGAGACGAGCACGCGGTCCCAGGTCTGCTCGTGGCCGGGCAGGATGCGTCCGCGCACGCGCACGTCCAGCCGCCGCCCGTCCAGCGCGTAGTTCACGGTCTGGTTCGAGAAGCCGCCCTCGCCGGCCCAGAGCTGCACGATCTCGGGCAGCGCGTGCGTGTGCATGTCGTCGCGGAAGATCTGCGGCAGCGAGCGCTCGAGCGTGGCCTGGTCGGGCGCGGCCAGCAGCTGCAGCGTGCGCTGGTTCACCTTCAGCACGCGGATCGCGGCGCCGTAGGCGGCCACCGCCTGCGGGTGGGCGCGCAGGTGCGGCTCGATCTCGCGCACGCCCTCGGCGCGCCAGCGCTCGAAGAGCGCGCGCACGCCGCTGAAGTCCTCCAGCCACAGCGAGACGGGGGCGAGCTCGAACATGTGCTCGAAGTCGGCGAGGAGGGAAGCGTCGTCGGACATGGTCGGGCCCTGCAGGGGAACCGGCAATTGTGCGGCGGCCGGCGGCTCGCGGCGACGAGCCGGCTTCAGGCCATGCGCAGCGCGATCACGCCGGCGAGGATGACGACGGTGCCAAGGCCCCGCTGCCAGCCGAAGCGCTCGCGCAGCATCCAGGTGCCCAATGCGCTGGCAAAGAGCACCGAGGTCTCGCGCAGCGCGGCCACACTGGCCACCGGGGCGCGCGTCATCGCCCACAGCGCGATGCCGTAGCTGCCGATCGAGGCCGCGGCGCCGACGGCCGCCAGTGGCCAGCGCGCCCGCGCGTAGGCGAGCACGGCGCGGCGCGCGGCGGCGTCGCGGCGCCTCAGCACGAGCAGCGGATAGGGCAGCGCGTTGATGACGAAGAGCCACAGCGCATAGCGCAGCGCCGTGCCGCCGGCCGCGACTTCCGCGCGCACGCCCAGGCCGTCGACGAAGGTGTAGCCGGCGATGATCGCGGCGTTGGCCACGGCAAAGGAAAGCGCCTTGCCGTGGTGCAGCGCCTGCCCCGGGTGCGCGAGGCCCACCAGCGCCACGCCCAGCGTGATCGCCAGCACGCCGGCCCAGGTGGCCGGCGCCGGCAGTTCATGGACGACGGTTGCGCTGAAGAGCGCCACCAGCAGCGGCGCCAGGCCCCGCATGATCGGGTAGGTCAGGCCGAGTTCGCCGTGGTGGTAGGCGCCGGCCAGCGCGCTGTAGTAGCCGATGTGCACGAGCAGCGAGGCCGCGAGGAAGGGCCAGGCCGCGGCCTGCGGCAGCCCCGCGGCCAGCGCGAAGGGCAGCGCGACCCAGCCGGCGCTGAAGGTGATCAGCGCGTTGTCGACGCTCTTGTCGCCGGCCGACTTGACGAGCACGTTCCAGCCCGCATGCAGCGCCGCGCCCAGCAGCACGGCGAGGACGACCGTCCAGCTCACGGGCGCGCGGTGGCCGCGTCAGCGCGGCCGCTCCTCGAGGCTGGCCAGCTGCGAGTGGCGCAGCCGCGTGCTGGCCAGCGCGCCGGCCGAGTCGAGGATGGGGTAGGCGATCGAGCAGATGTGCGAGTTGATGCGCTTGAGCTCGCCGATCAGGTCCAGGTGCAGCGAGCTGGTCTCGATGCTCTGCGCGGTGTTGTCCTGCAGCCGCATGATGTGGTTGGCGGCGTACTCGCGCTCGAGGTCGCGAAAGCGCGCCTTCTCCTCCAACAGGCGCTGCGCGTCGCGCACGTGGCCGTCGAGGAAGACGCTCATGCCCAGGCGCAGGTTGGCCAGCAGGCGCTCGTGCAGGTGGAAGATCTCGGCCATGCCGGCCTCGGAGAAGCGCCGGCCCTTGCGGATCTTCTTGTCCTCGAGGTCCTGCAGGATGCGCTCGATGCAGTCGCCGATCTGCTCCATGTTGATGGTGAAGCTGACGATGTCGGTCCAGCGTCGGCCCTCGCGCTCGGACAGCGCCTCGCGCGAGATCTGCGTCAGGTAGAACTTGATCGCCGAGTACAGCTCGTCGACGACGTCGTCCATGCGGCGCAGCCGCTCGGCGAGCTCGAGGTCGTTGTCGCGCATCACCGGCACCACGCCGCGCAGCATGGTCTCGACGACGTCGGCCTGGTGCAGCGCCTCGCGCGCCGCGCAGCTGATGGCCAGGCTGGGCGTGGCCAGCGCCACCGGGTCGAGGTAGCGCGGACGGTCGCTGCTGCCCAGCGTGCTCGGCTTGGGCAGCGCGCGCTCGGTGATGCGCGCCACCGGGCCGACGAAGCCGACGAACAGCAGCGCCATCAGCAGGTTGAAGCCGAGGTGGAAGAAGACCACCTGCTGGTGGATGTCGGCGACGTGGTTGTGCAGCAGCAGCCGCAGCTCAGGCAGCAGCGGAATCATCAGCGCCGCGCCCACCGCCTTGAAGATGAAGTTGCCAAGCGGCAGCCGGCGCAGCTCGGCCGGGCCCGAGGCCGTCACGAGGATCGCCAGCAGCGCGCTGCCGACGTTGGCGCCGAGCACGAGGCCGACCGCCACCGGCAGCGTCAGCAGCCCCTGCGCGGCCAGCGTGGCGGTCAGCAGCACCACCGCCAGGCTCGAGTAGCACAGCACCGCCAGCACGCCGCCGGCCAGCAGGTGCAGGCCGATATCGTCGGGCAGCGCGGCCAGCAGCGCGCGCACCGCCTGCGCCTCGGTCAGCGGGCGCGTGGCGGTGACGATGAGCTGCAGCGCCAGCGTGATGAGGCCGAGGCCGATCAGCACGCGCCCGATGCGCCCGAGCATGCCGCGCTCCCAGGCGACGAAGAAGACGACGCCGACGAAGATGAGGAGCGGGCTCAGCCAGGAGAGGTCGAAGGAGAACACCAGCACCATGAGCGCGGTGCCGACGTCGGCGCCCAGCATCACCGCCAGGCCCGGCGTCGTGCCGATCAGCCCGGAGCCGACGAAGCTGGCGACGATGAGGCAGGTCGCGGTGCTGCTCTGCAGCAGCGTGGTGACGCCGAGGCCGGCGAGCATCGCGCTCAGGCGATTGGCCACGCTGCGCGCGAGCACGCTGCGCAGGTTCTCGCCGAAGGCGCGCAGCACCCCGGTGCGCACGTTGTAGATCCCCCAGACGAGCAGGGCGATGGCGGCGAGCAGGTTGAGGAGGTGGATCACGGGGCGCGGCGCGGCCGCAACGGCGACCGGATGCCCGATGTTAGTGATTCCCTTGCGTGAAGGACGAAGGGCCCGACCCGCGGCCCATCGCGGTCGCCACAGGCGCGACAGGCCGCGCGCATAATGCGCGCGCCACTTCGCCTTGCCATGCACGCGCTCCCGCTGCTCGTCGGCGTTTCCGCCCGCATCTACTACCCCGGCAGCCACGGGCCCCTGCCCGGCGTCTTCACCAAGACGCTGCACTACCTCGAGCAGTCGGTCGCGCACTGGGTGCTCTCGGGCCACGCGATGGCGGTGATGATCCCGGCGGTCACGCGCGACAGCATCGTGCAGCGCAGCGACCTCGACCTCGACGACTACGCGCAGGCGCTGGATGGCCTGGTGCTGCAGGGCGGCAACGACGTCGCCCCGGCGTTCTACGGCGAACAGCCGCTCGCCCCCGAATGGGCCGGCGACGCGGTGCGCGACCGCTACGAGATCGAGCTCATCCGCGCCTTCATCGACGCCGGCAAGCCGGTGTTCGGCGTCTGCCGCGGCTTCCAGCTGCTCAACGTGATGCACGGCGGCACGCTGTGGCAGGACATCGCCACGCAGCGCCCGGGCTCGCACGCGCACCGCGAGCTCGGCCGGTACGAGCGCCACTTCCACGAGGTGGCGATCGAGCCGGGAACGCGGCTGGCGGCCCTCTACCCGGGGCTCTCGCGCACGCGCGCCAACAGCATCCACCACCAGGGCATCAAGGATCTCGCGCCGGGCTTCGTCGTCGAGGCGCGCTGCGCCGAGGACGGCATCGTCGAGGCCTTTCGCCGCACGACGCCCGGCGCCTACGTGGCCGGCGTGCAGTGGCACCCGGAGTTCCACGACCCGAAGGACCCGCAGACCCTCGACGACACGCCGATGCTGCAGGACTTCCTGCAGGCCTGCCGCGCCGCGCGGCGGGCTTGAGCGCGCCTGCTCAGCGAGCGGGCGCCCGCGGCCGGCCCGTGGCCGAGGCGGGCAGCGCGGCCGCCGCGACGGGCTCGGCGCTGCAGCGGCGCAGGCAGCCGCGGCCGTCCTGCTTGCCGGCGTACATCGCCTGGTCGGCACGGCGCAGCAGCACGCTGGCGGCCGTGCCGTCCTGCGGCGCCAGCGCGAAGCCGATGGTCAGGCCGACGCGACAGCGCGCGGCGCCCAGGTCGAACGGGGCGTCGACGACGGCCAGCAACTGCTCGCCCAGCAGCCGCGCCGAGGGCTCGCCGTCGATCCCGCGGGCGACGACGACGAACTCGTCGCCGCCCAGCCGCGCCACCACGTCTTCGCCGCGCAACCGCGTACGCAGCCGCTGCGCGAGCTGCACCAGCAGCGTGTCGCCGACGTCGTGCCCGAGGGCGTCGTTGACCGGCTTGAAGCCGTCGAGGTCGAGCAGGTAGACCGCCAGCCCGCCGCCTGCGCCCAGGCCCGCCAGCGCGCGCGCCAGCGCCTGCTCGAGCCCGCGGCGGTTGGGCAGGCCGGTGAGCGCATCCGAATTGGCCAGCGCCTCCAAGGCCTCGCGCTCGGCCAGCGCCCGCCCCGCCGCGCGCTGCAGGGCCTCCTCGCGCAGGCCCAGCACGCGCATCCACGCCAGCATGTCGATCATCACCCCGGCCTGGAAGAGATGCTGCGTGAAGGCGTTGGCCGGAACCCAGCCGTGCACCAGCGCCGCCAGCCCCAGCGCGCCGACGATGTAGCCGCTCCAGCCCAGCAGCATCAGCGCCGCGGCGCGGCTGCCGCGCCAGGCCTGCGAGGCCGCGGCCACAAGCCCCAGCAGCAGCGGCAGCGGCCCGAGCACGGTGGAGGCGGCCTGCAGTGCCGCGTAGTCGAGCACGCCGGCGAGCCCGAGCAGGAAGCACAGCGTGGCGGCGGCGGCGATCGCCTGCAGGCCGCGCGCGACGCGCGGATGCAGCGTCCGGGCCTGCAGCGCGCCGACGATGAAGAGGCTGCCGCCGGCCAGCGCAAGCATGATGCCGAGGTCACCCAGCAGCAGCAGCGGCCCCGCGGGGGCATTCCAGAGGTGCTGGTGCCCGAGCCCCTCGAAGTTCAGGAAGAAGGCGAAGAGGCCGACCAGCATCAGCGCGTAGCAGCCGAACTGCGGATCGCGCAGCGCCAGCCCGCGCAGCGCGCTGCTGATCATCAGCGCGAGCGTCACGCCGAGGAACAGGCCCTGCAGCAGCACGTGCAGCGACTCCGCCGCGACGAAGGCCGCCACCGGCTGCAGTGTCACCGGCACGAGCAGCGAGCTCCGGCTCTGCACGCGCAGCAGCACTTCGTAGCGCACGGCGGGCTGCAACGGCAGCGCAAGCGCGGGCGCGCGCGAGTTCAGCCCGCGCCGGTCGAAGGGCTGCAGGCTGCCCAGGTGGTGCTCGGCGATCGGGCGCCCATCGGCCAGCACGTGGACGTCGATCGCCTCCAGCGGCGGATGGTCGATCTGCAGCACCCAGTGGCCGCGCTCGCGCACGGCCAGCGGCAGGTGCAGCCAGACCGCGCCACGGCGCAGGCCGAGGTTGGCCTGCGGGCCATCGGGGACGCCCAGCTCGGCGCGCCGCGCGAGCACGGCGTCGCGCCCGAGCCTGGCCTCGGGGTCGGCCAGCATGCGCAGCGCGGGCCAGGCGTCGACGAGGCCCTGCCCGCGCTCGAGCTGCAGCGGCGCGGCCGGCTGCGCCAGCGCCGTGCCGGCGCAGGCCGCAAGAAGGCCCGGCAGGCAGGGCCACAGGACGTTCAACAGAACGTTCAACAGGACGTTCAACAGGACGTTCAACAGGACGTGCGGCAGGCGGATCAGGGCGAGGAACATGCGGGCGGGGGTGGCCATCGGGCGCATGCGCACGGATGGGCGCCGGCAAGCGCCGCGCCGCCGCAGCGCGCACGGACCACCCTGCCCTATCGGCCCTTGCCGCCCCAACTGAAGGGCCCGAGGGCGCAAACAGGCCCTTCGCTGCGGGAAAGCCCGTGCACCGCGTCACGCTGGCGGCACCCCCGGCTTGCGCGAGCGCAAAGGAGGGGCGGCGCTGCGTTCCTAGAGTCGGCGTATCGTGGCCCGGCTTCTCGTTGGAGGAAGGCATGTACCAGCGCATCCTCGTTCCCGTCGACGGCTCCGCACTGAGCGATCGCGCGATCGCTGCAAGCATCGGCCTGGCGCGCCAGCTCGGCGCGGCCATCACCGGTTTCGTCGCCGAGCAGCCGCGCGGCCCGCGTAAGCCCGCACAGGGCGCGGCCCGGCTGCGCCGCGTCGAGGACGAGGACACGCTGACGCCGGAAGACGCACAGGGCGTGCTGGAGCGCTTCGCCGCCGCCGCGCACGCGGCCGGCGTGCCCTTCGAAGGGCATCACGCCTGCGTGGCCCACGCCGACGAGGCGCTGCGGGCCGAGGCCGAGGCGCGCGGCTGCGACCTGCTGGTGATGGTCAGCGAAGGCCGCGGCCCCTTCGGCGAGTTCCTCTACGGCTCACAGGCCAAGGCCGTGCTCTCGGGCTGCCGGCTGCCGCTGCTGGTGCTGCACTGAGCCCGCCGTGAGCCTGCATGGCAGGCGCCGCGGCGCGCTGCGGTGCGCTCAGGCGCCGCCTTCGCGCGCGGCGTCTTCGCTGAAGTCGGCGCCGCTGAGCGCGTTCAGCGTGGCGTTGGGGTGATAGCGGCGGAAGTCCTCGACGATGGCCGCAAGAGGCACCTCATCGAAGACGCCGCGCTGGGCGACGTACTCCATGTGGCGGTTGCCGGCCTTGTCGAAGGGGTGGTAGATCGAATCGCCGCGGCCGTCGAACTCGAGCGGCAGCAGCCCGAAGCGATCGCAGAGCTCGATGTTGAAGGCCGGCGTAGCCTTGACCCAGCGGCCGTCGAGCCAGATGTCGCTGTAGCCGTGCCAGACGTAGACATCGCTGTTCATCGCCTTGCGCAGGCGCTCGGTGCTCAGGTGGTTGCGCACGTCGGCATAGCCCACGCGCGAGGGAATGCCTACCGCGCGGCAGGCGGCGGTGAGCAGCGCCGCCTTGGGCACGCACCAGCCGTAGCCGTTGGCCAGCACGGCGCTGGCGCTCACGCCGCGCGGCGAGAGGTCGATGCGGTAGGGGTCGTAGCGAAAGCCGTCGCGCACCGCGAGGTAGAGCGAGACGGCGCGCTCGCGCACGTCGGCGCCGCGGTCGTGCTCGCGCGCGAAGGCGATCACCGCCGGGTGGTCGCTGTCGATGATGACGGTGGGTGCGAGGCTCGCGGCGTCGGGGCCGGCCGAAGCGGACTTGCTCATGATCGCGGACGCTCCTTGGTCTGGGGTGGGGCCGATTCTCGCGCGCGGCGCGGCGACGCCGCCGGTCTCGTGGTCATGACTGCGCGTGCACCGACGTCTGCACGAACGGCAGCACGGACGGGCAGCACACAGGCCCCGGCCCGTGCCGCACGACCTCAAGGCGCCCGTCGCAGCGGCCGATAAGCCTTGACGACACGACGCCTCGACCGAGCGCGCGCGGCGGGCGATCGACCGACCCACCGACCCACCGACGGGAACCCTTGCCCATGTCCGACGACTCACCCCGCACGAAGCCTCGCACCGCGAGCGGCCGCAGGCTCGACCCCGACCTCGTGATGCTCGGCAGCATTGCCGCAGGCGCGCTGGTCGCGCTGGCCATCGGCCAGCACTACGGCCAGTTCGCGACCGCCCTGGTCGTCGGCAGCGCCTTGCTGCTGGCCAGCCTCGCGGCCTTCGCCTTCGCGCGCGGCACGCTCTTCCTGCGCCTGGCGCTGCCGACGCTGGCCATGGCCATCGTGGCGCTGCACATCCAGCTCGGCCGCGGCACGCTCGAGTTCCACTTCGGCGTCTTCGCGATGCTGGCGGTGCTGATGGTCTACCGCGACTGGCGCCCGGTGCTCGCCGGCGCCGTCGCCATCGCCGTGCATCACGTCCTCTTCGACCGCCTGCAGGCCACGGGCGTCCCCGTCTACTGCACGCCCAGCGCGAACTTCGGCGTGGTGCTGATGCACGCGGCCTACGTCGTCGTCCAGACCGCGATGGAACTCTGGATGACCGCGAAGATGGCGCACGGCGAGCGGCAGGGCCAGGAGTTGGGCGCGCTGGTTTCGGCCATCGACGACAACGGCCGCATCCGGCTCGATCTGCGCGAGGCCAGGGTCTCGACGCCCTCGGCAAAGGCGCTGCTGGGCCTCGTGCAACGCATCGACCAGGTCGTCGTCGGCGTGCAGGCCAGCGCGGTCGGCTGCGACCTCGCCAGCCGCGGCATCAGCACCAGCAGCCTGGACCTCAGCCAGCGCACCGAGCGCACCGCCTCGAGCCTGCAGGCGATCGCCAGCTCGATGGAGCAGCTCACCGGCACCGTGCGCCAGACGGCGGAGTCGGCGCGCAGCGCCAACGAACTCGCGGCCTCGGCGAGCAGCGCCGCCACGCAGGGGGGCGACGTGATGGCCCAGGTCGTGGCGACGATGGACGAGATCAGCACGAGCTCGCGCCAGATCGCCGACATCATCGGCACCATCGACGGCATCGCCTTCCAGACCAACATCCTCGCGCTCAACGCCGCCGTCGAGGCCGCGCGGGCGGGCGAACAGGGCCGCGGCTTCGCGGTGGTGGCCAGCGAGGTGCGCAGCCTCGCCCAGCGTTCGGCTTCGGCCGCGCGCGAGATCAAGGCCTTGATCCACAACAGCGTCGATCGCGTGCAGAACGGTTCGCGGCTCGTCGCCGACGCCGGCCAGTCGATGCAGGACATCGCAACGAGCGTGCAGCGCGTCACCGACATCATCGCGGAGATCAGCTCCGCGGCCGCCGAGCAGAGCGATGGCCTGACGGCCGTCAACGCGTCGGTCGGGCAACTCGACCAGATGACGCTGCAGAACAGCTCGCTCGTGCAGCAGAGCGCTGCCGCCGCCGCGAGCCTGAGCGAGCAGGCGCAGCGGCTGAGCGAGGCCGCACGCGTATTCGACTCGTCGCAGGCGGCGGCCGCGGCGCCGACCTGAGCGCGCCCGCCTCACCGCCGCGCCCGGCCCGTGCCGCGAACCGCGGCATGGCCCCGGCGCGACGCCGATCGCGACGCCGGTCGCGACGCCGATCGCGACGCCGATCGCGACTCAAACGCGCCTGCGGCGCTACAGTCCCCCCCATGAACGCCGCTGCCGCCTCCGCCGACCCCATCCTCGTCCAGGCCACCCGGGGCGGCATCGTCGAGTCCTTTCACCGCGGCGCGCTCGCCGTCGTCGATGCCGACGGTGCCGTGGTGCTCGCGCTGGGCGACGTCGAGCGGCCGATCTTCCCGCGTTCGGCGGTCAAGCTGCTGCAGGCGCTGCCGCTGGTGGCCAGCGGCGCGGCCGAGAGGCTGGCGCTGACCGACGAGGAACTGGCGCTGGCCTGCGCCTCGCACAGCGGCGAGGCGGCGCACGCGCGCACCGCCGCTGCGATGCTCGCCAAGGCCGGCGTCGATGCGTCGGTGCTCGAATGCGGCACGCACTGGCCCTACAACGAAGTCGCGCAGCGCGAACTGGTGCGCCGTGGCGAGGAACCCAGCGCGCTGCACAACAACTGCTCGGGCAAGCACAGCGGCTTCGTCTGCCTGGCCTGCGACATGCATGGCCGCGAGAAGGGCGGCGAGTCGCTGCGCGGCTTCCTCTCGGGCTACGTCCAGCCCGAGCACCCGGTGATGCGCGAGGTGAGCGCTGCACTGCAGGCCGCGACCGGCTGGGACCTCGCGAAGAGCGCGCGCGGTGTCGACGGCTGCTCCATCCCCGCGCATGCGCTGCCGCTGAAGAACCTGGCGCTGGCGTTTGCGCGCGTGGCCGGCGGCGTCGGCCTGAGCCCGGAGCACGCGCGTGCCGCCAAGCGCCTGCGCGAGGCTGTGGCGCGCGCGCCCTTCTTCACCAGCGGCACCGGCAAGTTCGACGCGCGCGTGATGACGCGCTTCGGCGAGCGCGTCTACTGCAAGGTCGGCGCCGAGGGCGTGCACTGCGCGGCGCTGCCGGAGCGGGGCCTGGGCATCGCCATCAAGATGGACGACGGCAACACCTCGCGCGCCTGCGAGGTCGTGCTGGCCGCGCTGCTGCAGCGCCTGCTGCCGCTGGCCGACGCGGACGCCGCGTGGCTGGGCGGCCTGTCGGACCAGGCGCTCGTCAACCGCAAGGCGATCGAGATCGGCCGCCTGCAGGCCAGCGCCGTCCTCGCGGCACGCTGATCCTCGTCGGCGACCCCTCGCCTTGCCCTGCCCCCTCTCCCACCCCGTGGGAGAAGGCCGGGGTGCGGGCGTCGCCCGCCCGCCGTCCCGCCCTCAGGGCGCGATGCGCACCTCGACGCGCCGCGCCTGCCGGTCGTCGCCGCTGCCGGTGGTCGACTCCGGCTTGCGCAGCGCCAGGCGCGCCGCGTCCACGCCCGCGGCCTGCAGCGCCGCGCGCACGGCCTTGGCGCGCTCCTTGGCGAGTTCGGCGTTCTTCGCCGGGTCGCCGCTGGCGTCGTGAAAGCCCGAGATGACGAGGCGACGGTCCGCCGCTGCCGCCGCGGCAGCCTTGATCGCCTCGACCACCGCCGCGGCATCCGCGGGCAGCGCGGCCGAGCCGAGCTCGAAGTAGAGCGTGCCGGCCACCTCGCCGGCCAGCGGCTCGTCGATCAGCAGCTCCTCGATCACCGTCACCGCGGTCCCCGCGGTCGCCGCGGTCACGGCGGCGGGCGCGGCGGCCTGCGTCTTGGCCCCCAGCGTCTTCAGCGCCAGGCCGCCCAGCAGCCCGAACAGCAGAAAGGCGACGACGCCCAGCACCGTCCACACCGCGATGCGCGGGCCATCATCGAGATCGTCGAACATCGAATTCCTCCGTAGGTGTCGTGAATCGGGCCGGATTGTCCCCGCCCTGCATGTCGGCCGGCTGACTTCGGCCGTCAGCCCTCAGCCCTCGGCGTTCAGCCGCCGGAGCCGTCGCGCTTGCCCGCGTCGCCCTGCCCGAGCAGCGGAATGCTCCCCGCCGCCCCGGCCAGCAGCCCGGTGTGGCTGTAGATGCCGAGCTTGGCGCGCGTGTCGGCGATGTCGAGGTTGCGCATCGTCAGCTGCCCGATGCGGTCGGCCGGGGTGAACGCGCCCTCGACCTTCTCCATGCTCAGCCGCTCGGGCGCGTAGGTCAGGTTGGGGCTCTGCGTGTCCAGGATCGAGTAGTCGTTGCCGCGGCGCAGTTCGAGCGCCACCTCGCCGGTGATGGCGCTGGCGACCCAGCGCTGCGCCGTCTCGCGCAGCATCAGCGCCTGCGGGTCGAACCAGCGGCCGTGGTAGAGCAGCTTGCCGAGCACGCGGCCATTGGCGCGGTACTGCGCGATCGTGTCCTCGTTGTGGATGCCGGTGACCAGGCGCTCGTAGGCGATGTGCAGCAGCGCCATGCCGGGAGCCTCGTAGATGCCGCGGCTCTTGGCCTCGATGATGCGGTTCTCGATCTGGTCGCACATGCCTAAGCCGTGCCGCCCGCCGATGCGGTTGGCCTCCTCGAAGAGATCGACCTCGCTGGCGAAGCTGCGGCCGTTGAGCGCCACCGGCCGCCCCTCCTCGAAGCGCACCGTCACCTCCTCGGCCTTGACGGCGACCTCGTCCTTCCAGAAGGCCACGCCCATGATCGGGTTGACGATGCGGATGCCGCTGTTCAGGAACTCGAGGTCCTTGGCCTCGTGTGTCGCGCCCAGCATGTTCGAATCGGTGCTGTAGGCCTTCTCCACCGACATCTTGTAGTCGAAGCCGTGGGCGACCAGGTACTCGCTCATCTCCTTGCGGCCGCCGAGCTCGTCGATGAAGGCCTGGTCCAGCCAGGGCTTGTAGATCTTGAGCGCCGGGTTGGCGAGCAGGCCATAGCGGTAGAAGCGCTCGATGTCGTTGCCCTTGTAGGTGCTGCCGTCGCCCCAGATGTGGACGGCGTCCTCCTTCATCGCCACCACCAGCGCGGTGCCGGTGACGGCGCGTCCGAGCGGCGTGGTATTGAAATAGGTGGCGCCGGCGGTGCTGACGTGAAAGGCGCAGCTCTGGATCGCCGCGATGCCCTCGGCCACGAGCTGCGGCCGGCAGTCCACCAGGCGCGCGATCTCGGCGCCGTAGGCGCGGGCCTTGCGCGGGATGTCCTCGTAGTCGCTCTCGTCGGGCTGGCCGAGGTTGGCGGTGTAGCAGCAGGGGACGGCGCCCTTGGCGCGCATCCAGTGCACCGCGGCACTGGTATCCAGCCCGCCCGAGAAGGCGATGCCGACGCGCTGGCCGACGGGAAGCGTTTGCAGGATGGTGGCGGACATGGCGGATGGGCTCGCGGCGTTGCGGGGAACCGGGTATTTTGACGCGAGACTCGTCCGTCCCAGAGAACGCCGCCGAGCGCTGGGTGAGGCGCTTCGGGCTCGCGCCGCGCTCACCCGTCCGATGGCGATCCCGATCGATGATGGCTGGCGCGTCACGCCAGCTGCCACGCCAGCTGCCACGCCGGCTGTACGCCCGAGGTAGACTGCCGCGACCACCCGCCGAACGCCGCCATGCCCACCGTCCTCGATGAATTGTCCGCTCGCGCGCGAAGCTTGCCGCCGCAGGATCGGGCGCGCCTGGTCGAGGATCTGCTGGACTCGCTGCAGGAAGGCGAGGACGTCGACGCGCAGGCCGCGTGGGACGAGGAGATCCGGCGCCGTGTGGCCGAGATCGA
>CAUJJO010000204.1 GCA_963205125.1 Pseudomonadota bacterium | reverse complement strand
AACCCGGCGCGGTGACGCCGATCTTGCGGCCCTTGAGGTCGGCGATCGACTTGTAGTCGGGCATCGTGTGCGGGTTGATGCCCAGCACGATCTGCGGCGCACGCCCCTGCAGCACGAAGGCGCGCATGCGCTGGCCCTTGGACTGCATGTTGATGGTGTGTTCGAAGGCGCCGCTCACGACGTCGGCGCTGCCCCCGACCACCGCGCGCAGCGCCTGCGAGCCGCCAGCGAAGTCGACGATGGTTGCATCCAGCCCCTCGTCCCTGAAGTAGCCGCGCTGCTCGGCGATCGTCAGCGGCAGGTAGTACAGCAGGTTCTTGCCGCCGACGGCGATCGTCAGCTTGGGCTTCTCGGGCGCCTGCGCGCGCGCGGCTGGCGCAAGACCGAGTGCGGCGGCGGCGCCGGTCAGCAGGAGAGTGCGTCGTTGCATGAAGGACCTCGTTGCGAAGATCAGGCCGCGGGACTGTAGAGCAGCCGCGCCACTGCGTGCCGCGGCACAACCCGCGACGGTCTCGGGGATTCCCCGGATCGAAGGTCGGCAACACCCGGAAAGCGATCGCCTGCGCGCGCGTCGCCGGGAAATGCGGCCTAGCATCGCGCACCCCGAAGAACCAGGAGGACCCGGGACATGAACCTGCAATCGATCCAGACCTTTCTCGGCACCACGGTCACCGAGCTTGCCATCAAGGTGCTGGCGGCGATCGCCTTCTGGCTCGTCGGCCGCTGGCTGATCGGCAAGGTGGTCGGCCTGATCCAGGCCGGGATGAACCGCAACCACGTCGACCCGACGCTCACCAAGTACTTGGGCAGCATCGTCGCGATCGCGCTGAACATCGCGCTCGTCCTCGGCATCCTGGGCTACTTCGGCATCGAGACGACGAGCTTCGCGGCGATGCTGGCAGGCGCCGGCGTGGCCATCGGCGCGGCCTGGAGCGGGCTGCTCGGCAACTTCGCCGCCGGTGCCTTCATGCTCGTGCTGCGACCGTTCAAGGTCGGTGACTTCGTCAGCATCGGCGGCGTCACCGGCACCGTGCACGAACTGGGCCTTTTCGGCACCACGCTGGTGACGCCCGACAACGTCATGACCATCGTCGGCAACGGCAAGATCTTCGGCGACACGATCCAGAACTACTCCGCGCTGCCGGTGCGCCGTGTCGAGCGCATCGCGCAACTCGCCGCCGGCGTCGACCCGCTGGAGGCAATCGAGCGCCTCACGGCTGCGGTGGCGAAAATCCCCAACGTCAGCACCGAGATGGCACCCGAGATCAGCCTGCTCGACATCAACCTCGTCGGCCCCGTGATCGCCGTGCGCCCCTACACGCACACCGACCACTACTGGCAGGTCTATTTCGACACCAACGAGGCCATCGTTCGCACCTGCCAGGAAGCCGGCTGGCCGGCGCCCACGCCCGCGCAGATCACGCGCCTCGTGCAGGCCTGATCAGGGCGCGCGGCGCGGCTGCGCCGCCGGTGCCAGGCCGCGCTCGACGAGCATGGAACCGAGCGGGTCGAGCTCGGATGGCGGGGAAGTTGGCGACGACGACGGCGGGGGGGTGGGCGGCGGCTTCGCGGCGCCACGCGCGATCATCTCGTTCGTGAGGCGCACGAGCTCGACCGGCGCGACCCCGGCGAGCACGCCGAGCCGGTAGGCCGCGACGTAGCTGAGGTCGATGACGCGGCCGTCGACGAAGGGCCCGCGGTCGTTGATGCGCACGATCACCTCGCGCGCGTTGGCCGGGTTGCGCACGCGCACGTAGCTCGGGATCGGCAGCGTCGGGTGCGCGGCGGTCATCGCGAACATGTCGTAGGGCTCGCCGCTGGCGGTCGCCCGGCCGTGGTACTTGCGCCCGTACCACGAGGCCAGGCCGCGCTCCTGCCAGGGGATGTCGTCGGTGGCCGGCACGTAGCGGCGACCCAGCGCCTCGTAGGGCTTGTTCGGCCCGCCGGCCCGCAGGGTCTCGACGCGCGGCACGGCGTCCGGCACCTGCTCGGGATCCACCGGGATGCGCTGCGGCGGGCCGTCACGCAGCGGCGGCGTGCTGCAGGCGCCGAGCGCGAGCAGCAGCACCGCAAGCACCGCCGCGCTGGGGCGCGGGGCATCGCTTGGGCGCAGGGCACGCCGGGCAGGCATGGGCACAGGCATCGGGCGGCTCGCTCGGGCGTCCGCCGGACCGCGGCACGGATCGCGGCGTGCACTCACCCGGTTGGCGCGACCGGCAAGAATCGAACTTGCGACGCGGCCTTCGGAGGGCCGCATGATATCCACTTCACCACGGTCGCCGGGCAAGGGGCCGGATTGTAAGCGCGCGGTCCATCGGGTTCTCCCGCGTGGCAAGCGACATGGATCAAGCCACTATACTTTTTTGCGCGGCCTTCTTGGCGCAACCGTACCCGAGCCACCCGACGCGAGGACCCCATGAGCGAGAACCCGGCCGAAGCCCAGCCAGACCACGAGGGCCCGATCAGGACGCCCAGGCAGCTGATCTGGACCATCGTCGCTTCCTTCGTCGTGCCGGTGATCGTGATCATGATGCTCACGCGCTGCGTCAACCAGCAGGAGCGCTTCGGTGCCGGCAGCACCGGCATGAGCGCCGAGGCGACGGCGCAGCGCATCATGCCCGTGGGCACGATCGAGCTGCACGATGCCTCGGCGCCCAAGGTCGTGCACACGGGCGAGCAGGTCTACCAGGGGCAGTGCGCGGCCTGTCACGGCGCCGGGGTCGCGGGCGCGCCCAAGTTCGGTGATGCGGCGGCCTGGGGCCCGCGCCTGGGCAGCGGCTACGAGGCGCTGCTGCACTCCGCGATCAAGGGCAAGGGCGCGATGTCGCCGCAAGGCGGCGGCCAGTATTCGGACTACGAGATCGGCCGTGCCGTCGTCTACATGGCCAACCAGGCGGGCGGCAAGCTCGCCGAGCCGGCCGCACCGCCCGAAGCCGCCGCCTCCGCCGCCGGGGCGGCCAGCGCGCCGGGCTGACGCGCCGGTCCAGCCGCTGCCGGTCGCTGCCGTTGGCCGCCGTCCTGCAGGCCTGCGGCCGCAGGACGTAGCCGAAGCGCTGCGGCATGTCGGCGAACGCGCAGCGCTGCAGCGGCCAGGCGCCGGCTTCGAGCGCGTCGGCCGCCGCCAGCATGTCCAGCGAGTGCACGAGCCCGAAGCCGAGCTCGCTCTGCAGGAAGAGCCGGCCCGCCTCGTCGAGCCACGCCGACTGCACCTGGGCTGCACGCCCGGTGTGCGTCTGCACGAGCGGCCGCGCCGCGTCGCCCCGAGCCTGCAGGCGCCACACCCAGGGCGCCGCCTCCAGCTCGACGTAGACCCGCTGCGGCCCGTTCTGGAAGTGCCAGGCGCCCGCCTCGTCCGCCGCGTAGTTGCGCTGGATGAAGGCCAGCAGCTTGTCATGCCGGATGCGGCTGCCCTTGACCTGCGGAAACGGCCCCGCCGCCTGCGCCCGCTGGTCGCGCATGTACCAGTCGCCACGCGCATCCAGCGCCAGCCAGCCGTGGCAATGCGCAACGTTCGGCCACTTGCGCAGCGCGGCTTCGACGAGTTCGTCCATGGCGGGGAGGCTCTATGCGCCCGATGCGACGCGCTCGAGCGCCTCGGCCGCAGTGACGATCGCGATCCTCTGAAAGCACTTCAGATCGAGCAGGTGTCTGTCGCCCGAGACGATCAGATCGGACTTGGCCGCGTCGATCAAACGCCCCGGGGTGCCGCCCCACAACAGCCCGGAGAGTGCCGTGTTCGTGTCAAGAACCAGCCGCACGCCGCTGCTCGGCTCGGTAGGCCTCGATCTCGGCGCTGATCTCCTCGGGCGTCAAGGGCGCCAGCGGCTCGGCCGCCAGGCTTGCGCGCGCCGCCTTCATGCGCTCGATACGCTCCATTCGCAGCCTCTCCCGCAACATGCGCTCGATCTTCTCCGGCGCCAGCAGCCCGGCCTTCGTGGCCTCCCGGAACAGCGCCTCGGGCAAAGTGATCTGAACCGTGGTCATCGTCAGGCTCCCTGCGCACTCACGCGCTTCGCACGCTTGTCGCGCCCGATCAAGGCGCCAGTCGCCAAGCCATTGCCGCGTGCGGCGACTGCCGGATTGTGGCAGCCTCGTCGAGCCGCAGAGCCCGGGAACGCCTTCGACGCCGCCTGCCGCGCCGCCCACCCTCAATGCACCGTCGAGGGCCACTCCTGCGCCATCGGCGGGGGTTCGGCGGCGGCGGGGCTGGCGTGGTGGGCGACCATGCGCCAGCCTTGCGCGGTGTGCATGAAGACGTTGGTGACCATCACGAAGGCCTGGCGCGGGCCTTCCTGGGTGGCCACGCGCACGCGCTCGACCAGATGGTGCACGGCAACCCCCGTGCCCTGCAGGCGCCGAACCTGCTCGGGAACCGCGGCGACGCCGCCCGCGGCGAGGATGGCCTCGTAGCTCGCGCGGACAGCCATCGGGCCGATCACGCGCTGGCCGCCGGGGTGCACGCAGACGATCTCCTCGTCGTCGGCCCAGGCGGCCATCAGGCGCTCGAGGTCGGCGTTCTGCAGCGCGTCGTAGTACTGCGCCTCGACGTCCTCGGCGCGTGCCAGCAGGGTCGAACGCGCGCCCCTCTCGCGTGCCATGTCGCCGGCTCCGCTGCGCGCGCCGTCAGTGCGCGGCGTGCAGGACTTCGCCGGCCTTCAGCCGGTAGGCGGTGCCGCAGTAGGGGCAGCTCGCCTGGCCGTGCGTGAGGTCGAGGTAGACGCGCGGGTGGTTGCTCCACAGCGGCATCGCCGGGTTCGGGCAGTGGGTCACGCCCGGCCCCAGCAGATCCTTGGCGGCCAGCTCGACGACGCCTCGCTTCGCTTCCTTCATCGTGCGCTCCTTCAGACCTTGGCCAGCCAGGCGGCGTACTTCGGATTGCGGCCGCCGACGATGTCGAAGAACGCCGACTGGATCTTCCCGGTGATCGGGCCGCGCTCGCCGGCGCCGATCTGCACGCGGTCGAGTTCGCGGATCGGCGTCACCTCGGCCGCGGTGCCGGTGAAGAAGGCCTCGTCGGCGATGTAGACCTCGTCGCGCGTGATGCGCTTCTCCACCAGGGGCAGGCCGAGGTCGGCGCAGATCGCGAACACGGTGTTGCGCGTGATGCCGTTGAGCGCGCCGGCCGAGAGGTCCGGCGTGTAGACGACGCCGCCCTTGACGATGAAGACGTTCTCGCCCGCGCCTTCGCTGACGAAGCCCGCCGCGTCCAGCAGCATCGCCTCGTCGTAGCCGTCCTCGGTGGCCTCCATGTTGGCCAGGATGGAGTTGCTGTAGTTGCTCACCGCCTTGGCCTGCGTCATCGTGATGTTGACGTGGTGGCGCGTGTAGCTGCTGGTCTTCACGCGAATGCCGCGGCGCAGGCCCTCCTCGCCCAGGTAGGCGCCCCAGGACCAGGCGGCGACCATGAGGTGGATGGTGCAACCCTTGGGGCTGACGCCGAGCTTCTCGTCGCCGATCCACACCAGCGGACGCAGGTAGCAGATCTCGAGCGTGTTGGCCTTGACGACATCGATCTGCGCCTGCATCACCTGCTCGGGCGTGAACGGGATCTTCATGCGCAGGATCTTGGCGCTGTTGAAGAGCCGCTCGGTGTGCTCGCGCAGGCGGAAGATCGCCGTGCCCTGGGCCGTGTTGTAGGCGCGCACGCCCTCGAAGGCGCCGCAGCCGTAGTGCAGCGTGTGCGTCAGCACGTGGATCTTGGCGTCGCGCCACTCCACCAGCTTGCCGTCCATCCAGATCTGGCCATCGCGGTCGGACATCGACATCGGGGTACCTCGGGCAGGTGCAAAGGGGCCGATTTTAGGGCGCGTCGCCCGCGCGCTCGAGCTGCACGGCCAGCGTGCGCCCGCCGCGCAGCTGCACGCGCACGCGGTCGCCGCCGGCATCGGTCCAGACGAAGGTCTCGGGATCGTCCGCCACCTTCTGCCCGAGGCTGCCGGCCAGCGGCAGGATCTGCAGCAGCCGCATGCCCGGGCGCAAAGCGGCGTGCAGCATCACCGCGTTGCCGGTCGATCCCACGGGCTGCGCGGCGGCGTCGCGCATCGCGCGCAGTGCACGCCCGAACTGCAGCAGCAACCAGAAGACGATGACCGTCACCGCCAGCAGCACGCCCTGCCAGCCGTATGCGAGGAAACCCCCGACAACCGCCACCGCGGCGAGCCCCCAACCCAGCAGCGGATTCATGTCAGCCCCTCCTGCAGCAGCACACTGCGGCGGGGCAGCGTCTGCCCGGTGCCGGCAAGCTGGCGGTTCCAGTCCTGGTTTGCCCGCACCTCGGCGGCGCGGCTGTACGAGCGCGGGTGGCCCAGGTGCAGCAGCACCAACGAGTGGCGAGCGCGCAGCCCACGCACGCCGGCATGGTTCAGGCGAATGCCGAGATTGCGGTCTTCGGCGCCGTAACCCATGACCTCGTCGAAACCGCCCACGCGCAGCAGATCGGCGCGCCAGGCAGCGCTGCAGTTGCCCACGAAGGCGTCGCGCGGCGTCAGGCGGTCCAGCAGCCGGGGCAGCCAGCCGGCGCGCAGCAGCCGCAAGCGCGGGGTGCGCACGCCGTGCGCGGCGAGGAAAGTGGGATCGAAGACGCGCTGGTCGGTGATCATCTCGGCGCGCAGGGTGTGCTGGTGGAAGGAGGCGGGCAAGTCGATGTGGCTGCCGGCCGAGACGAAGCGCCCCGGTCGCAGGCAGCGTTCGACCTGCTGCAGCAGGTCGGCGCGCGGCAGGCAGTCGGCGTCGGTGAAGAGCAGCGCGTCGCCCTGTGCCGCGGCGATGGCCCGGTTCAGCACCAGGCACTTGCGAAAGCCCTCGTCGGCCTGGTGCAGGTGCCGCAGCGGGAACGGCGCCTGCGCCGCGTGGCGAGCCACGACCTCGGCCACAGCGGGGAAGGTGCTGTCCTCGGCGAGGATCAGCTCGTCGGGTGCGCGGGTCTGCAAACGGTAGCCCAGCAGCGTGGCGTCGAGGCTGCGCCAGTTGTCGTAGGCGGAAACAACGACGCTGAGCTTCATGGTGGGGGCGCGATCATGCCCAGCGGCCGGTCGGCATCACAGCGCGCGCACGATCTCCATCGCCTGCTCGATGCGCTCGACGGCGTGGATCTCGAGGCCTTCGAAGAGGGCCTTCTTCGGCGCGTTGGCCTTGGGCACGACGGCGATGCCGAAGCCGAGCTTGGCGGCCTCGCGCAGGCGCTCCTGGCCGCGCGGTGCCGGGCGCACCTCGCCGGCAAGGCCGACCTCGCCGAAGGCGATGAAGCCGCGCGGCAGCGCACGGCCGCGCAGGCTGCTCTGGATCGCCAGCAGCACGGCCAGTTCCGCCGCCGGCTCGGCGATGCGCACGCCGCCGACGGCGTTGACGAAGACGTCCTGGTCCATGCAGGCCACGCCGGCATGGCGGTGCAGCACCGCCAGCAGCATCGCCAGGCGGTCGCGATCGAGGCCGACCGAGAGCCGG
>CAUJJO010000203.1 GCA_963205125.1 Pseudomonadota bacterium | reverse complement strand
GACTGGGCCGAACTGCCCTACGCGCTGCTGAAGAAGGTCAGCAGCCGCATCATCAACGAGGTGCGCGGCATCAACCGCGTCACCTACGACGTAAGCAGCAAGCCGCCGGCGACGATCGAGTGGGAATAGTCCAAGATCGTCGCACTGGCCCATCGACGCCTGAGTGTCGATCGTCGCTTGCTCATGCCGAGCTGAAAACGCGCGGCGCCCCGCCCACACGCCGGTTTGCAGCGCCTCCAAGGGCAGCAGGCTCAGGCGTCCCCGCCTTCGGCCAGCGCCCGTGCGAGGTCCTGGCCGCCATAGAGCACTCCAAGGATGGAGACCCGCCGCGACTCCTGGTCCACGGCATGCGCGATCACGGTACGACCTCGGTGGTGGGTGACGCGCAGCCCGGGACGGATGCCTTCGCGAGAGACGCCCCGCAGCGGAAAGAGTGCGAGCCCATCGCAGGTCTCGATCACCGCGCTGGTGTAGCGCTCGGCGACCGCCGGTGAGCTGCGCTCGGCGATGTAGTGATACAGCTCTTCGAGCTGGTCGGTCGCCTCGGGTGCGAAGACGACGTCGTATCGGATCATGCCTTCACCGGCAGACTCTTCGTCGCTTTCGTCATTGCTTTGGCGTGGGTGGCGGCCAGGCGTGCCTTGACGGCCCCGACCGCCACTGCTCGCGATGGGTCGGCCTCGAGCTTGTCGTAGGCTGCGGCCACGTCCTTGCGCAGCCATTCCTCGACGGCGCGGTCCCGTGCCAGCAGGGCGCGCAAGCCGTCGCGGATCACTTCGCTCTCCGTGGCGTACTCGCCGGCCGCAACCTTCGCCCGCACGGCCTCGGCCATCTCGTTGGGCAGGGTGATGCTGAACTGTTGGGTCGAGCGCATGGCAGTCACGGTGTGAGGTGTAGGATTTAATCCTACACCAGCGCTGGTCAGCGTGTGCATGCGCGTTCACCGAGGCCACAGCGTGATCGCCAGGGTCCAAGTGGCCGCCGATGCCGTTGCCGCGGCTGCAGCGTGGGTCAGCCACGGCTCCCAGCGGCGCTCTGGGCGGTTCTGCAGCGCTTGCAGGCGCTGCAGCGTCGCGCGGAGAACGCCGCCAACGATCCGCGCAGGTCCGCGCGGGCCTGTCCTCCCTCGCGGCTGGCTTCTCGAAGTTCCTGGTTCAGCCGATCCACGGAGTCGATCAGGTTGACCATTTCGCCAATGGCCTCGATGAGCAGGGCTTCGCGCGCGCCCATGGGCTCGTTCACGAGGCCACTCCCGCAACGTCTGCCTCGCCCGCGACGAAGCGCCCGAGGTTTTAGGCGGGGCGGCGAAGCACGCGTCGAGTTCGGGCACGACGCCGCGAGCCAGTCGACGGGTGGCCAGCTTCTGGCCCGCCGCCCTCTTTTCTTGGCGGTCTCGTCGCGCGCGATTTCGGCCAGATCGGCAGCCATCCCGCCAACGCGCGCATAGACCTCGTTGACGCCGACCCGGCAGTCGGTGTTGGCCGATGCGATGGGCTTCTGCTCCAGGAACGACAGCAGGATGTGGACGGCCCGGTCGATAGGCTCCCGGTCGTCCACCATGTTGAAAATGATCTTGATCCGATCCGGCTGCACTCCCACGGCATGCAGGTCGGCCAGCGTGGCCGCGGCGCGGCTCGCAGGGCTGCCTCCCGGCGAGATCCTGCTGGAGGACTTCATGAAGCCCATGGGTATCAGCGCCCGCCAGCTCGCCGCGGACATCGGTGTCTCGCCGAGCCGGATCAGCGAGCTGGTGAATGGCCAGCGCCCCATCACGGCGGACACCGCGCTTCGGCTCGGGATCTTTTTCGGCATGGAGCCCAGGTTCTGGCTGAACCTGCAGTCGGAGTACGACATGCGGATCGCAGATCGGGATTTGCGTGCGAAGCTGACGACGAGGATCCGCGTCCTTCAGCCAGTTGCTTCGTGGCAGCCCGTGCTCGACACTGCTCCCGACCGAGGGGCAAGAATCGATCCGCCCTCGCAAGTCCCCGTCGCCGATCTTCACTGAACAGCAAATGTCGCCCTCTCGCCGAGTATCGGATGCCACGTCTGCTGGGGCGCGGTCAGCGAGCGTTGCCTCGGAGTGAGAGGGTGGGCGGGCATCGTCGGTCGCTGCGAATCTTGCGCGATCGAGGCAAGATGATCGCACCGTCCACCTGCCAGCGAAGGAGACCGAGCGCATGAGCTCATCCGAACATCCCGTGGCCGTCGACGCGGCGGCCGTGGCACCACGTACCACGCCGTCGAACTATCCCGAGCCCTTCGCGTCGCGCATGACCGGCCGCACCAAGCGCGCCCTCGGCGCGGTGTTCGGCCTGTCCAACTTCGGCGTCAACCTCACCGAACTGGCGCCCGGCGCGGTCTCGGCGCTGCGGCATGCCCATGCCGCCCAGGACGAGTTCGTCTACGTGCTGCAGGGCCACCCCGTGCTGCGCACCGACGTCGGCGAGACGCCGCTGGCCCCCGGCATGTGCGCGGGCTTTCGGGCCGGCAGCGGCGACGCGCACCAGCTGCTGAACCCGACCGACGCACCGGTGGTCTACCTCGAGATCGGCGATCGCAGCGTGGGGGACAAGGTCACCTATCCCGACGACGACCTGAAGGCCACCCTGGTCGACGGACGCTGGGTGTTCACGCACAAGGACGGCGCGCCGTACGGATCGACTCTGGACTCGGGCAGACCACCCCGATGAAGATCGTTCGCAGCAAGGAATTCCGGGCCGATCGCGCTTGGGGCGTCGCGCTTGCCGTTAATCACGCAAGACGTTACTATTGCATGGGTGGCGATCAGGACGTTCAAGTGTGCCGACACCGAAGCGGTCTTTCAGCTGCGCCGGGTGGCGCGCTTCGCCAACATCGAGCGCCCGGCGCTGCGCAAGTTGAAGCAACTCGACCTGGCGCGAAGCATCGAAGACCTGCGCGCGCCGCCGGCGAACCGACTCGAGCAGTTGAAGGGCGATCGTGCGGGCCAGTGGAGCCTGCGGGTGAACGATCAATTTCGCATCTGCTTTCGCTGGACTGGAAGCGATGCGGAAGAAGTCGAGATCGTGGACTATCACTGAGGCAAGACGAGATGACCAGGAAACTCAAACCAGTGTCGCCGGGCGAGATGCTCGCCGAGGAGTTTCTCAGGCCCTTGGGCATGAGCAACTACCGTCTGGCCAAGGAGATCGGCGTGCCCGCGCAGCGCATCGGCGAGATCGTCGCGGGCAAGCGTGCCATCACCGCCGACACCGATCTGAGGCTGTGCCGCTTCTTCGGTCTTTCCGATGGCTGGTGGCTGCGCCTGCAGGCGGACTACGATACGGAGATCGCGAAGGCGAGCCTCGCGAAGACACTCGCGAGGATCAGACCCTGGAAGGAAGTGGCGGAGCAGTCGGTGGATGCGCACTGACCTTCCGTGTGCGAGGGCGAGCGTCGTGACCAGTCAGAATGACAGTCGTTCTGACGGTAAGCGTCAAAGCGTTGCGGCTCCGCCATCAAGCGGATCAATGACTTACCGAAGCCGTTGATGAGCGAGTGGGAGTGACGGGCGTGCGCGGCGTGTTGAGTTTCCTGGGCCTGCTGCTGGTCCTCTACATCGTCATGCAGCTCGCACGGACGCAGTTGCAGGCCTTGCGGCCGGCGCTGCCGGCCAAGCCGGTGGCCGGGGCTTCGGCGGCGACGCCGCAGCAGCAGGTGGTCGACGAGTTGAACAAGGCGCTCGAAATCGGTCGCCAGCGCGCGGCGTCGGCGGCGGACTAGATTCTTCCGAGCGCCTCGATCCAGGGCCCGAGCAGGTCGCGCAGAACGCTGGCCAGCAGCACGCCAAGGCCGCCGGCAGCGGCGATCAGGATCATCGCGGTCATGAGCTGGCGCATCAGGCGCCGGTCGCCCGAGCGCAGGACGAAGGAGAAGCTGAAGGCCAGGCTGGTGAGCGAAGCGATGACCGCGCCGTGGCCGGCCACCAGCGGCGAGATGGCGCCCTGCGAGGCCATCGTCGCGGCGGCGGCGACGGCGCTGGCGCTCGAGAGCAGGCCGCCGACCAGGCTCACCGCGTAGAAGCCGGCTTCGCCGAATTCACGCTGCATCAGGATGCCCACCATGTGCAGCAGCAGGAAGAGCGCGCCGTACTTCAGCGCGACGTGCAGCGAGAAGGGCAGGGTGAGCTTGAGGTCCGCGTTCTCGTGCGCGGCTTCCCGTTCGGCGCACAGGTGCGCGAGCACCGCCAGCGCCGTGCCGGCGGCCAGCATCAGCGCGAAGGCGCCGACCGATTCGAGCAGCGCCAGCGGCGAGAGAATCAGCAGCAGCGTCGCGTTGCGCCCGAGCATCGCGCACAGCGCGACGACGATGCCGCGGTAGGCCGCGGGCGCGAAGCGGCCCTGCGACTCGCGCACGCGCGTGGTCATCTCGATCACCGTGAAGTTGCTGTTCACGAGGCCGCCGAAGAGCCCCGAGAGCTCGATGCCGCGGGCGCCGTAGAGCTTCCAGAGGATGTAGTTCACGAAGCCGATGCTGGCGATCAGGATCACGGTGATCCAGGCCGCCCGCGGCTCGACGATCTTCCACGGGCCCACCGCCCCGACCGGCAGCGCCGGATAGATCACGATGGCCAGGATCGCCAGCAGCAGCGCCGAACGCAGCTCGCCCTCGGTCAGGCCCATCGAGAAGCCGGCCAGGCGCTCCTTCCAGGCCAGCAGCGCGGTCGAGATGACCATCACCGAGGCCGGCGTGATCGTGTGCCCCCTGCCGCAGAGCACGCCGGCCATGCAGGTCACGAGCATGGCGGCCGAGGTCGTCAGCTCGACGCCTTCACCGGCGCGCAGCGCGTGCACGTTGAGCAGCACGGCCAGCATGCCGGTGAGCACGAGCGCAAGCAGCGCAAAGGCTTCGCCGAGCGAGCCGCCGAGCGCGCCCAGCAGCGCGAGGAAGCCGAAGGTGCGCAGGCCGGCCTCCTTGCCGCGGCGCTCGCGCTCGAGGCCCAGCAGCAGCCCAAGCGCCAGTGCCAGCGCCAGGCGCACGAGGATGACCTGGTAGGACCAGGGCTCGCTGGGCAGGGTCAGCGCGCCCGTGGCGCCGGGCGGCAGAAGGGCAGGGTCCATCGGTGCTTGCGATCGGCGGGCCTGCGCGAGACAGGCACGACCGAGTGTCGCAGACCGCGCAGCGCCTCGCCAGCGCGAGTGCGCGTCGCCAGCCGCGCAGGCCGTCGACGCGCGCTGCGGCAGTGCGTGCTCAGGCCTGCACGCGGAACACCTGCATCGTCTCGTTCAGGCGCTGCGCCTGCTCGCGCAGGCTGTGCGCGGCGGCGGTCGACTCCTCGACCAGTGCTGCGTTCTGCTGCGTGGCGCGGTCGAGTTCGGCGACGGCGGTGTTGACCTGGCCGATGCCCGAGGATTGCTCGCCGCTGGCGTGGGTGATCTCGGCGATGATGCGCGTGACCTTGTCGACGTTGGCGACGATGTGCTCCATCGCGTCGCCGGCACGCTGGACCTGGCCGGCGCCGGCCTCGACGCGCTCGACCGACTGGCCGATCAGCGACTTGATCTCCTTGGCGGCATCGGCCGAGCGCTGCGCGAGGTTGCGCACCTCGGAGGCGACGACTGCGAAGCCGCGCCCGGCCTCGCCGGCGCGCGCGGCCTCGACCGCGGCGTTGAGCGCAAGGATGTTGGTCTGGAACGCGATGCCGTCGATGGTGCCGATGATGTCGCCGATGCGACGCGAGCTCTCGGTGATGCCCTCCATCGTCGTCACGACTTCCTTGACGACCGAGCCGCCCTGCGCGGCGGCGTCGCTTGCCGCCTTGGCAAGCTCGTTGGCGCTGCCTGCCGCCTGCGCGGTGTGCGTGACCGTGCCGGCGAGTTCCTCCATCGACGCGGCGGTCTGCTGCAGGCTGGAGGCCGTCTGTTCGGTGCGCGCCGACAAGTCCTGGCTGCCGGCGGCGATCTGCGCCGAGGCGGTGACGATGCCGTCGGTGGCCGAACGAACCTGACCCACGGTTTGCCGCAGCGACTGCGCCATCGCCTGCAGTTCGGCCAGCAGACTGCCTTCGGGCGGCTGGCCGAGGTCGACCGCGAGGTTGCCGCGCGCGACTTCGTGCATGGCTTGCACCGCCTGCGCCGGGTCGCCGCCGATCTGCGCGAGCACCTTGCGCGTCACCAGCACGCCCAGCGCCGCCAGCGCGGCGAGCACGAGGAGCGCGAAGCCGGCCGACTTGTAGAGCGCGGCCTTGACCGCCGCATCGACGTCGTCCATGTACAGCCCCGCGCCGACCATCCAGCCCCAATCGGGCACAGCGATGGCGTGCTGGAGCTTGGGCACCGGAGCGTCCGAGCCCGGACGCGGGTGCACCACCTGCGCGAACGCCCGGCCATCCTTGCTGGACCGCATGGCATCGACCAGCACCGCCAGCGAGTCGACTCCGTTCTTGTCGAGAAGCTTGCCGATCATGTCCTGACCGGTCCACTCGGGCTTGAAGGGATGCATGACGCCCTTGCCATCGAGCGTCCAGACGTAGAAGTAGTCCTTGCCGTCGCGGCCGAAGCGCGCCATGCGGATGGCCGCCAGCGCCGCCTTCTGCGCGTCTTCCACGCTCATCTTGCCTTCGGCGGCCTGCTGCCGATAGGCCGCGGCGATGCTCTGTGCCGATTCGACCGCGGTCATCAGTTCGCCGCGGCGACCTTCGGTGATGTGATTGCGGATCTGCACCACCGCGAAGGCAGCGAGCACGATGATGGACAAGAGGGCCGCGCACACCAGCGCGCCGATCTTGGCCTTGAGGGAAAGCGATCTGATCATGGGGTGGAACTTCTTTCGGGTACTGCAGGTGGAGGCGGCATCCGCGCCGGCTCCCGGGTTCATATCGGAACAGGCTGGCTCGGGTTGAGGGTCTTCTTGCAAGTTTTCTTGCGGCGCAGCATCGATACCATGGCGGCGTGCTGCTCTTCCTGGAGGTGGCCATGAACCCGATCCTTCGCCGCGGCGCCTGGCCGTCCTGCCGGCTGTTCCTGTACGTGCTGCTCCTGGCCTTGGGCGCGCAGGCACGCGCCTTCGACCTGCAGGGCCACCGCGGCGTGCGCGGGCTTGCGCCCGAGAACACGCTGCCGGGCTTCGAGCGGGCGCTGGCGCTTGGCGTGAAGACGCTCGAGACCGACCTCGCGATCACGCGCGACGGGGTGATCGTGATCCATCACGACCTCGAGCTGAACCCGGTGCGCACGCGCGATGCCCAGGGCCGCTGGCTGGCGCAGCCGAGCGCACCCATCGCCGCCATGAGCTGGAGCGAGCTGCAGGCCTACGACCTCGGCCGCCTGCAGCCCGGAACCGGCTATGCGCGCAACTTCCCGGCGCAGGAGGGGGCCGACGGCGTGCGCATGCCGCGGCTCGCGGACCTGCTGGACCTCGTGCGTTCGCGCGGCGACGAGCGCATCCGGCTCGCGCTCGAGATCAAGACCGACCCGACGCGGCCCGAGGCCACGCGCGCGCCGCAGGAGTTCGCCGCTCTGCTCGTCGACGAACTGCGCCGCAGCGGGATGCTCGGCCGCGTGCAGATCCTCTCCTTCGACTGGCGCAGCCTGCAGGCGGTGCAGAAGCTGGCGCCCGAAGTGCCGACCGTCTACCTCAGCGCGCAGCAGCGCTGGCTCGACAACATCCGCGCCGAGGCGCACGAGGCGTCGCCCTGGACGGCAGGCCTTTCCTACGCACAGTACGGCTCGGTGCCCGCGATGATCAAGGCCGCGGGCGGGCGCATCTGGTCGGCCTACTTCGGCGACCTCGACGCGACCAAGGTGCAGGCCGCGCACGCGCTCGGGCTGCAGGTGCTGGCCTGGACCGTCAACGATCCGGCGGCCATGCGCCGCGTGCTGGATCTGGGGGTCGACGGCCTCGTCACCGACCGTCCGGACCTTGCGCAGGAGGTGCTGCGCGAGCGCGGCATCACGCCGCGATGACGCGTGGCACAACGCGGCATCACGCCGCGTTGAGGCTTGGCACAACGCGGCGTCACGCCGCGTTGAGGGTCGCGCCGACGCTCAGGCCAGGCGGGCGGCCGCGGCGTCGATCGAGGCCAGCAGCGCGTGGTAGTCCTCGTGCTGCGCGTACTGCGGGAACTGTGCCGCGATGTGCGGCGGCGCGTGCATCAGGAAGCCCGCGTCGGCGGCGCCGAGCATCGCGGTGTCGTTGTACGAATCGCCCGCGGCGATGACCGTGAAGTTGAGGCCCTTGAGCGCCTCGACCGCCTGACGCTTCTGGTCGCTCTGGCGCAGCCGGTACTCCGCGACGAAGCCCTCGGCATCGGCGAGCAGGCGATGGCAGAAGAGCGTCGGTCGCCCGAGCTGCTGCATCAGCGGGTCGGCGAACTCGTAGAAGGTGTCGGAGAGGATGATGAGCTGGTAGCGCGAGCGCAGCGCGTCGAGGAAGTCGCGCGCCCCGGGCAGTGGCGCCATGCCGGCGATCACCGCCTGGATGTCGGCGAGCTTGAGGCCGTGCTGGCGCAGCAGCGCCAGCCGCCAGCGCATCAGCTTGTCGTAGTCGGGCTCGTCGCGCGTCGTGCGCCGGAACTCGGGGATGCCGGTGCGTTCGGCGAAGGCGATCCAGATCTCGGGCACGAGCACGCCTTCGAGGTCGAGGCAGACGACTTGCATGATGGAGCTTGCAGCCTGGGGCAGGGGTCGACGAAGCCGACGATGGTAGCCCAGGAGCGCGGTGCAGCCCGGCGGCGGCGCCACGCCGGCATCAGGACGGCATCAGGACGGCGACGATGCGCCGGGTGCGGCCGGCAGCGGCACGATGCCCGGAACGATGGGCGGACGGGGCGTAGGCGCCGGCGCCGGTCGCAAGGGTTCGCCCGCCCGCTGCGGCCCCGAGGCGGCTTGCGGCGCTGCGGTCGCGCCTTCGGTCAAGGGCTGCGGCAGCCGTGGCGGCGCGGGTGGGTCGGCCGATACCGCCGGGCAGCGACCCTGGCGCTCGGCCCAGTAGACCATGTTGCCGATCACCGCCACGCTGCCCGAGACGACGGCGCTGGCCGCGCCGACCACGCCAAGCGCAGCCAGCAGCGTCGCGCAGCCCTCGTTGCTGCAATGCCCGAGGGTGCCGATGACGGCCGTCTCCAGCACCATCTGCCGCACCATCGTGCGGCACTGCGGGTCGTAGACCTCGGTGCTGCGCGGGACCACGATGCAGCCGGCCAGCAGCAGCATCGGCAGCATCGGCAGCATCGGCAGCTTCAGCAACTTGAGCAGCCCAGGGCGGCCTCGCGCGGCTTGGTTTCGGCAGGGACTTGGCGGCATGCTCGGCACCGACGGGCGTGCACCATAACCCAGCGGAAGGCTGCCTGCGGGGAGCGGGCGGCGTGGCCCAGGGAGGCGCAGCACCCGCGTCGGCGCATGGCCGTGCCGCGGACTACAGTGCACGCCATGTGCAACCTCTACCACCTGGCGCCGCGCGAGCAGGTCGAACGCCACTTCCGCCACTTGCATCTGCAGCTGCCGCCGGACTATCCGGAGGTTCCGGTGGCCGGCAGGCCCCATGCCGTCGGACCCTATGGCCAGGGCCTGATCGTGCGCCGCCTCGGCGCAGACCGCGAGGCGCTGATGGCCCAGTGGGGCATGATTGCCCCGGGCAGCAGGACGCGCCGCCCGGCCTCGCGCGCCATCCTCACCAACAACGCCCGCGCCGAGACGGTGGCCGAGCGGCCGACCTACCGCGCCGCCTGGCGGCAGGGGCAACGCTGCCTGATTCCCTGCGCGGCCTACCTCGAGCCGAACTGGGAAACGGGGCGCAACCTCTGGTGGTTGATGCGCCGTGCCGACGGCGCGCCCTGGGCGCTGGCGGGGCTGTGGTCGTCGTGGGTCGACCCGGGCAGCGGCGAGATCGTCCCGAACTTCACGATGCTGACGATCAACTGCGACGGCCACCCCTTGCTCTCGCGCCTGCACAAGCCCGACCCGACGCTTCCCGCCGATGCACAGGACAAGCGCGCCGTGGTCGCGCTCGAACCCGAGGCATGGTCGCGCTGGCTGGAAGGCAGCGAGCAGGACGCCCGCGCGCTGCTCACGCTGCCGCCCGCCGACCGCTTCGACTTGCACGATGCGCAACGCACCGATGCGCTGCTGCGGCAGCCGTCGCCGCAGGCGCAGGCGCAGTCGCACCCGCGGCAACAAGGCTTGTTCGACGCGGGATGAGGCCGCGGCGCCGCAGCGGCTCGGGCGCCCGCGTCAACTGAGGAGCTGCAGCACGCCGATCGTGATCACCGGGAAGGTGGCCAGCAGGATGACGCGGATGAAGTCGCTCATCAGATAGGGCAGCACGCCGCGGAAGGACTCGGACATCGGCACCTCGGGCGCCAGCGAGTTGATGACGAAGACGTTGAGCCCGAAGGGTGGGGTGATGAGACCGGTCTCGACGCAGATCAGCGTCAGGATGCCGAACCAGATCGCGGTGTACTCGGGCGTCATGCCGAAGTCGAGCTTCATGATGATCGGGAACAGCACGGGAATCGTGATGAGAATCATCGACATCGAGTCCATCACGCAGCCCAGGGCGATGAACATCAGCAGGATCAGCGCGAGGATCACCATCGGCGAATAGCCGCTCTCGGCGATCGCGTTGGCTGCCTGGGTGGGCATCTGCGTGATCGCGAGGAAGGCGTTGAAGAGGTCGGCGCCGATCAGGATCAGGAAGATCATCGCGGTGATCTTGGCCGTGCCCAGCAGGCATTCGATCAGGCCCTTGGTGCGCATGCCGCCGCGCACGTAGGCGATCACCGCGGTCGAGGCGGCACCGACGGCTGCGCCTTCGGTCGGCGTGAAGAAGCCCGCGTACATGCCGCCCATCATGACGACGAAGACGATCACCACCGGCATCAGCTCGAGGATGGTCTTGATCTTCTGCGCCGTCGTCGCCTTCGGGCCGGCGGGGCCGGCCTTGGGGTCCACCCGAACGACGATGGCGATCGCGATCATGTAGCCGATGGCCGCGAGAACCCCCGGCACCATCGCGGCGAGGAAGAGCTTGCCGATCGACTGTTCGGTCAGGATCGCGTAGACCACCAGCACCACCGAGGGCGGGATCAGGATGCCGAGCGTTCCGCCGGCCGCCAGCGTCCCGGTGGCCAGGCGGCCGGAGTAGTTGAGCCGCTTCATCTCGGGCAGCGAGACGTGGGCCATCGTCGCCGCAGTGGCCAGCGACGAGCCGCAGATGGCGCCGAAGGCCGCGCAGGCGCCGATCGCAGCCATCGCCACGCCGCCGCGCCGATGGCCAAGCCACGCCGCCGCGGCGTTGAAGATGCCCGTCGACAGGCCCGACGCGGTGGCGAAGGACCCCATCAGCACGAACAGCGGGATCACCGAGAGCGAGTACGTCGCCGTCGCGAAGTAGGGCGCCGTGTTCATGTAGTTGAGCATCGGCGCAAGCCCCGACACCCAGACGTAGCCGACGCCGCCGACCACCAGCAGCGACAGCCCGACGTTGACGCCGAGCATCAGCAGCGCCAGCAGCACGCCGAACATCACGAAGGAGATCGTCATGCCGCTCATGACGCGATCCTCCGGGCGGTGCGCCTGCAGGGGACAGGGTGTCTCATGCGAACTCCCGTCCGCCGCGCGCCGCACGAGCGAGGCACACCAGCGTCAGCAGCGCCATCGAGAAGACCAGTGGGACGAACATCGTCCAGGTCGGGATCTGCAGCATCATCGACATGTCGTTGAACTCGTACTGGTTGACCCCGCCCAGCGCGAGCCGCCAGGTCATGAGCGCGGCGACGAGCGCGAACAGCAGGTCGCTGAACACCGCCATGGCGCGCCGCGCTGCCGGCGGGAAGCGGCTGACGAACATGTCGACGACGACGTTGCCGCCGCGCAGGTGGCAGTAGGGCAGCATCGCGAACACCGCGATCGCGGTGCCGCGCTCGGTGAGCTCGAAGTCGCCCACCAGCGGCGCGCCGAAGAAGGTGCGGCTGAGGATGCTGCCCACCGAGATGCCGGTGAAGGCCAGCATCACCAGGCCGCCGGCCACGGCAAGCCAGGTGCAGGCGCGGTCGAGCACGCGCTCCAGGCCGGGGCGCGCCGCCATCGCTGCGGCGGCACCCGCCGCGCTGCCGCCCTCGCTCATTTGTCGTACTTCGCGATCAGGGCCACCGCCTCGTCGTGCAAGGCCTTGCCGTTGGGCGTGGCGGCGATCCAGGCGTCGACCACGGGCTGCGTCGTCTTCTTCCAGCGCGCCTTCTCGTCGGGCGCCAGCTCGACGATGGTATGGCCGAGTTCCTTGGCCTGCTGCAGGCCGGGCAGCTCGGCCTCGTCCCAGGCCTTGCCGATCTCCTTGATGAAGTTGTCGCCCGAGTTCTTGTCGATGACCGCCTTGAGGTCGGCCGGCAGGCCCTCGTACTTGGCCTTGTTCATCGCCATCAGGAACACGTTCGTGTAGAGGCCGGTGACG
>CAUJJO010000202.1 GCA_963205125.1 Pseudomonadota bacterium | reverse complement strand
TCTTGGCCGCTGCTTTCTTGGCTGGCGCGGCTTTCTTGGCAGCCGGCTTCTTGGCGGGCGCGGCCTTCTTGGCCGGTGCTGCCTTCTTGGCAGGCGCCGCCTTCTTGGCAGGCGCGGCCTTCGTTGCGGGTGCCTTCTTAGCAGTTGCCATTTCGTTGCTCCATCAGCGTTAGTGTGTTCGCGCGCTGGCTTAAGGTGCTCTGTGACACCTACCTTGGTTAGCGCCGACAAGAATAGTAATGTGTCGGCTCGTTGGTGAGAAGGCGGCTTGCTTGATGCTCTGTGTGCTTAGACAACGTTGAGCGACGCCCAGACTGTATTTGCTCGCTTCCGGACACCAATCGGCATGGCGCAGATCGCCCAGGACGATGCTCCGAGACACTTCGACTCGCTGTGTGCGGGCGCACATACCGGAGGCTGCACAACCGTGCGTCGATCGAGTTCCTGAGGGTCTTTTGGAAGTGCTGACTGTCTGGGACGGTCGCCGCGGCTGGAGCCCTAAATTTTGCGGGAGAGGATCTGGTGACTATGAATTCGCTGGCATCTATTGAATCGCTTATCGCGAGTGAGACGGATCCTGACGTTAGAACTGAGAATTTGTGTCGTCTTGGAGTGGCATTGGCGCAAGTCGGAAGAATTGATGAGGCGTCTCGGATTCTCGAACAATTACGCGCCTATTTGTCATCGCGCTATATATTGCGAATTGTCATTAGAACAATGATTTTGGAAGCGCTCATTCCATATTATCAGGATTTCGCCAATCTTTCTGACAGATTGCGTCGTGCGCATGTTCTTGCAGTTGCCGCGGATGTAAACGATCTTAGGGCCGAGGTGTCGGTCTGGCTGGCGCACTTGAATTTCAATTTTGATGATTTCGACGGTTTCGGTCAAAATATTAGGGATGCATTGGACAGGTTTTCGTTGTTGGACTATTCTCATCGCGCGCGGCTTGTTCTGGCGATTGCGGATGCTTTGCAATATCTAGGGGACAGAAAATCGGCTATGGAATGGTATGGTGTCGCCCGAAGTATTTCGAGGCGGGCGCATGATCATGGCTTAATGGTGGCTATCGAATTTAACAGAGTCGCCATGGGTTTGTCTCATATTAGAACTTGGCGTGCCCTTGGTCGAAATGACAAAGAAGACGTTGAACGAAACTGGCTTCTAGAACTTGGCTCAGTTCGAGGCCTGCATCATGGATTCGGAGCGCAGGCGCTTCTGGAGGTCCTTGATCTGTGTGATGCCCATGCAATGGAGGTGCGGGAGAGTTATCTCGAAGCCGCGCAGGCGCTGACGCGAATGCGTGAAGCGGGCGGCCTGCATCGTTGTGGAGTGAGCGAACGCCTGATCGACTTGGAGATCATGTGGTGTCGAGCCAAGTCTGGATCTGCATGCCCGTCGATTGATTGGATTGAGCAAGAATGTGATCTTGTTATGGACATGAAAAGAAATGAGAAGCTGGTAGGTATGCGCTTTCTTAGCGATATTGTGGCGATATGTGGTGTCCCCTTCGATAGGGCTCAATTCAATTCGGAAATCTTGAGCTTGGCGAAAGAGCTTGATATCGAGTACAATTCACTGCGCGCAGCGGTAACTCCGGTTCTTGATCAAATCGCCCTTATAAGAGGAGATCAGCACTCATGACTGTCGGTTGCTTGCTAAGTTTTCTCGCCGAAGAGCGATAAGTACCATGAACAACCACAAAATCGCAATCGTCATGGGTTCCTCGAGTGATTGGGAGACCCTCTCGCATGCTGCGGCGGTGCTGGATGAGTTTGGGGTTGCGCATGAGCGGCGCGTGGTTTCGGCGCATCGGATGCCGGATGAGATGTTTGCATTTGCCGAGGCGGCGGCGGCGGGGGGGTTGAAGGCGATCATCGCGGGGGCGGGAGGGGCGGCGCACCTGCCGGGGATGCTGGCGGCGAAGACGACGGTGCCGGTGCTCGGGGTGCCGGTGGCGAGCCGATTCCTGCAGGGGCTCGATTCGCTTTATTCGATCGTGCAGATGCCCAAGGGAATTCCGGTGGCGACCTTCGCGATCGGGCCGGCGGGGGCGGCCAATGCGGCTTTGTTCGCGGTGGCGATGCTGGCGCTGGAAGATGCGCGCCTGCACGAAAGACTGCTCGATTTCCGGCAGCGGCAAACCGAGGCGGCGCGTGCGATGACGCAGGAGTTGAAATGACGCCTGCGCAGGCGGAAGTCGACGCGCAGCAGGCGGCCCTGCGCGCGCGGACGGTCGGCGTGCTGGGCGGCGGGCAGCTCGGGCGGATGTTCGTGCACGCCGCGCAGCGCATGGGCTGGCGGGTGCTCGTGCTCGATCCGGACGCCGCGGGACCGGCTGCGCAGGCGGCCGATCGAGTGTTGCGCGCAGCCTACGATGACGGCGCCGCGCTGGCCGAACTCGCGCGTCACTGCACCGCCGTGACGACCGAATTCGAGAACGTGCCGGCGGATTCGCTGCAGGCGCTGGCGCAGCATCTGCGCGTGGCGCCTGCGGCGCAGGCGGTGCGCATCTGCCAGCACCGGGCGCGCGAGAAGGCGCACTTCGTCGCCAGCGGCGTGCCCTGTGCGCCCTACGCGGTGATCGAGTCCGAAGCCGATCTTGCCGCCGTGCCCGAGGCCCTGCTGCCGGGCGTGCTGAAGACCTCGCAGCTCGGCTACGACGGCAAGGGCCAGTGCCGCGTCGCCGATCGCGCCGAACTCGCGCGCGCCTGGCGCCAGAGCCTGGGTGCCGCGCCCAGCGTGCTGGAGGCGCTGTTGCCGATCCGCTGCGAGCTGAGCGTGATCGTCGCGCGCGGCGCCGACGGTGCGCTCGTGCACCTGCCGGTGCAGCAGAACCTGCATCGCGAGGGCATCCTCGCCGTGACGCAGGTGCCCGCACCCGACATCGACACCGCCACGGCCGAACACGCCGCCGCGCTGGCGCAGCGGCTGGCCGAGTCGATGGGCTACGTCGGCGTGCTCTGCGTCGAGTTCTTCGTGCTGCGGGACGGCCGCGTGCTGGCCAACGAGATGGCGCCGCGCCCGCACAACTCGGGCCACGCCAGCCTCGATGCCTGCGAGCTCTCGCAGTTCGAGCTGCAGCTGCGCACGCTGCTGGGCCTGCCGCTCTCGCCGCCGCGCCAGCACTCGGCGGCGGTGATGCTCAACCTGCTGGGCGATCTCTGGTTCGACGCTGCCGACCCGCAGGCCGTGCCGCGCGAGCCGGAGTGGGCGCGGGTGCTGGAGCTGCCGGGCGCGCACCTGCACCTCTACGGCAAGGCCGAGCCGCGCCGCGGGCGCAAGATGGGCCATCTCACGGTGACCGCAGCCACGGCCGCGGCGGCGCGCGACACCGCGCTGCAGGCGGCACGGCGGCTGGGCCTGCCGGCGTTCTGAAGCCGGGCCGAAAGGAATTCGCGATGCCCATCCTCGACGGACAGGACCCGCTGGCGCTGGCGGCTGCGGCCGACCGTCTGGCCGGCGGCGGCCTGGTCGCCTTTGCCACCGAGACGGTCTACGGCCTGGGCGCCCGCGCCGACGACGACGCGGCGGTGGCTGCGATCTTCGCGGCCAAGGGGCGGCCTGCCGACCATCCGCTGATCGTGCATGTCGCGACGATGGACGCCGCACGGCACTTCGGCGATCTCTCGAGTGCGGCGGCACGGACGCTTGCGCAGCAGTTCTGGCCCGGGCCGCTGACGCTGATCGTGCCGCGCCGCGAAGGCGTGGCCGGGGCGGCCGCAGGCGGGCAGGCGACCCTCGGCCTGCGCATGCCCTCGCATCCGGTGGCGCAGGCGCTGCTGCAGGCGGCCGCCGCGCGCGGCGTGCAGGGCGTGGCCGCACCCAGCGCCAATCGCTTCGGCCGCCTGAGCCCGACCCGCGCCTCGCATGTGCTGGAAGAGCTCGGCCCCGAGCTGATGGTGCTCGATGGCGGCGACTGCACGCTGGGCATCGAGTCGGCGATCGTCGACTGCACGCGTGCCGAACCGGCCCTGCTGCGCCCGGGCGGACTCGATCGCGCGGCGCTCGAAGCCGCACTCGGCCGCGCGCTGCAGGCCCCGGGCGCCGACGCGCCGCGCGCCTCGGGCACGCTGCAGGCGCACTACGCGCCGCGCGCGACGCTGCGGGTGATGCCCGGCGAGCTGCTGCGCCAGGCGCTGCAGATCCTGCACAGCGCCCCGGGTTCGAGCGGCCTCGCGGTATATTCCCGCACCCTCAGGCGGGCGGGCCCGGGCATCCTGCTCGAGCGCATGCCCGACGAGCCCGCGGCCGCGGCACACGAGTTGTATGCGGTGCTGCGCAAGCTCGATGCAGCCGGCGTGCGACTGATCTGGGTCGAGGCGCCGCCGCCGGATCCTGCCTGGGAGGGTGTGCGCGATCGGCTCGGCCGCGCCGCCGCTGCCGCCGCCTGAGCCGTCCGGCCGGACCGGAATCTGCCCGCACAACTTCGGAGTCGATCATGAACCCTGGGCGTCGCATGGCGCAACTCGCACGCCTGGCAGTGGCCGGCGCGGTCGCGGGCCTCCTGCTGGCCGCGTGCGGCGGCGGCACCTCGCAGATCGAGCCCTTCAAGCCCGATCAGATGGTCGTCTTCGGCGACGAGTCCAGCCTCGTGCGCGCGGACGGGTTGCGCTACACCGTCAATCCCCACAACAGCAGCACCGGGGCGATCGACTGCACGCTGCAGCCGATCTGGACGCAGGCCGTGGCCGCGCGGCTGGACTTCGTCTTCAACGGCTGCAACCCGGCCGGTGCCACCGGCACGCCGGCCCAGATGCGCGCCGCCGCCGGTGCCGCCGCCGACGACGTGAAGGCGCAGATCGACCAGCAGCTCGCGGCCGGCGGCTTCAGCGGGAACGGCCTGGCGACCGTGCTGGCCGGCGGCAACGACATCCTCGCGCTCTACGCGCAGTACCCGCTGCGCAGCGAAGCCGACCTGCTGGCCGAAGCCGGTCAGCGCGGCGAACGCCTGGCGCAGCAGGTCAACCGCCTCGTCGGCCTCGGGCCGCGGGTGCTGGTGGCCACGGTGCCGGACCTCGGCTACTCGCCCTTCGCGCTGGCGCAGAAGGCGGCCAACGGCGACACCGACCGCGCAGCGCTGATCAGTCGCCTGGTCAGCGCCTTCAATGGCCGCCTGCGCACCACCATCCTCAACGACGGCCGCTACGTCGGCCTCGTGCTCGCCGACGAGGCGGTGCAGGCGATCGCCCGCGTGCCGGTGGCCTTCGGCGTCAAGGACGTGGTCAGCGCCGCCTGCACCGTGGCGCTGCCCGATTGCACCGACCAGACGCTGATCGCGTCGGCCAGCTCGGCGACCTCGCTGTGGGCGGACGATCGCCACCTCGCCTACGGCGGCCAGATCCAGCTCGGCAGCCAGGCGGTGGCCCGCGTCGTCGGCAACCCGTTCTGAGCACCCCCAGGGCCGGGCTGCCCCCGGCCCGCTCCCCGCGGGGGTCAAGCAAAGTGGCGGAGCCACCTTTGCTTGTGAGGGTCGCCTCAGCGCGCAGCGCTGTCCTCCGCCCCGCGCGCAGCGCCGCCCTCCGCCCCGCGCGCAGCGCCGCCCTCCGTCCCGCGCGCAGCGCCGCCGTCCATCGAGCGCGCAGCGCCGTCGTCGATCAGCCACTGTGCCAGCGCCTGCAGCGCCGGCCGCGCGCCCGGCGCCTGCGGGTGGTTGACGAGGGCCACCAGCACGAAGCGGCGGCCGCTGGCGCCGAGCACGTAGCCGGCCACCGCGCTCACGTCCTCGAGCGAGCCGGTCTTCAGGTGCGCGCGGCCCGCGCCCGCCGCAGCGCGCACCCGGCGCAGGGTGCCGTCCTGCCCGAGGATGGGCAGCGAGCTGGCGAACTCCGCGGCCCAGGGCGCCGCCTGCGCGACCTGCAGCAGCCGCGCCAGCGACTCGGCCG